>REEU01000123.1 GCA_007694905.1 Gammaproteobacteria bacterium | reverse complement strand
CGCGCAGCGCGGACGGGCCGAGCTTTCGGCGTGGCGCATGGGTTCAGGATCAGTCGGCGCTCGCTGCGTCGCCTGCAGTCTCCCACACGTCATCGCGGCGTCGGCTCCGCCGCCTGCAGTCTCCCACAGGCTGGAGCTCTGCATGACGCCTGAGTTGTCTGCGGCCAACCGGTTAGGTGTTGCTGACGGAGATGTGCCGTGACTGAACCGGCCGATGCCCGTGCCCGCGTCGCAGCGTTTGCCGAGCGCCATCTGACGGGTCAGCGAAGCCGCGGGCTGTACTGGGCGCCGGGCCGCGTCAATCTGATCGGCGATCACATCGACTACCTCGGCGGGACAGTGCTGCCCATGACCCTGGATCGCGGCACTGCGGTACTCGCGCTTGAGCGCGACGCGCCCGGTCTGCGGATCCATGCGCTCGACGAAGTGGATGCGGCACCCTTCGAAGTTGCCGACACGGCGCTTGCGCACGGCGACTGGCGGGACTTCGTCAGCGGGTTGCTTGCGCTGAACCACGAAACCACATGGGGCCCCGGGTTGGATCTGGTGGTGAGCGGGGATCTCTCCGGAGGCGGCCTGTCGAGTTCCGCCTCGTTCACCCTGGCGCTGGCCCTCGCGCTGATGGATGCCGACTGGCTCCCGCGCATCGAGGGTACGGCGTTGGCCCGGTATGCGCAGCGGGTGGAAGTGGAGCGTGTCGGAACAGCGTGCGGACTCATGGACCAGCTGGCCATCGTGCATGGAAACAGCGAAGGTGCCGTGGCCATCAACTGCGCAACAGCGGCCATCGAAGCGGTCCCACTCCCGCTTGGAGACAGAGAACTGCTGTTGATTCACTGCGGCCAGGAACGCCGGCTCGCCGACGGCATCTACAACCGGCGGCGGGAAGAACTCGCTGCCGGTCTCGCCGGCCTGGGTCACCCGTTGGACGCCATACCTGACATCTTCGCAGAGGCGCTGCCGTCCGTGTTCACAACCACCAGCGAGGGACGCAGAGTACGCCATGTGGTGCGGGAGCAAGGGCTGGTCCACGACGCACGTGCAGCGGCTGCTGCCCGGGACTGGGGCAGGTTCGGCGCGGCGATGACAGCGTCCCACGCGTCACTGCGGGACGACTTCGAGGTCAGTGTTCCAGCCCTCGATGCGCTGGTGGGCGCTGCTGTGGCGACGTCCGGATGCGACGGTGCCCGGCTGACGGGCGCCGGACTCGGTGGCTGGGCGGTCGCGCTGCTGGCAGCGACTGCACGGGAGGAGGTCATCGCCGCCGTGGCCCGAGCGCTCGGCGAGACACCGGACACCCTCCGATGGTTCATTGCTCGCCCCGGCGGCAGGGTGCGCCGCCTCGATGAGGGTGCGCATCGGGATGGATGAGTACGCCCCAAACGTGCACCGACGCTGGGACCCACTCCTGGCCGAGTGGGTCCTGGTCTCGCCCCATCGGGATCGCCGCCCCTGGCAGGGGCAGCAGGAGGCCGTGGAGTCTCCGCTGCCGGAGTTCGATGACGATTGCTATCTGTGTCCTGGCAACGTTCGTGCGAACGGCGAGCGCAATCCGGCTTACACCGACGTCTTCACGTTCGACAACGATTTTCCCGCGCTGCTCGACAGCAGCGGTTCTCCGCCCGTGAGTGGCGGGCTTCTGCAGGCGGCGCCAGTACGCGGTCGCTGCCGGGTGCTGTGCTACACGCCTCGCCACGACCTGTCGCTGGCGCGGATGGATGCAGCGTGCATCGCAGCCGTGGTTGCGGCGTGGCAACGTGAAAGTGCCGATCTCGGACGGGACTGGCGCTGGGTGCAGTGTTTCGAGAACCGGGGCGCTGCAATGGGTTGTTCGAGCCCGCATCCCCATGGCCAGATCTGGGCCCTCGACGCAGTGCCGACTCTCGTGCAGCGGGAACAGAACACGCAGCAAGCGCATTTCGATGCCCATGGCCGCTCGATGCTGCTCGACGTGATGGAGCAGGAGGCGCAGCACCCGGAGCGGATCGTGATCGAGGATGAGCACTGGCTGGTTCTGGTACCGTTCTGGGCGCGTTGGCCCTTCGAGACGCTCATTCTCCCGAAGCGGCCCTGTCCCGGACTTGCTTCGCTCGACGACGCCCAGTGCGCAGCGTTGTCCGTCGTGCTGGGTGAATTGTTCCGGGCCTACGACAATCTGTTTCGCACGTCGTTTCCGTATTCTTTCGGTTGGCACGGGTTGCCCGGAGCCATCGAATCTCGGGCCGGCCCGTGGCAGCTGCACGGGCACTGCTATCCACCGTTGCTGCGGTCGGCGACGGTGCGGAAATTCATGGTGGGATTCGAGCTGCTGGCAGAGACGCAGCGCGACATCACGCCGGAAGCGGCCGCCGCAAGGTTGCGTGCGGCCCGTGGACCTCATTGGCAGGAGGAGTCTGCATGAACCCGACGCTTCAGTTGCTGCTGACGCGGCGCAGCGTGAAGGCCATCGACATGATGGAACCTGGTCCGAACGAGCAGGAGCTGGACACGATCGTCCGCTGCGGCATCCGCGTTCCGGACCATGGCAAGCTGGGCCCCTGGCGCATTCTGCGCTTCCGTGGGGATCAGCGTCGCGCCTTCGGTGAAGTGTTGGTCGCTGCCTGGAAGGCGGCGCATCCGGATGACCCCGAGGCGCGGGCGGAGCTCGAGCGCGTCCGCCTCGAGCGGGCGCCCGTCGTGCTGGCCGTGATCTCGCGCATCACACCGGGACACAAGATCCCGGAGTGGGAACAGCAGCTCTCCGCGGGTGCGGTCTGCCAGAACCTGCTGCTGGCCTCCCACGCCATGGGCTTCCATGCCCAATGGCTGACTGAATGGTTCAGCTACGACCGCACCGTAGCCAAGGCCTTGCGGCTCGGGCAGCACGAGCGCATCGCCGGCTGGATCCATATCGGTTCCGCGTCATCGGTTCCCAGCGAGCGGCCACGCCCCGACGTCAGCGATGTCGTGCAGGACTGGCATCCCTGACGCGGCACGGACGGGCCGAAGTTCTGGCGTGACACTTGGGTTCTGGATCAGTCTGCGAACGCTGCGTCGCCTGCGGCGCCTGCAGCCTCCCACAGGACTTCGTTCAGGCGTGGCGCTGTGGGAGAGCCCGGGCCGCGCGCAGCGCGGACGGGCCGAGGTTTCGGCGATGCGCTTGCGTTCTGGATCAGTCCGCGCTCGCTGCGTCGCCTGCGGCGCCTGCAGTCTCCCACAACGCGCGCAGCGAGGACGGCGTTACCGGACAGTAGTGCAGGCATGCCGCGATTGGGAACCGTCTGATTCCAGTATACTGAACGCATGAACAACGCCCAGACTAGTCCCTTGCATGATGCCCTCGCCAGCTTGCTGGCGGACGAGGAGGATCTCATTCTCGCCTACCTCTTTGGGTCAGTCGCACTCGGCAGCGCTCAATTTGACAGCGACATCGACATCGCAGTTCTCGGCCGGCAGCGGCTGAGTGCGGAACGTCGCATGTCGCTGATCGAACGCATTGCCGCCGTCGGCGGGCGCGCCGTGGATCTCGTGGATTTGCGCACCGCCGGAGTTCTCGTGACCCGTGAAGCGCTCACGCGGGGTCGCAGGCTCTTTTGCAAAGAGGAGCGGGCTTACGCTGAACTGCTCTCGCGCATGGTTACCGATGCGGAGGACTTTCTACCGCTGCGCCGGCGGATGCTCGAGCAGCAGCGTGAAGCATGGCTGCGTTGATGGTCGAGGAAATGGTTGACCTTGCGTCCACACTCTCCCAGCGGCATCGCCCACCGATTTTGTTTTGTTGTCTCTTCCCGTTGCTGACCTGACGTGTGGTCACAGCGTCAGGTCGCGCGCAGCGCGGACGCGCCGATTCTCGGAAGGGCGCCGCCCCAAACGACATCGATCTGAAACGTCACCGACGCCTGCACGGTACAGCGTTTCTGGCATACCTTGTTGTAATATGAGCTGCTTGCTAGATTGACGCATCCGTCGTCATTGGAAACTAAAAAGCCCAATGAACGCTCGAGCGTCCAGGCCCTGGGTGCTTGAGAGTCGATAGCGTCGATGCAGTGACCCGAGCTTCGAAATCAGCCCGAACGTACTGCATGAGCGCGGCCGGGACTGTTTCCTGTGCCCTGATTTCAAATCCGTGGAGTTTTCGCAGGCCAGTCGAAACGGGCGGGATGCCCAGGTGTGTTTATCGCACAGAACGGAGAGGAGACGTGCTTACACATGAATCCAAAGGTCCATAAGATCCTGCCTGGCAACGACCGAGAGGACGGCAAACCGTGGATGGTGGCCGGTTTCGCCTCGGGGGACTTCTTACGAGAGATGCGATTGGCAATCGGAGATGTCATTGGCCGCGGCCAGTCGCTGTCCGATATCTGGAGCACTCCCGACCTGATACTGACGAACGACAAAAGGCCCCGTCCGGTCATGGGCGATTTCCTGGGAATGACCGGCGGCTTTCTCGCCATGCCTGACTGCACCCGAAGCCTGTTTGAGCCAGTCTTTGGACACTACGGCGAATTTTTGCCCGCCAGATTGACCTTGAACGACAGCACAGTTAAGCCCCTATGGTTGTTCAACTGCCTTCATTTCGCAGAAACTATTGACCGCGAGCGGTCATACATGCGCGGGCCGCTCGAGAACCGGAGCTATGCCTTTACGGGTGAGAACCTGGTTCCCGGGACGATTTATCGGGATCCCATACTTTCCTTCTGGTTACTGTGTGTTTCGGACGACAGCGGTTCCAGCTTCCTCGAGTTCTGCGCAGCCCATGATCTCCAGGGCCTCCGGTTCGAACCGATGAACCGGGAGGCCGGTCGCGGCGAGCCCGCGTCCGCGCCTGGTAGTGCCGAGGTATCTGCAGATGCCAAGGCGCCGCTGGCCGGTGAAGCCTCCAAGGCGCCCACCTATGGATCGAAGCAGGAGGAATGGCGGCGCAAGACCCTGGACTATGTGGCGTCCATCAACGCATTCGTAGCGCGTGGCCTCGAGGTCGGATGGGACCAAGCAGGCGCGGAGCCGAAGTCACCCGACCGCAGCCACCTTGTCGACGACGCGCTGGCCGCGGTGCGTGAGGCGAACCGGAGCGGCCAGCTCGACGGCCTGCGGGAACGCTGGCCACCCGCGCATGAACCGCTCGTGGAGCTGCTCGAGGCCAACGGTCAATCGATTCCGGTCCTGTGTGTCCTGCCTGACAAGTCCATTGTCGCCCGTCTTGGGGCGCCCTTTGAGCCGGGCAGTACGGTTCACATTCGTGGTGACGCGGTCCAGACCCTGGACGATGTGGGCTTCTTTGGCCGCAGCCCGAACCGGAAGTACTTTGCGATCGCGACCTCGGATGGCGTTCGAGTGCAGGAAGGCTGGGGTGGCCCCCAAACAGGCTTCTTTCCGTGGCCGACCGGGCTTGAAGGGGTCCCGGATGGCGAAAAAATCGAGCCCCTCGCTGCGCCACCGACGCCGTCACGCCTCATCCCGTTTCCTGATGGCAGTCGTGTCCTGCTGGTCAGCAGCCAGGGCGTATTCGTGCTCGAGTCGGACCACGCGACGCGTCTCCTCCCCACCGGTGAACAATTTCAGACGGACCTCGAGTGGCTGCGCGAGGCAGGCGAGGATGAGACCCTTTCGGTGGAGCTGTCGATGGAGCACGGTGCGGTGTCTCATGACGGCAAATGGATCGCTGTCGGCGCACAGGACAGCGCGCACCTGATCTTCGACGCGCGTCTGAAGATCGCCGGCAAGATCGCCACGGACGGCGACTACCCCCACTACGCCCTGTTCAACGCCGACGACTCCATGGTCGCCATCAATGCCTGCCACTTTTATAGCGGCAGCACCCTGGGCGTGCCCATCGACCTGCTGCCGGGCTTGAAGTTGGATGAGTACCAGGATGATGCGCGCATCATCGACTTGGAAGAGGGCGCACGGGTTTATGCCGGAACCGCTCGCGGCAACGCCTTCATCATCGGCGATGCGGGAGGCAACGTGCGTGCCTTCGACGCCGAAGGAACGCCGCTGTGGCAATTCCACATCGGCTCGACCGTGGGTGACATCGATCTGTCCGACGACGATGAGATGCTGGTGGTGTCGACCTATGCCGGCATCATTGCCATCGTTCAGATGAACGCGGGCGAACAAGCGCCTCATCAGATTGGCAACAGCCAGCACATGGAAACGCGTCGTTGGTTGTTCTGGAAGAACGAAGCGCAGCCGCTGATCTGGTAATCGATGCTGCCCCGGGGAGCGACCCTCGTCGCCTTGAGCACTCGAAAGCTCGCGAGGTCGTGGAGGGTGTATCCCGTCGTTCCACTGAGCTACTGCTGGACCATTGATTTCTTCTGACGCGTCAATCGGATCCCTAATGGAGGTAGAACGATGCATCCTGTAGCCCTGGCAGCGTTGTTGCTGGCCGTCTTCGTCGTCATTTTGCTGGTGCGCAAGCCGAAGCAGGCCACCGCTGCGGAGGAGGCTAGCACCGCATTCGAGCGGGAGGTCAGTGCGAAGGACTTCGATCGGGTTCTGGAACGATCCTGTGACGTCCCGGTGATGGTGCAGTTTCATGCCGCTTGGTGCAGACCGTGCCAGGCGTTCACTCCGCTGCTGCGGGAGATGGTCGACGAGTACGGCGGTGCGTTTCTGCTGGCACGCGTGGACTACGATACGAACCAGGAGCTCGCCGCGCGGTACGGGGTCGAATCACTACCCAGCGTCGTGCTGATCAAGGAGGGTAAGCGGGTGGACGGCTTCAGCGGCGGTCGCCTGCCGCACTCCGTCGAGTACTTCCTGGCGAAGAATGGTGTGCCTCGCGTAGATTCTGCGGGCGGGTGAATCCTGCCCTTCGCGCGATCGGAGCGTCCGCTGCGCGGACACGCTCTCTCAGGGAACAACATACAACCTATTGATACGGCAGGGTGTTTTGTGGCGGCAGTGGGAGCTGACGTCGCCCGCAGGGCGGCGTCGCGATCGCAGACTGCCGCCGGGTTCAGGCGTGACGCAGATCGCGACGCCCGCTTCGCGGACGTCAGCTCCCACTGGCTCATCGCTCGACCAAAAGGTTGTGCGCGCGTAGTGAAGTGGTCTGGGTCAGTCGGCGATCACAACGCTCGCTTCGCGGACGTCCGCTCCCACTGTGTTGTCGTTTGGGCGGAGCGTTGTGGGAGCGCGTTGTCCAGTCAGACGTCGAAGGTGATGCCGGTGACGCGGGAGAGGTCCGAGAGGGCCTGCTGTTCGTCGAGAACCTTGATGGTGGTCATGCCCATCTTGGCTGCCGGCTTCAGGTTGATGCCCAGGTCATCGAGGAAGAGCATCCGCTCGGGTGCCACGCCGAGGCGCTCCAGCACGATTTCGTAGGCGCGTGGCTCCGGTTTGCGCACACCCTCGATGCTGGACTCCACCACCAGATCGAACATGGTCATGACGTCCTGCACGCGATCGGCGCGCTCGCTGTCGGTGGCCATGCCCGGTCCGCGACCGTGCTTGACGTTGTTGGTCAGGCAGGCATTGCGAAAGTGCAGCTTGCAGGTTTGCAGCGCGGCCACCATGCGCGGGCGCACGTCACCGGAGAGCAGGGCCAGCACGTCACGGCCGGGAATGGGATGGCCTGCCGCCGTGGATTCCTCGAGGAACGCAGCGTCGAAGGCGTCGAGTTCCATGCGGCTGCTCTCGAATTGCGCCCAGGCGTTGTGCTCGGGATTGGTGGCGTTGATGCGGCGGATGAAATCCAGCGGCAAACCGCGGTCGCGTTCGTAACGGTTGAAGGCTTCGAAGGGGCTGGTGGTCAGTACGCCGCCGAAGTCCCAGAGAATTGCGTCGAAATCTGCCATGGATCCTGGATTCCTCAGAAGATGAAGTAGCCGCCGTCGATGAGAAACGTCTCGGCCGTGTGATAGCTGCTGGCGGTGCTCATGATGTAGACCGCGATGGCGCCGAAGTCTTCCGGTTCGCCCCAGCGGCGCGCAGGAATGCGCTTCATCACGTTGCTGACGAACTTGTCGTTGGAAAAGGCGCCCTCGGTCATGTCGGTTGCGATCCAGCCGGGCAGCAGCGTGTGGGCCGTGACCCCGTAACGCGCGTACTCCACAGCGAGGGCCTTCATCATGGACACGACGCCGCCCTTGGTCGCGGCATAGTGCTCGCCCCGGGGCTGGCCGGAGATGGCCGCGAGACTGGCGGTACCGACCAGTCTCCCGAAGGCGTCCCCGGACTCCGCCCGCTGCTTCATGTGACCAGCTGCAGCCCGGAAGGTATAGAACACACCGTCGAGGTTCACGGAGAGCATGCGGCGCCACTCGTCGTGAGTCATGTCCTCGAACGCGGTGCCGCGGCCGCCGATTCCGGCATTGGCGAAGCAGCCGTCGACCCGACCAAACTCTTCCAGGGTTTCGGCGAAGCAGCGGATGACCGCTGATTCGTCGGCCACGTCGCAGATCTTTGCGGCCACCCGGGTGCCGTGTGCGCCGAGGCTGTCCAGGGCCTTGGCGTTCTTGTCCGGGTTCGTGCCCCAGATGCAGACGTCGGCACCGGCCTGGGCCAGGGCGTCCGCCATACCGAGGCCGATGCCGCCGTTACCACCGGTGATGAGCGCCACGCGCCCCGTGAGATCGAAAGGTTGATAAGCCATGCGTCGTCATCCCCCGTCAGAACAGCCGCGAATGGTAATGCACTGGCGCCGAAGCTGCAGCCGCGGGATGGCAGCCCGTTCGCTGAAGGATCGGCTGCCGGGTGGTCAGCGCGGGTCGGCTGCCTTGGGTTGCGGGGGCCGTACCTGATAGATCGCCCGCTGTTCGATGCTGCAGACGCAGGTGCCATCGTCGCGCCGGAATAGATTGACCTGGCAATCCGCGAACTGATGTCCCTTGCGCTCGAACAGGTCGACGATCGTCAGTTCGCTGAGTAGCTCTGTGTCCCGTGGCACAGGCGCGAAGTTCCGGCTCCGGGTTTCCATGTGGATCCATGGGTTCATTTGGGCGATCGCAGCGAAATGGTAGTTGGCGCAGCCCAGCAGAAACGACGGATTCGCATAGCCTTTGGCGTCCGTACCGTCATCGGTCCGTAGCAATGAGGGCATGCGTATCGCGTCACGCAGATAGGAGGCCATGGGTTGATCGGCGGACCATCTGAAGCGCGTCGCGAGGCAGCCGGCATCGCGCAGGGCACGCATGTTCGCAGGCGTCGCTCGTGGCGGAACGTGGTCCCGATCCATGAGCGGATGGCCCTGTGGTGTCGGAGGCTCCGCTGCCTGTTCAGGCAGTTCCACTTCGGCGACGGCGCAGAGACGGTCGTCACTTCGCAGGCCGGCCGTGTAGCCGCGTGCTGTGGACTCGGTCCTGACCTCGAAGCGGCTACGATCGTACAGCGGTGAGCGGACGGTGACATGCGCCCAGCCGCGCGTCAGCCAGTCCATGCCCCAGGCCGTGATGGCAGGATGCAGCAGGTAGCCTGAAATCGTGACACCGGGCACCAACGCGCCGTGGAAACCGTAGGCTTCGGCCATCGCATCGGAGTGGATCTGATTGGCCGAATCAGGCACCGGGTTATAGGCTTCGTCGGACCAGTCTTCGATGGCGATCATGGGCGGCTCCTCTGCGCGGACACGCTCTCTCATGGAACAAAACGTAAGGTATTGAGATTGCGTGGTGTTTGCCAGTGTCAGTGGGAGCAAACGTCGCTGGGCCGCTTAGGCCGCAGGCCGGGGTCGCGATCGCGGACTGCCCGCGGACTTGGACGCGACGCAAATCGCGACGCCCGCGGTCGCAAGCCATCCCTGGCTTGCGCCCCTTCGGGGCAGCTGAAGCTGACCCGATCCGCTCCCGGCGGATCGGGCCGCGGACGTCAGCTCCCACTGATGCCTCGCGCACGTCGTTGTTCCTTCCGCGACAGCTTGAACGATGGTTCGTGGCGGGCTGCCACCCACTCGAGCAGGCGTCGAACCGGCTCAATGGATCACGCGCTGTTCCATGAGAGAATGTCCCGGTCGCGGGCGGGCGCCGGGAACGTCGACATGACGTAACAGCTCGCGCCGCCTGACCGTCCCACATACGATACGGAGAGCCATCCATGCCAAGCACCCGACCCGTCGCCATCGTCACAGGTTCCTCCAGCGGCGTGGGCGCCGCCTGCGTGCAGCAGCTCGCGGCTCGCGGCTGGAATCCGGTGGTGAACTTCTCGCGCAGCGATGCGGCTGCACGGGAGGTTGCGAAGCAATGCGAAGCTGCGGGCGCGGAGGTGCTCGTCGTCAAGGCGGACGTGGCGGAGGATGCAGATTGCCGACGCCTGGTGAAAGAGGTCATGGACCGTTTCGGGCGTGTCGATGCGCTGGTGAACAACGCGGGCACGACGAAGTTCGTCAACCATGCGGATCTCGATGGGCTCGACAAAGCCGACTTTCTGCACATCTACTCCGTGAACACGGTGGGTGCATTCCAGATGGCTCGCGCCGCGGAGCCGCATCTGCGCGCGGCGGGGCGGGCGGCCATCGTGAACGTCGCCTCCATCGCCGGCATCAAGGGCATCGGCAGTTCCATCGCCTATGCGGCGTCAAAGGGTGCGATGATCACCATGACGAAGTCGTTAGCGCGGGTGCTCGGGCCGCAGATCAGGGTGAATGCAGTGTGCCCGGGCTTCATCCAGGGGGAGTGGTTGCGCCAGGGCATGGGGGCGGAAACCTACGACCGCAGCAAGGCGTTTCTGGAGAAGTCGACGCCGCTGCAGGCTACCGCCACGGCGGACACTGTGGCTGAGACCATCATTTCGCTGATCGAGAATGCGAGCCTGGTGACCGGCGAAACCCTGCTGCTCGACGGTGGACACCATCTGATGTGATGGCGCGGGGCGCCGGCCGGCGTCGTGTAAAACAGCGCGCCTTCCCTCAGGCTGCAGAAGTCCGCGCGAAGCGGTGCAGCAAGACGGGCAGCAGCACCAGTGTGGTGAGCAGTAGCCAGCCGATGGCAATGGCCAGCAGCATGCCGATGGATGCCGTCCCCTGGTGGGGGCTCAGGCTCAGGGCCGCAAACGTCCCTGCCGTCGTGAGCGAACTCAACAGCACCGCCCTTGGAGTGCTCGACGTCATCAGTGCATCGAGTCGTCCTTCGCTGCGATAGCGCTGGACGAGATGGATGCCGTTGTCGACTCCGAGGCCGAAGATCAGTGGCAGCACGAGAATGTTCGCCATGTTGAAGGGGATGTTCAGCAGGCGCGCAGTAGCCACTGTAAACACGGCGGCAAGCAACAGGGGAGTGAGCACCAGGACGGCGTCCCGCAGACTGCGCAAGGTCAGCAGCAAGACCAGGAAAATGAGGGCCAGCGCGGTTAAAAGAGCCTGCATGAAGGCGTCGACGACGATGCCCCCGACACCCCACTCAGCCACCGGGTGCCCCGTAGCGTTCGGTGCAACGCTGTGCACGTCCTCGATGAAATGATTGAGCGCAGTGACATCGGCGATATCTTCAGCGGGCAGGACCACCAGGTGCTGTTGGCCTTCAGGGGCCACCAGTCGCTCGCGGACATTGGATGGCAGATCATCGAATGCGAAAGGCGTCGCGGTCAGCGCCCGTTCCAGCCATGCCAGCAGATCGGGAAGGGATCCTGTGGCGCCGGACTCCATGGCGCGCAAGCGTGATGCGCGCGCCGGATGATCGAGTATGCGCTGCAGATCGCGCCGGAGGGACGTCAGCGGCGATTGATGATCGTGAGCAAGGGCGGGGTCAGCGAGCGCCCCCTCGATGGCATCGAGCAGCGCGCGTGCTGACTGTTCGCGTGCTTCCGACGTGGGTGCCGGCAATGGCTCCCCGTGCGACAGCGCTGTGCCGACAGCTGCCCGGGCTCCGCGAGCTGAACCTGCTTCTCAGCCTGACGCGCAGGCACGGCGTCGGCAGAGGTCTGGACCGCTGCCACGCTCGGCAGGCGCCGGAGCCGTTCCGTGATGTCCTCGACCTCCGCGACAGCTGTCAGAACGGACAGGCTGTAGTCGGTCACTTCGCCGGCGGATTTCAGTTCGGCAAGGGTCTGCATGGATTCCGCTGCCGGATTGCGCAGTGCCAGCACGCTGTAGTCGAAGCGCGTCTGGCTGGCCTGCCAGACGGCGATGCTGGCCAGTATCACCGTGAATCCGATCACCACCCCACCGTGGCGGGCAAGAGCTTCCCAGGACAGGGTGACCGGTGGCGCGGACGACAGTTCGGTCACGTGCAGGGACAAGGGCCGGGGGCGCCCGAACAGATCGAAGAAGGCCGGGATGACACTGAAGGTGAGGAGCAGCGCGATGACCATCCCCCCGGCGGAGATGAAGCCGAGTTCGGCCAGGCCGCGATAGTCCGTTGCCATGTAGGCCAGAAACCCGATGGAGGACGTCAGGGTACACAGGGCGATGGGGCCGCCGGCATGGCCTGCGGCGGCCTGCTCGGGAAGCACTGAGTCGTCCGGGTGGCCCAGGGCTTCCTGCACACGTAGCGCGTAGTGGATCGCGAAATCCACGCCGAGCCCGAAGAACATGACCAGAAAAATAATCGACAGCGTGCTGAATTCACCCAAGGACAGGATGGCCCAGGAAATCGTCCAGGCGAACCCCATGGCCAGCATGGCGAAGGTGGCAAGGACGACCCGCAGGGAGCGCACACCGAACACCAGCACCATCGCCAGCAGGAGCAGGGCAATGCTGCCTGCGAGACCGATACCATCCGTTGCGGCCTCGACCTCCTCATGGGCGAGCGGCACTTCGCCGGTGAGACGGACCTGCACGTCCGCCGGATGTCCGGTCGCCGAGATGACCTGCCGCAGCCTCTGCATGATGCGGGCGTAGGGTCGGGCGTCATCGAAATCGATTTCGCCCTGCACGACGATGATGGCGTAGTGCAGACCGTCGGCCTGATCAGCACCGAGGATCCTGTCCAGCCAGCGGATCGAGCCGCGTCCTCCCACAGCGACGTCGCTGGCGCTGGCGCTGACGTCCTCGAGGAGCGGCCGCAAGCGCAGGCGGCAGGCGACCGTCCTCACGAGCATCGATTCCAGCCGCCAGCAGGCCGAACAGGCCACGAAGTCTGGGGTCGACGGCAAGCTGGGCCAGCGCTGGCTGTGCCGCCCCCAGCTGCCAGATGACTCCGTCGAGCTCCGCCTGACTGAGGAACAGCAGGCGTCGTTCGCGCAGAAAGGGATCTGCGTCAGGCGCGAACACGGACGTGATCACGTCATCGCCGTAATCGAGTGCCTGCGCGAGATCGGCCACGGTCTGATCCACGGCCTCGTAGGAGGGGCCTGAGACGACGACTAGCGCCGTGTCGACCAGCATGGGAAACGTAGCCTGAAACTGGTCGAACTGACGCCGCCAGTCCGTGTCCTGGCGGATGAGGTTCTCCGTATCGGAATCGATCCGGAACGTCACGCTGCCGTGGATGCCAGCGATGACGGTGATCGTCAGCAGCACGGCCATGGCGATGGCCGGCCAACGTGCTGAACCGGCGGCCAGCCGTGTGAGTTGTCCTGTCACCCAGGCCAGGGGCATCAGTCGGCGAACCTCGCGCCATCACGTGCATCGTTGCTGCGGGGTTCGACCCGGTCGGGTTCAGAGAATTGGGGATCACCTGTGCAGCAATCAGACGGAAGTCGGGGCTCTGGGCACGTGGCGGTAGTACTCGATCCCGAGATCGTCGTAGTCACCTCGGCTGCCGCACCCCACGCGGTCGATCAGGAACTCGGAGCCGGCACTGGCCGTGGCAAGGTGGCCATGCTCGTGCAGACATGCGTAGTCGTCCTCGTCCAGATCACGGGCGCCCTCGAAGCTGTCCTGGAAGCGGATGCGCAGGGCAGCTTCGCGCCAAGTGGAGTTGACCCGCATCGGTAGCGCTTCCGCAGCGTCGCCACTGCCGTAGCCCACGGCGAGAACATCCCGTCCGGCAAGATCCTGTCCCCCGAGGGCGGCCTCCTCAAGCCCTGCCGCCATCCATGCGGGCAGGGCGGCCGAGTACAGATTACCGACGTCGCGCATGACCTCGGCACCCAGGGCCAGACGTGCTGCGACCGATGAGGCGTGAACGGGGTGCTTGCGAAACGCGCGCAGGGTCTGCATCGCTTGGGGATAGACGTCGTCGTCGAGCTGCGCATTCGCGATCAGGGAGTAGACTTCCGGGCGGCTGTTCAATTCGGCAATCACGGGAGCGACATCGGCGATGCCAGCCCTTGCCGCGATTTCACCCAGCAGGGCGTGATCGTTCCTGCTGCCAGTGGCCAGAGCGTAGAGGTAGGCCATGGCGTAGCCTGTCTCCGGCATGCGGTGATAGGGCCGGTGCATGAACACGGCAGTCAGCGCGTCGAGATAGCCTCGACGATCGCCGCCGCGGCGCTGAAACATGTCCTCCATCGCCAGCAGGACTTCATCCACGTAGCAGGTGGTGGAGTACTTGCCGTTGAAGACCGGAAAATCCTTGAGCGGCCTACCTGGGGCGATGTGCTGGTCGGCGAAGCGGGCGAAGGGCTTGCGAAAATCGGGGCCGCGATAGTCCGATGCGCTCCCCGACTGCGTGAGGTCCACTTCCAGCAGCTGCGGTTGCGCCTCGAGCAGCATGGCCACGGCGCCTGCACCTTGGGTGGGCTCCCCGCTGCTGGCGCGGGCGTACTCTGCGATGTCGGCAGAGATCACCAATGCCTGCTTGCCGCGCCCGTCGAGAGCCAGATAGCGCAATGCGCTCTTCACAGCATAGATGCCACCGAGGCAGGCATGCTTGAACTCGGGTACTTCGCAGTGGCGTGGTAGCAGAGGGCGCCCTTCGGCCTGCAACCCTTCGTTGACCATGCCCTTGACGATGACCGCACCTGCTGAGTTGTCGGTACTGCTTTCCGTCCCGAGCGCCAGGAATCCGATGCGGCTCGGGTCCAGGTCATACTGACGGATCAGGCGCATCACGGCGCTCGCGGACATGGTGTAGACGTTTTCGCCGGGTCCCCGCATCCGGAAGCTGTGGCCGACGACGGCGCGGATCTTGTCCCAGCTTTCACCGGTCCAGTCGCACCATGCGCGCAGGTTCACCCGATAGGGGGGCAGATAGGCAGCGAAACCGCTGATGCCGATGGCTTGCGTCATGAATCCGTTCCTTTTGCATAGGTCCGTCCACGCCATTGGGCGCGTAAACCTTTCCAGGCAAAGCGTGCCGATCGCCACGTGAACAGCAGATCAAGGAGACCGCTGGCTGGCAGCAGTATGGTCGTCAACGCCCGCGGCAGGACCGTGAGCCAGCACAGGGCAGCTGCCCGTGTCAGCCCGATCATCCGCGAACCTCATGGACTGCAATAGCTGCCGGTTTCTGCTCTCTCCCCGGCACCTCGACCAGAGGAATTTCAGGCGCCATGGGTGCTTCGAGCTCCGGTCCGCGCAGCATGACTTTGAACGCATGCAGGGGTTTGCGGAACGTGTCTCCCACGGCCGTGCCCTCGTAGCCGCAATGCGCCATGCAGTTGTTGCACTTGGGATTGCGGCCGACGCCGTAGGCGTCCCAGTCCGTGTTCTCCATGAGATCCGCGAAGCTCTCTGCATAGCCTTCGTCCACCAGCAGATAGCAGGGACGCTGCCACCCGAACACGTTGTAGGTCACGCTGCTCCAGGGAGTGCACTGGTAGGACTGGTTGCCGGCGAGGAAGTCCAGGAACAGGCTCGATTGGTTGAAGCGCCACTTCGAGTTGCGATTGTGGTCAAGCCGGAAGATGTTGCGGAACAGTTCCTTGGAGCGGGATCGGGGCAGGAAAACATCCTGCCGCGGTGCGCGTTCGTAACTGTAGCCGGGTGAAACGGTGATCGCCTCGACGCCGAGCTTCATGGCGTAGTCGAAGAAGTCCGCAACGTCCTTGGGATCCTCGCCGTCGAAGAGCGTGCAGTTCACGGTGACGCGGTGGCCCCGTTCGAGCGCCTTGCCGATGGCGCCTACGGCGACGTCGAACACCCCCTCGCGGCAGACCGATTCGTCGTGTCGTTCTCGCAGACCATCGAGGTGCACGGAAAACGTCAGGTACACCGATGGCTCGTACTCGTGCAGCTTCTTCTCGAGGAGCAGCGCATTCGTGCACAGATAGAAAAAACGCTTTCGGTCCACCAGCCCTCTGACGATCTCGGGCATTTCTTTGTGGATAAGCGGTTCGCCCCCAGGAATCGACACCACGGGCGCACCGCATTCGTCGGCCGCTGCGAGTACTCGATCCACAGATACGCGGCGCCTGAGGATGTCGTCCTCGTAGTCGATCTTGCCGCAGCCTGCGCAGGCGAGATTGCACTGGAACAGCGGTTCGAGCATCAGCACCAGTGGATACCGTGCCTCACCGTTGAGCTTCTTGCCGAGGATGTAGCTGCCGACGCGGAGCTGCTGGATGAAAGGCACGCTCATGTTGTGGACCCTCGAATCCTGCAAATGCGTTCTTCGCCGCTGCGATAGCTCATTGGTTCGCACATCGCAGCGGTTCAGAGGCGTTGAATGCGATCCATGAACTCTTGGCGCAGGCGCGACCACTCCAGCTTGAGCCAGGGCGTGAATGCTTCAGGATTTTGCGCGAGTTCGCGATCGAGCTCATCGGGAGTGATCCAGCGCCAGGCGCTGATCTCGTTGCGGTTGACGGCGGGATCTCCTTCACCACGACCGATGTACACCCAGCACAGCTCACGCTCGGAACCGAGGTCGCCATACGCTGCGTGATAGGTGAACTTGTACAGATAATCCAGATCACTACGCAGGCCGAGCTCTTCGTGCAGCCGACGCTGCACTGCCTGTGCCATGGTTTCGTGTCGTCGCGGATGGCTGCAGCAGCTGTTTGACCAGTATCCGGGCCACAGGCGTTTGCCGGGCGCGCGCTGTTGCAGGAGCAGGCGACCTTGCGCATCGAAAATGAACAGAGAGAAAGCACGGTGGAGGATGCCTTCGCCGTCATGACAGCCGGCTTTGTCGAGATAACCCACCGGCTCGTCGTTGGCGTCGACCAGAATCAATTGCTCGGCCTCCGAGGAGACCACTGCGTCACGCTTTGCCTGCTCAGCCAATGGTCACCTCCAGCGTGTCGTAGCCTGCGTTGCGCATGGCTTCTTGGATGCGTCGTGCAGTTTCGGGTTCCCCGTCGGGGCAGAGCGCCACCATGGAACCACCACCGCCACCGCCGGTGAGTTTGGCGCCGACAGCGCCGTTGCTGCGGGCGATTCCCACCAGATCCTCGAGGGCCGGCGTCGACAGCTGCAGCCCGTTGAGTATGCCGTGACACAGGTTCATCAGTTCACCGAGCGCGAGGGTGTCACCTTCGGTAATTGCGTGCATTCCCTCGAGGGTCAGGCGATCAATCTCGTCGAACATGCGCTGGTAACGCTTGGGAGCTCCTTCCCATGCCCGTCGAACGCTTGCCACCGTGCGCGCAGTAAGGCTCTCCTGGCCGGAAATGCCAACGACCATATTAAGGGGAGCTGCCGGATCCAGAGGCTGGAACCTGGCGCCGTCCTCGCTGCGCTGGTAAAGCATCATGCGGCCGTAGGTGGCGAGGGTGTTGTCGATGCCGGACGGCGTTCCGTGTGCAGCCTGCTCGCACATGAAGGCCAGACGGTTGACCTCCTCATCGTCGAGCGCGAGCCGGTAATGCTGATCAAGTGCGCGAATCACAGCGACGGCGAGTGCAGAGGACGCGCCAAGCCCCATGGCTCGTGGCACCTTCGGGAACACCTCGATGGTCATGTTGCGCCCGCTGAGTTCGAGCTCGTCGATGATGCTGGCGAGCACGCGTGCGAAACCTTCATCAGAGGATTTCAGGCGCTGCTCGAGACCCCAGCGCGGAATCATCAGCAGCACGCCTTCGCCGCTGTCCATGACCCTGGCTTCCACGGCCAGGGGCACCGGTGCTGCAATGGCATGGCTGCCGTAGACCACCGCATGTTCTCCGAGCAGGATCACCTTTCCGTGTGCAGAAGCGCGTGGCTCGGCTTCGTTGTCGGAGGCCACACCCACGCCCCGGTGGCCTTTGGCGATGGACGCGCTTGTGTCCTTGCCATCGCGGAGCTCGCTGAGAATCTCCTGGGCTCGCCAGATCTTGATCTCGCCGGATTCGATGAGGCGTTCCACCAGCGATTCGAACAGTTCCGGCGGTGCACCGGTGGCGTTGGCGACCGTGCGGGCATGGAGGGTCATGTGGCCCTGTTGAATGCCATCTGTGGCCAGGGCACGCAGGGCGGAGAAGTTCTGGCCGAGGCCGACTGCCGCCATGATGGCGGCAAGTTCTTGGGCGTTCTCGACGCCGAGGATACGGTGATTGAGTGCAACGGTGGCGTTGGACTGCAGCGGTCCGCCGACGGTACCCACCTTCATGGGCATCTCGATGCGGCCGACGAGATCACCGCGCTCGTTGGTGAACCATTCCGTCAGGCTGGTGTAGCGGCCGTCACGGGCTGCGTAGGCGTGGGCCGCGGCCTCGATGGCGCGCCAGTCATTGCCGGTGGCCAGGGCGACGGCGTCGACGCCGTTCATGATGCCTTTGTTGTGGGTCGTGGCCCGGTAGGGGTCGACGCGAGCAAAGTCGTTGGCCAGGATGATGCCGTCCCGGACCTGCTCGCCGGAATAGCCCTTCCCGGCAAGGTTGGCCAACGGGATCGTCATTTCGGCACGCGCGAGGGCGCGATCGGTCAGGTTCGAGAGGATGCGCAGGTAGACCTGACCGCCGGTAATACTCTCGAGCAGTGATGCGACCCCTTCGCACATGGTGTTGACCAGATTCGCGCCCATGGCGTTCCGGGTATCCACCAGCAGATGCACGACGACCATTTCGCGCCCGTCAGTGGGTGCAGTATGCCGATGGACCTCGATGTCCCGGGCACCACCGCCGCGTGCCACCATTTTCGGGTGCAAGGTGTTGGCGAGATTGATGATGTCGTCCCGATGTTCGAGTATCGCCGCGACCGCGCCGCTGGGATCAGCAGGGGCCACGATCTGGACCTGACCGATCAGAATGGGATCCGTTGCTTCCGCGAAGAAGCCTCCGCCGAGTCGCGCAGTCTTGGCGGCTGAGGACAGCGCGGCGACGATGGACGGCTCCTCGACCACCAGCGGTACGACATAATCGCGGCCATTGATGAGAAAGTTCAGTCCGAGACCCAGCGGCAGCCCGAGCACCCCGATCACATTCTCGATCATGCGATCGGCACTGGCGAGTTTGAGGGTATGTTCGCCGCTGAGCAGGACGCCCGCATCGGCGCGGGAGATCAGTCCCCGGGCCTCAATGGCACGAACACGCTCAGCCACCGACAGCCGATAGAAATCAGGAATCCTCGATCCCGGCTTCCTGCCGCTCGACTCTGACGCCATGGACATCACACTCCAGTTTCAGCGATTGATAGCCCTCGCTGCATACCGCCTGCATGAACGCAGCGAGCTTCGATTCGTCTTCCGCCGTGGCGAGACCGAGGTCTCCGCCACCGGCGCCGCAGGGCTTGTAGCTGACTCCCCACGCCCTTGCCATCTGCACAAGCTCGGCATGGCCTCCGGCGAAGATCGGCAGATCTGCTGCCACGGCCAGCTCCTCGAGCCGGGCCGCGCTGTCGGCGATGGCGGCCACGAAAGCATCAGCCTGCTGCGCTCGGCATGCTGCGAGTGCTGACCGCGTGGCCGTACCGATCGCTGACACCACCTTGCTGCTGTCAGGATCCGACTGTTCCCACGTTCGATAGCGGGACACGAACCCGGCCGTTCGGGCGACCTGCCCGGTCCAGACAAATCTCAGCGCAGCGGCTGGTGGTGCCACGTCCGCAGTATGGATGCCGTCCGTATCGCGCTGAAACTCGAACCAGCCACCCCGCAAGGCGGCGGCGACATCAAAGCCGCTGCCGGCAGTCCCCTGCAACCGGTCATGCGCGCCGGAACAGACCTCTATCGACGCCTCCTCCAAGCCTGCATGGTGCGCCAGCGCGGCCGTCAGGGCAACGCTGACAGCCGCTGATGAACCGAGCCCGAGCTTGCTGCCCTGCTGTTGCATGGCCCTGGAATCGATCTCCACCGAGAGTGGTCCGGTACGGCAGTCGAGGGCTCGGACACTGCACCACAGCGCGAGAGCGACTGGCGTGCCGGGGCGATCCGTCCGGGCCAGAAAGCCTGTCCGCGGCGGACGCTCCTCGGGTGCGCCATCGCTGTACAGCCGCCACGAATCTGCCGACGCCAGCCGAACTCGAACGCGTCGATTGACGGCCATGACGAGGGCAGGCTGACCGCTGAGCACGCCATATTCGCCGCTCACCATCACCTTGCCGGGTGCGCTGGCCGTCAGGCGCATGTGGCCTGGGTCCGGACTCGGGCCGGACCGCCCAGCCCGGAACACAGCACGTGATGGACGCCGGGTACCGTCGCCAACGCGGCGCGCACCTCCGCCCCCTGGCCCGGGCTGCACACCGCCTTGACCTGTGGCCCCGCGTCCATGGTGAAGAACAACTCCATGCCGGCCTGCTGCAGGGATCGGATACGCTCCAGGGTCGCCACCGTCGCAGCGTTCCAGTAGATCAGCGCGGGCCGAGTGGTGTGCATGATCGCGTGCATCTTCAGGCAGCTCGACTCAGCTACTGCGGCAAGGGCTGAGAAGTCGCATTCCATGATCGCTGCGCGGGCGGTGGCCGCGTCTGCGGCCGCCGTCTCGATCCAGGCGGAATAGAACGGCGAGGTGGCTGCAGAATCGAGCATGCCCTGCGTCGACCCCGTGAGTTTCGGACCCTCCGCGCAAATGGCGATGACCACTTCCAGCGGCCAATGCTCGACGCTGGCGAGCGCGTGGGCCGCCACATCCTCACCGGGCCGGCCGGCGGGCAGCTCCGCAAAGCCCCCATACAACGAACGCGCGGCGGAGGCTGATGCTGCACGGGCGATACGTGAAGCGTCTTCGGCGGCGAGCTCCAGATCCAGGGCGGCTGCGGCGGCTACCACGAGAGCTGCGAATCCGGAGGCGGATGACGCGAGCCCGGCGCCGGTGGGAAAGTCGTTCAGGCTTTCCACCCTGGCGCAGTGCGTCGTTGCCGTGCGCGCTCTGAGCTGATCGAGGCAACTGCTGATGCGCCGGGCCTGCTCCGAATCCGAATCGAGTTCGATCCCGTTGAGGTTGATGCTGTCGGTCTCGAGGCGAGCATCGAAGCCCACCGAAGTCGTGGTCGCAAGCGCGTCCAGCGTGATGGAGATGGAGGGGACAGCGGGGACATTGAGCCGAACATCCGCCTTGCCCCAATACTTGATCAGGGCAATATTCGGATGGGCGAAGGCCGTATGACTGCGCTGCTCTGCGGAACGTTTCACAGGGTCGTATCCCTCCAGCGGATCGTGCAGACGTTGGGCGCTGAGCATACCGCAAAGCCTGCCCGCGGCGGGCTGAAGTGCTTCCTGTCCGGGACACTGGACTCATGATAGGCACAGTTCGCCGGCGCTGCGCTCGAGGCCTGCGAGTGCGCGCCGAAACCCAGGTCCCGCCCGGAGCAGTGCCGGTAAAGCCAGAGGGTGGCGCAGCAGGTTGCGCAGGGTGGCGCCCAAAGCCGCGCGGCCGTCAGTCCCCGTGGACCCCGCGATCCAGAGCGGCAGCCGCAAGTCGCTGGCATCAGCGATGGCCCGTACGCAAAGGAACGGGACGCCCGCAGCGTGGCAGGCGGCGGCGATGGTCGCACTTTCCATGTCGACGCTGCTGGCATCGAAGCGTTCGGCCAGTACCTGCCGTTCTTCCGGCGTGCACACCGGAGCGGAGACGCTAACAAGTCAGCCTGCGTGGCCATGGTCAGCTGCAGTGAGAAAGGTGCGCCCGTCCTCCGCGACCACGCGCTGTGGCTACAGCACCGTGCCGGGACGCAACTCCGGACGCAGCCCGCCGGCCACCCCCCAGCTGATGATCGCTGGGGGTGGGGCAAGGAGCGCGGCGTTGACGGTCCGGTGCGCGGCGTCAGGGCCCGGTCCGCTGACGAGCACCTGGAGATCCGGGCGTCCTCTAAGCGTGCGGGCCTCTGCATGCAGCGCGACGATGACAACCGGTGCACTTGAACCCTTCACGCGGGCTGCGCGGTTGGGTCATGCGAGCCGGATGCAGGATGGGCCGCCTCGACGCGTTGACCATCTGCGCCCGCCTGCAGGTTGCGATAGCGGGCGAGGGCCCACAGTGGAAAAAGCGGCTGTAGCCGTGATAGCGCAAGTAGAACACTCGTGGGAATCCGGGCGCGGTGAACCAGGGGTCAGTCCAGAGGCCGTCGGACTGCTGAGCGGCCAGCAGATACGCGACACCGCGGCGTACTTCAGGGCTGTCTCCTTTACCGGCGGCCATGAGACCCAGCAGCGCCCAGGCCGTCTGAAATGCCGTACTGCCGATGTTGCTCGACGCTGGCAAGTCCTGAGGGTCGGACGCGTAGCTGTCGTTGTGTTCGCCCCAGCCCCCGTCGGCGTGCTGCATCGTCTTCAGCCAGCGCGCCGCGCGTCGGACGAGGGGATCCGATGCTGGCACACCGAGGTTTTCCAGCGCCTGCAAAACCGACCAGGTCCCGTAGATGTAGTTGGTGCCCCAGCGACCGAACCAGGAGCCGTCCGGCTCCTGTTCCCGTTCGAGGTAGGCCATGAGGTGTGCGACCACGGCGGGGTCGCCGCGCTGTGCCTCGGGCAGTGCCCCGAGCAGGGTGCCGACGCGCGCGCTCACATCTGCCGATGGCGGGTCGAGGAGCGCACCGTGGTCCGCGACAGGAATCTCGTGGAGATGGTAGTGGGTGTTGTCTGCATCGAAGGCAGCAAAGCCACCGTCGCGGGACTGCAGGGCGGCCAGCCAGCTGCTTGCACGCTCGATGCTGGCCTGATGACGGGCATGCCCGGCCCGCTGCATGGCCCAGGCGACGACCGCGGTGTCGTCCAGGTCATGGTAGTGATCGTTGTGGTACTGGAACGCCCAGCCGCCGCCTTCCACCTCCGAGCGGTATTCGGACCAATCGCCGGAGCGGGTGATCTGTCATTCAAGCAGCCAGTCGATGCCGCGCTCGACGGCGGTGACGACCTCCAGGTGGCCGGCTTCGAGCAGAGCATGGCTGGCAAGGCTGGTGTCCCATATTGGTGATACGCATGGCTGGCAGTAGGCTTCCTCGTCACGTTCGATCACCAGTAGATCAATGGCGCGGCGGGCTTGCGCGCGCAGGGGATGATCGCTCGCATAGCCCAGCGCACCGAGGGCTTCATAGGCATTGATCATGGCCGGGAAGATGGCTCCTAGGCCGTCATCGCCGTTGAGACGCTTGAGCATCCAGTTTTCCGCCCCGGTCATGGCTCGCTGGCGGATGGCCCCGGGAATCAGTGGTTCCAGGAGGCGGGCCGTACGTTCGATGCGCAACAGCAGTCAGTTCAGGCGGGAGCGGACCGGGAAGTAGTTCCGCTCTTCCTCAGGCGGCACTGTGAACAATTCCGGGATGCCGATTCCTCTGGGAGTGCACGCCTGCGCTTTCAGGCTCATTAGGATAAACAACGGCACCATCACCGTCCGCGACCAGTAGGCCACCTTGCTGAGATGGAAGGGAAACCAGCGCGGCAGCAGCATGACTTCAACCGGAATGAACGGTACGGCGCGCCAGGGCACCTGCCTGAATTGCGCCAGGGCGATGCGGGTGAAGACATTGGCGCAGGCAGCACCGCCTCGGCTGAGGATTGCACGCCGGGCTCGCACCATTTGCGGGGCGTCAGCATTATCGCCTGCGAGCTTCAGCGCATAGTAAGCCTTCACCGTGCATGAGATATCGACGTCACCACCGTGATAAAGGGGCCAGCCGCCTTCCTCGATCTGGTGGCGGCGGATGTGGCGCGCCATCCTGGCTTGCCGATAGTGGTCGATCTCGTCGCAGAAGTGCATCATGAGGATGTACTCGGACGGGATCGTGCAATCCGCCTCGAGTTCGTAACACCAGTGACCGTCGCTGTGCTGTTCCTCCATCAGGCTGGCGCTGGCGCGAGCGGCCGCTCCGTTCAGGTCAGCGATGAATCCGCGCGAGTGTTGGCCATGCATATTCATCGGTTATGCGGTGGTTCCTGAATTCCGGAGGGTTAAGTGCAATCAGGACGCCGCCCTGCTGGAGCTGAGCGCCATTGCAGAGAGGTCCATGGGAGCACGTGGCAAACCCTGCGCGGCAAGACGGAACAACGCCCGCAGGGCGCGATCACTGCCCGATGCCAGGCGCGTGCAGAGAATGACCATGGCGACTGCTCGTCGCGACACCTTGACGTCGTCAGGCGAAACATAGTCCGGGTTCGCTTGCACTCTGCGCAGGGTGAGCAGCGCAAGCCCGATGGCCCACAGGCAGAAGCGACGAATGCCCGGCTCGCTGCGTGGAATGAGTAAGGTGTAGTGCAGCGCGTTCTGCAGGTGCCCGTGGGCGATGCCGACAAGCTGTTCGATCCCGGCGCGGAAACGCTTGCGGTCGTGATCGGGTGCCAGCCGGTCGAGATCGTAGCCTTGCGCATTAAAGATGTCTCGAGGCAACCAGCAGTAGCCCCGTGCCTGATCATCCCAGACATCCTTGATGATGTTCGTCAGCTGCAGACCCTGGCCAAAGGAAGCGGCCAGGGCAAACAGTTGGGGCCGATTTGCATCGATGGCGTCAGAGTGCTCGCAGAAAAGTTCCGTCAGCAACTCACCGACGACGCCTGCAACGTGATAGCAGTAGCGGTCGAGTTCGCATACGTCATCGAGCCCGCCGGCCTTCTCCGTATGCTGATACTCAGGCATCCCCTGGCACATTTTTGCAACGCAGGTGCTGATGGCAACCCTCTGGGCCGCGGACAGCTGCCGATAGATGGCCACCACTCGCGGCATGTCTTGTACCAGGTTGAGCTCCGAAGTGCTGGTGGCATCGCCGAGCGCAGTACTCGCGCGGTCGGCGAAACTGCGCGCACAACGGTTCTGTTCGAGCACGGAGATCAGCTCTGCATGGAGCTCCCGCCGAAGGTCATTCTCGACAGCCGGGTCGTCCTCGATGGTGTCGGCGATCCGGCAAAGAAGGTAGGCATTGCCTACGGCCAGCTCGAGGCTCGCTGGAAGCTCGGGGATGGTCAGCGCAAACGTACGTGAAACGTCAGGCAGCACTGCACGCTGATAGGCGAGCGCAGTCTCCTGGTCGCCATCCGCATGACCCATTGGCTACTCCCTTGGAGTGATTCCCCAACATCTGCCGCCTCGTCGCTCCCTTCGGGCGGCACCGCATTCACAGCGCCGCCGGTTCCGGGTGAACGGCGACAGCAACGCTTGAGTGTCAACTATACAAGAGGAGGCTCGTCACCGGAGCATCGAGCCGGGCGCGTCCTCCGAGTCCAGCCAGCTCGATGAGAAATGCAACTACGGCTACTTCGGCATCTCTCTGGCGTAGAAGTTCGATGGTGGCGCGGCATGTGCCGCCGGTGGCGATGAGGTCGTCGATCACCGCGCCAGCTTGCCCGGCTTGCGCGCAAGCACGAGCGGCAGGTGCATGTGCATGGCCAGTGCCGATCCAAGTAGAAAGCCCCGGGACTCGATGGCAACGATGCCCTCAGGGCCATGGTGGCCGAGGGCCTCCGCCATGTGCGTCACCGTTGCCCGCAGAGCGGCCGGATCGGCCAGCACAGGCGTGATGTCCCGGAACAGGATGCCAGGTTGCGGGAAATCAGGGATCTCGTGGATCAGCGCGCGAATGCTCTCGATGTCCAGCTTCAGGACTCCTCGGCAGGCAGTGTGGGTGCTTCGAGAGTGGCTATCGATCGCCCGTGATCGTGACGGGCGTCAATCGACGCGGCGGACCCGTGTGCTGCGGCTGCTCTCGGCTCGCAGCATGTAGCTGCCGAACAGGGTGCGGGTGATTCGAACGTCGCTGTCGACCTCGTAACGGCCCCGGCCGGCTTCGACCTCGGTCCATATCTGGCCATTGGCAAGATGAAACACCCACTCCCCCCGCGGGCGCTGTTCGAGCTGGACGATGCTGCTGCTGATCGGCTGGTTCTGCTGCGGTTCCGGGACGTTCCGGCTCGGAGGCCTTGCCGGAGTGGAAGACGAGGCGTTGCCGGCGTCAGTTGGCTCCAGAGTCACCTCCCTCGCCAGGCGGTCGAAGCAGTCGAGCCGCCGCAGGGCACTGGGAATCTCCAGGCACTCGCGAAGGTCGCTGCGCAGTTCCTCCGTCGACCGCGCCCAGGAAGGTGGTCCCATGAGGCCGGCGCAGAGCAGACTCAACAGCAGGACAGGGCGGTGAACTGTAACGCTGCGCTTCATGGCCTCGAATCCCTGGCGAAACGAAAAGGGGCGGCCGCAGCCGCCCCGGTCCCGAGTTGCGCCTCTAGGCGTCGCATCTACAGCTGCATGGTATAGCGTACGTACCAGATGGCACCACGCGCGTCATGGGTGAAGGGGTCGAAGCCGCCATCGAAGTTCAACTTTGGTGGCGTATTGTTGAAGATGTTGGTGCCGCCGATGCTGATCCTGCTGCCTTCGGCCTGGAAGCCGATGGCTGGCATCTCGTAGCTGTACTGCAGATCGACCGTGGTCCAACTGGAGACCTTGTCGTCAAGCAGGTCGAGACCGAAATTCACGGCACGAAGGCAGCTTCCGACGCATAGTGCCTCGCCTTCGGCATTGCGGGTGACCTGCTGATCATCCTTATAGCTGTCCACATAACGAACGAGGCCGAAGACGCTGTGGCGGTCACGCTGCCATCCGAGGGAGAAGTTGGCCTTCCACTCGGGCAGTGAGCGGCCGATGGATGTTCCGATATTGCGTTTGCCCACGCCGTCTGTGGTCACGCCGTTGGCATCCGTGATTTTGTACTCACGGGTCCAGCTGGCATCGACGCCGGCAGTGAACATGCCAAAGTTGTCGGTGGTCCAGCGGTAGCGACTCGAAATGTCGAGCCCCGACGTTTTCAGCTCCTGTGCGTTGATGAACAACGGTTCAGCGCGCAGGTAGTTACCATTCTCGTCACGGATGATCTGGTCGGGGAGGCCTGGCCCACCCGCCGGGTCGAACGCGATGGTCAGGTCGGGTTGGACACCGCAAAGGGGCCCTGCGTCCGGGTCCGTGTTCAATCCCTGCGGGCAGCGAGAAGCGATATCTTGCTGAATCAGGGACGCGGCTCCGGGGCGCGAAATCAGGTCGTCATAATCATAGCTGTAGTAGTCGAGATCCACCGAGAGACCCTGAAGCGGTCCGTCACTGGGCGCCCAGGAGAGGCCGAGGTTCCAGACGAACGCCGATTCAGGCGCGAGGTCTGGATTGCCCTGGGCGATCTCCGGCCGGAAGGCCGTACCCGCACCTGAGAACGGATCGGCGATGTTGATCAACTGGGTGGAGAAGCCGGACGTTTGCACCAGCGAACCGGTCCGGAACGAAGTGCCGGTGGATGCGCGCAAGGTCAAATCGTCAGTGGCGGCCCACATTCCTGTGATCTTGGGGTCAAAAGAGTCTTCGCCGATCTCGTCGAAACGCTCGTAGCGGCCGGCAACCTGGAACTCGAGCCGTTCGTTGACTGGAATGGCGAGTTCAACGAAACCCGCGTAGGTGTTCTCCTTGGCGCTGTAGTTGGTGCCGCCGAATATGAAGGAGAAGCCGCCCGCCGCAGACGTGTCGTCGACCTCCACGCTCAACCGGTCTTTCCGCCACTGCAGGCCGAACGCGGCACTGAGGGGAAGGCCGTTCGCCATCTGCATGACTTCGCCTGTGGTGACGAAGTCCCATACCAGTTGCTCGTTCTTGGTCTGCGTGCGGAACTCACCGATCATCCAGTTGTAGAGCGATACCGGGTTGGCAAGCATGGGGTCAGATTGTGGAGAGCCATCTTGCGCAAGGATGCCGGTGAAGAATGGATTGTAGTAGTAGCACTCCTGGCCAGCGCTGATGTTGCCAGCGTTGCCTGCGCCAGGCGTACCAGTGGCCCCATTGCAGTTGGCGCCGCCCAGGCCGCGGACGGCAAGATCGAGATGTTGCTGAATCGTGTCTGTGCCACGGTTGGTGTTGTCCCGCTCGCTGCGCGTCAGTGCGGTGTCGAACACCCAGCCGTCAGCGAAGCCGAGGTCACCGCGCATGCCGAGGGTCGCGCGCCAGGTGCTCGAGAACTGGCGAGTGTCCGTATCGACCGGGCGAACGTCAGTGCCTGTATCTGAAGGGGTGAAGCCGAGCGCACGACCGAAGAATGTGGTGCCGGCGACGTTGCCGGGCGTGGTAAGAATGTCCTCGAAAGGCGTGCCCGCGAGATTCGCGTTACGGCGGGCAAGATCGTTCTGCAAGCCGGGATTGTCCGCCGGAATGAACGGGAAGCGCACGAGTGGAAACATAGAGTTCTCGCGCGTGAAACGCTGGTCTGCGAACGATGTCTCGCCGTAGATCTGTATGCTGTCCGACAGGTCGAATTCGCCCGACACATGGGTCAGAAAGCGGGTTTCCCCTCCGACCAGGGCGAAGAAAGGTGAAAAGTCGTAGATGCAACCGCCCGATTCAATGACATTCGCTGCGAGTGGTGCGAGATCGCCGGTCAAAGGGGAGCGGAAGCTCTGTCGGTGCTGGCTCGCGGCCAGTTCGCAGTCGAGGTCGCCGAGGCCGCCACCGCCGACGAGATAGGCCGGGATGACAGCCCCCGCGCTGGCGCTGCCAGGCACGGCCGCTGGCAGGAACGTGCCCGGGTTTGCAAGGGTCGACACACCTGTGCCGCCGAAGTCGTCAAAGCGGTCATCGATCTGCAGCGGTTTGCGCTCCAGATATTCCGCTGAGACGGTTATGTTGCCGCGGTCGCTGGTCACGCCCCAGATGCCGGAGAAAAGGTAATCGTCCTGCTTGCGGGTTTCCTGGTCCGTGCGGTAGTCAAAAGCGATCTCCATGCCTTCGAAACCCTGGCGGGTAATGAAGTTCACCACGCCTGCGACGGCGTCCGAGCCGTACAGGGCTGAAGCGCCATCCTTAACCACCTCCACACGTTCGAGGGCGATGGAGGGCACGAGTACCGCGGTGTTGACGTAGGCATTACCGCCGGAATCGGTCGCCGATGGGGTGAAGCGCCGGCCGTTCAGTAGCACGAGGGTTGATCCGAGACCGAGGTTGCGCAGATTGATGTTGGTCTGACCCTCGGAATTATCCCCTCCGGAGAACGCACTCGTGGTGTTGGTCGAACCACTGTTGAAAGTCATGCGGTTGACGATGTCGGAAATCTCGATGGCGCCGACCTGTTCGATATCTGCGCGACTGATCACAGTGAGTGGTGAGGGTGAATCGGCAGTCGTCCGGCGGATATAAGAGCCTGTGACCACGATCTCCTCGATCGCGGGCTGCTGGGCGTGCACTGGAGCGACAGATCCCGCCACCACGGCGGCGGGCAAGGCACAGGCGGCGATGGCCTGGCGCAGGCGAAGTGATGCCATGTTCGGTTACTCCCCTAGAGTTTTAGCCTTCCCGGCCCGCCTCGACTGAGGGCCGGCGCGTTCCGCGGCACTCGCTGCACACGGAAACGTCGACCAGCGGCCACACGTGGATGCGCCAAGAGGTGGGGGGCGAATCCAGGTCGGCAGCGTTTCGACGCGTGGGTGAAGGTGTGCCAGTGCCGTCTTTGTGCGGCTCCGGTGGCACGCTAGCCGCTTGTGGCGGCTTTTCTGCCCGGTGCTTTATCCACTCTCACCGACTTGAAGGAAACAGTAGCGCGGCTGCGCCTGTCAAGTCCTACACGAGCCTGTCGGAACGCTGGGGTAGGTGTGCGGCTGCCGATGACCACGACACAAGGTCATGGCCATCGGCAGCATCGGGGAGCCCTTCGATCCGGGCCACGGCGGGAAGCCTTGGCTGCGGATTGCATGTGTTTTCAGCACCGTGCTTGACATACTCGGGACCATTAAGGATGCTTCGAAACGCCCCGTGAGGGCATTGCGGGCGGTGCGTCTCAGCTCTCGTGGAGGGGAGCTCTGGCGAACTCATACCGAATACGCAATGGGTCAGGATGTCCCGCATGGGTGCCTGGCATTCGAAAGTTGGGGTAAATGAAAACACGTTCGGGGAGTTCATCGTCCTGCCCGTCTTCGTAGGATGTTGTTCCCGCTTCAGCCTCCGGTCCATCCGGTTTCCATCCAACCGACTCGCAGGTAGAAGATGAAGATGCATCGACTCAAGACGGTTGCGTTGACCGCAGTCCTAGCGGTGGGCGCAGCAGCCGGGCAGGCTGTTGCCAGCCAACTCGACACCATCCTTTCCACCGCCAACGAGGTGCACGACCAGGCCCGGCGTTCCCAGGCGCGGATCGACCAGCTCAGTGACGAAGCACGGAGGCTCCTTCAGGAGTATCGAACCGTGATGAAAGAGGTCGAGGGGCTCCGGGTCTACAACCGGCAGCTCGAACGCCAGATTGCGGCCCAGGAACGCGAGAAGGGCGAGCTCAACGAATCAATTGAGACGGTAACGCTGATCGAGCGACAGATCATGCCGTTGATGCTGCGCATGATCGATGGTCTCGAGCAGTTCGTCAGCCTCGACGTGCCCTTCCTGCTCAGTGAGCGTGAGTCACGCGTGGAACGGCTGCGCGACATCATGGACCGGGCCGACGTCGAGGTGGCCGAGCAGTTCGGTCAGATCCTCAACGCTTATCAGATCGAGAACGAGTACGGTCGCACCATGGAAGCCTACACGGACGAGATCGAAATCGACGGTCGTACGCTCGTCGTCGACTTCCTGCGTATGGGAAGGGTGTCCCTTATGTACCAGACCGCGGACGGTGCCCGCAGCGGTGTCTGGAACCAGCAGGAACGTCGCTGGCAGGAGCTGCCAGGGGCATACACCACACCGATTCGTAACGCGATCCGGATGTCGCGTCAGCAGATGTCGGTGGATCTGATCTCACTTCCCGTACCCGGTCCGGTGGAGGCGTCCCGATGAGCATGTTGAAGTCGCTTTGCACGGCCGCCGCCGTTGTCATCACCCTCGCTTTCATGCTGCCTGCAGCTCAGGCATCTGAGCCCGAGATGCAGCGTGCTGACAATCTCGACGAGCTCATGCGTCTCGTTCGCGAGCGCGCGCTGTTTGAGACCGAGGTCAACCGTGAGCGTGAGCGGGAATTTATCGAGCGTCGCGACGAACAGCAGCAGATGCTCGCGGACGCCCGCCGGACCCGGACCCAGGAGGAGCAACGCTCCGAGCGTCTCGAAACCAATTTCCAGGAGAACGAGCGCCTGATCGGCCAGCTCCAGGAACAGCTCGACAGCCGTCTCGGTACGCTTCGGGAGTTGTTCGGGGTCCTGCAGCAGGTGGCCGGCGACACGGTCAGCGTGTTCAACGGCTCCATCGTCAGTGCCCAGTTCCCCGGGCGTGCTGACGAGATCCAAACCCTTGCCCAGCGCATGGGGCAGGCTACCCGGCTGGCCTCCATCGAGGAGATCGAAAGCCTCTGGATCGCCTTGCAGGAGCAGATGACGGAAACCGGTAAGGTCGTGCGCTTCCCCGGCACCGTTATCGAGGTGGATGGCGAGCGCACTGAGACGGACATCATCCGTGTGGGTGATTTCAATCTGGTGGCGGATGGCAAGTACGTCAATTTCAGTCCTGACACTCAGTCCATTCTGGCCCTGGCGCGGCAACCCTCGAGTCGGTTCCAGAACACCATCCGTAATCTCGAACGTGCCAGCCCGGGCGAAATCGTCCAGTTCGCCATGGACCCGACCCGCGGTTCTCTGATGTCGTTGCTGATTCAGGGCAAGACCATTGAGGAGCGAATTCAGGACGGTGGCCCGGTGGGCTATACCATCATCGCGCTCGGCATCATCGGCGTCCTGATCGCCATCTGGCGCTTCATCGATCTGATGCTGATCAGCGCCAAGGTCGGTTCGCAGATGAAGACCCCGGAGGAGCCGAACACGAACAATCCGCTCGGTCGGGTTCTCAAGGTCTACCAGGACAACAAGGACGTGGGCGTCGAAACGCTGGAACTGAAGCTGGGTGAGGCGATCCTCGGTGAGACACCGAAGTTGAGTCGAGGCCTCGGGCTGGTCCAGGTGATTTCGGTGGTGTCGCCGCTGATGGGTCTGCTCGGTACCGTGATCGGGATGATCCTGACCTTCCAGGCCATCACCCTGTTTGGTACCGGTGACCCGCAGACCATGGCGGGTGGTATTTCCACCGCCCTCATGACCACGGTGCTTGGCCTCGTGGTGGCGATTCCGACCGTTCTGCTGCACGCCATCCTGAGTACTCGCGCCAAGTCGGTGATCCACGTGCTGGAAGAACAGAGTGCTGGCATGATCGCTGAAGCAGCAGAGCGTTCCGGCCGGTCGCTGGGTTGACGCCATGCTCTGGTTGACGGACATCTACTACGCCATCGTGACGTTCATGGAGCGGGGCGGTCCGGTGCTGCCGCTGATCGCCCTGCTGACCTTCGCGATGTGGACGCTCATCTTCGAGCGCCTCTGGTACTTCCAGATCGAGCACAAGGACCTGGTGCGCCGGATCACCGGCAAGTGGGAGGGGCGTCCAGAGCGGACGTCCTGGACCGCCCACCAGGTGCGCGAGGCGCTCATTTCCGAGGCCAGCGGTAAGATCCAGGGTTCACTGCCGCTTATTCAGACCTTCGTTGCTCTCGCGCCCCTGCTGGGCTTGATGGGCACCGTGACGGGCATGGTTGCGGTGTTCGACGCCATGGCGAACCAGGGTGGCGATGCCCGCTCCATGGCGGCCGGGGTGTCCATGGCCACGATCCCGACCATGGCGGGCATGATTGCGTCACTTTCCGGGGTGTTCGCCACGACCGTGCTGCAGCGTCGGGTCGATTTCGAAAGTGAATTGATTGAAGATCATCTGACGTTGGATCACTGATGATGAGCCCGTCCATGACCCTGATGTCGTATGAAGGAGGGCAGCACTGATGCGGCGTTCCATGGCCCGCTTCTCGCGCCGCGAAGATGACGCGGAGATCAATCTGACCCCCATGCTGGACGTCGTGTTCATCATGTTGATCTTCTTCATCGTCACGGCCACGTTCATCAAAGAACCTGGAGTCGATCCTCTCCGGCCTGATGCGGAGACGGCGGAACGCAAGCCCGGCGTCGCCATGCTGGTGGGCATCACCTCCAACAATGAGATCTGGATCGACAACAGCCGCGTGCAGCCTCAGGCGGTTCGTGGCAACCTCGAGCGACTGGTGGCGGAGAACCCAATGGGTGGTCTCGTTGTCCAAGCAGATAGAGGCGCCAAGAATTCCGTTCTCATGGAGGTGCTGCAGGCGGCACGGGCGGCGGGCATCGAGCGCGTCGCCGTGTCGACCGAAGACTAGGAGGATCTGCCCATGATCATGAGATATATCGTGGGACTGGCAATGGGTGCGGTCGTCACGCTCAGCCTGTTTTATCTGATGCAGTGGCTGATCCACACGGATGAAACCGGTTTGACTGATCCACCGTCGGGTAGGATCGTTGATTTCGTCCGCGTGGAGCAGGAAGAGGCCATTCAAAGACGCGATCGGACTCCGGAACCGCCGCCGCCACCGGATGAGCCGCCACCCGATATGCCCGACCCGTCCTTTGATACGGACGTAGGCGCCGTCGGCATCGACATCGGGTCGGTTGCCATGGACACCGGTATGGATATCGGGGGCGCTCGTGGCTTCCAGTCCGATGGTGACTATCTGCCCATTGTTCGCGTGGAACCGGTCTATCCCCGGCGTGCACTGACCCGAGGTATCGAGGGCTACGTGCTGCTGGAATTCACGGTCAGCGAAACGGGTTCCGTGGTAGATCCCAAGGTGGTCGAGGCACAGCCACCGGGTATCTTCGACCGGGCGGCCATTCAGGCGGCATTGCGCTTCAAGTATCAGCCGCGGGTGGTGGATGGTCAGCCAATCGCCGTGCATGGCGTGCGCAACATGATCACTTTCGAGCTGACGGACTGACGTGCGCAGCGCGAGGAGGCTTTCTGTGAATACGGTTCTGGCACTGATTTCCCGTTTCGCGACGCGATGGTTGGCCTTGGCTGTGTTGGTGGCCGCAGGCACCAGCTTCGGTGGTGGGTTTGCAGGCATCGAGCCAGCTCGTGCCCAGGCGCCGGGCGAGGCATCGGAGGAGGCGGAACAGCGTCGGACCCAGCGGGTGCCGGCGATGCGCGAACAGGCCTTCAATCGTCTTTCGGAGGCCCAGGAAGCAATGGATGAGGGCGACATCCCGAAGGCCTTGGATGTCCTCAGGCGCATGTCTGAGCAGCGGGGTCTGAACGCCTACGAGGCCGCTTCCATGTGGAACATGCGGGCCTACATCTATTTTTCGCAGGATGACTACCCGAGGGCGATCGAGGCCTATGAGCGAATCCTGACCTTTTCGCCCGAGGTTCCACTGGCGCTGGAGCTGGGGACCATGTATGCCCTTGGGCAGCTCTACTTTGTCCAGGAGGATTACCGGAAAGCCATCGAATACCTCAATCGGTGGTTCGATCTGGTCGAGACGCCATCACCCCAGGCCTACATCTTCTTGGCGCAGGCGTATTACCAGCTCAACGAATTCCGGGAAGTGATCCCCCCCGTTCAGCAGGCCATGGCGATGACGCGGGAGCGGGACGGTGAAGTCCGCGAGAACTGGTGGCTGCTCAAGCGTGCGGCTTACTACGAGATGGAGGACTGGGGCAAGGTCATCGACATCATCGAAATTCTGGTGCGGGACTTCCCCAGTAAGGACTACTGGGTCCAGCTATCCGGTCTCTACGGGCAACAGGAGCAGCAGAAAAAACAGGTCGCGACCATCTGGACGGCCTACATGCAGGGCTACCTGGACCAGGAGCGGGAGATTCTCAATCTGACCGGTCTATTACAGCAAGAGGAGGCGCCTTACTGGGCGGCCCGAATCCTCGAGCGGGAGATCGAGAACGGTGTAGTTGAGGCCAATCGTCGTAACCTGCAGGGACTTGCGCAAGCCTGGCAGATGGCTCAGAACGTGGAGAAGGCCATCCCTGCATACCATCGCGCGGCGGAGCGCGCTGACGATGGTGAGTTGCACTACCGGCTGGCTCAGCTCTACCTTGATCGGGACGATTGCGAGAGAAGCATTCAGGCAGCGGATCGGGCCATTTCCCGCGGCGGCGTGGATCGGGAAGGCCAGGTTTATCTGGTCAAAGGTATGTGTCAATACAATCTTGGCCGTTTCGAAGCGGCGGTCTCGACGTTCGGCGAAGGCCTGCGGGTCGCCCGCCGGGAACGTTCGGAGCAGGACATCAATGCTCTGACGCAGTGGCGCACGCACGTCGAGCGCGAGCAGCGGCGCCAGGAGCAGCTGGCCCGCGCCGACGGACCCGCCTGACCCACTCCAGCAGGGATCCTTACAACGGGAGTGCTTCGGCACTCCCGTTGTCGTTTAAAGGACAGGTACGCGTGATCCAGGCGCTTGCTGCGCCCACGTGACCTGTGCGCTTCCTTCAATCGGAGGATGGTAAGTGTTCACGGGAATTGTTCAGGAACTGGCGCAGGTGGTGGCCATCCGCCACGAAGCGGGCATTACGCAGCTGGAGATCGCGCTATCCACGGTCGCCAGGCGTGGTCTCGAGGGTGGTGCCAGTGTCGCGATCAACGGGACCTGCCTGACCGTTGCCCGCCAGTGCGAGGACAGCGTCGGATTCGATGTCATCGCCGAAACCATGGCGCGCACGAACCTAGGTGATCTCACCGTGGATGCGCAAGTGAATGTCGAGCGCTCAGCGGCCTTCGGCGACGAAATCGGTGGCCACGCTGTCTCGGGCCACATCACCGGAGTGGCCCGCATCAGCGCGATCACGCGCGACGAGGCCAATTGTGTGATGCGATTCGAGGTGGACCGGGAGTGGCTCCGAATGCTGTTCCACAAAGGATTTGTGGCCTTGGACGGGGCCAGCCTGACCATTTCCGCGATTGATCGCGACGCCGCGTGCATCGAGGTGAGCCTCATTCCAGAGACCTTGGCACGGACGACGCTGGGCGCTCGGGGCGTGGGTGACCGGGTCAACCTGGAAGTGGATCCTCAGACCCAAGCCATCGTTGAAACTGTGGAACGGCTGTTTCTGGACCCCGAGTGGCGGCAGCAGATTCTTCCCTGAGCACTAGGGAGGCTCTGAGGGCGCCGAATCGGGCCGAACCCGATTCAGAGCCTCCTTAGCCTGCGGCGGCCGTTTCTGCTCTCAGGCCGCCGATGACCTCTTCCAGCGCGCGGTCGAACATCTGGCGATCATCGAGCACGCGCAGGCGCTCGTCGTCGATGGCCCGTGCAAGGTCGAGCCGTGACATGGTATCGATGCGCAGACCACGTCGATTGAGGAAGATGCAGCGTTCGGGTGTGCCGGTGATGGCGGCCAGGCGACAGCGTGCAATGCGCCCGGTACGGGTCTGCAGCTCAACCCAGTCGTGCACGACCAGCGCGTTGGCTGCGGTCTGCGCTTCGAGAGTGGGCATCTTTTCCACTGTCGACGTTTCGGAATCGGTGCTCGCCGCTTCCGTGGCGGCATGGATCTCCGCCTGCGGGTCGTCACGCGCTTCGGCCCCGTTGGTCATCGAGCTCGCGGCAAGTGGCTCCTGCTCCAGGTCCGCCCACAGCGCCAGGATTTCGCTGGCCGTTCTCCTCGCGTCCTCCGGACTGCGCGCGAGCAGGATCAAACCGTCGGCCAACGCCGTATGGAGGGCAGTGCCGTCAGGTCCGGTGCCGCTGCCGGTGAGGCGGCGCAGGACGGCGAAGGCGCTTTGCCAGGCTTTCTGCCGGCCATGAGCCCTGAGCAGCACCTGCTGCCAGTCGCGTTCCAGGAAGCGGCGGAGGTCTGCGGGAAGTTCACTTACGCAGTTCATGCGGTGCTCGAGCAGCCGCGCCACGATACGTCGAGTGCGTTCGGCCTCGATGCGTAATTTTTCCTGTGCGATGACCCTGACTTCGGCGGCCCGTACCCGTTCCGCCTCCTCGGCGAGTAGGGTATCGAGATCGGCGTGCAAGGTTTCGAACAGGCGCGGCTTGCCGGCAAAGCTGCTGCTGGCGCGGTTTACCAGGTGTTCGATACCCGCGTAGAGGCGGTCGCGGGACTTCTCATCCGCCTGGCTCCAGCCGATCCCTGCGCGCGCGATGGCATTGAGGAATTGGCGTGCAGGGTGACGTGAAGAACTGAAGAATTCAGAGTCTGCCAGGGCGACCCGCAGCATGGGAAGCTGGAGCCGGGCAATCAACGCCCGCATTGGAACCGCTTGGTTATCGTCCTTGAGAATCAGGTCGAAGAGCATTTGCAGCAGGTTGACCGTGTCTTCATCGGCATCGTTGAGCGCGACCTCGGCGCGGCCGTTGCGCTGGGCCTCGGCCAGAAGCAGGGCGCCGAGGTCTAGCCGCTCCGGGAGCCGTTCAAGATCGCTGTCCTGCCAACGGTGAGCGACCATGCGTTCGCTCGCTTCGAGCAGGCGCAACACGGTGCCGACATCGAGCAGATGCGAAGGATGGGCGGCATGGCTGTAGCGTCGCTGCCGGCGCAGTGCCGGCAGCTTGCGCATCAGAGCTGCACGCCGCTTGAATGCGGCTGCGATATTGAAGTTGGGCCCGGCGGCATAACTGCCCCGGTAGTCACCCGGCGCCAAGGCCTGAGTAGGGTCCGACCCGGGGCCTTGGATGCCGTAGCCCGCGTGCGCGCTCCTGTGCATCCAGGGACTTGCATCTGCGCTCGGCTCAGCGCCCGGATCCACGGGGCTCTGTTCCGCCACCGGCGTGGCGGGTGATGGGTTACGAACCTCCTTGGAGAGGTCCAGCTTCGGTAGTACGCCGGCGCTCACCAGAAGCTGGTTGAACTCCCGGAACAGTGCGCCTAGCGGCTCCATGACCTGCAGTTCAAAATGCTTGAACAGTACCAATCGGACTCGAAGGTCCAGTTCCAGTGGCCCGAGTGCGTCTGCGAAGGCCTGGGCGAGCCGGCTGGCATCGAAGTCGATTCTGGCCAGTTCGAAGCGAGGTCCGGCCTGCTCGCGCAGTGCCTCCACGCGGCGGTGCAAGAGCAGCACTTCGAGGGTGTGGGTGCGCTCGAAGCGTTCAGTCATGGTGCTTACGGCGAGGCGCTGCTCGAGCATCTCGTCATCGACCAGCGTGAGTTCTTCGAGTTGCTGCTCTGTGCTGTTCGCGTTCGGTGACTTTGCGCCCTCACGGGACTTGGAAGGCTGGTTAAGGGTCTGGCCGAAGCGACGGCGGATTTCGTCGGTCTGGTAGCGCAGGAGGCGCATGGAATTGAAGTACAGCTCCTGTGCGGAACTGCTCTCCGCCTCGTCTGCGCGCGCGAACAGGTCATCGTCGATGTCGAGGAGGAGTTGCTTCAGGCAGTCCTTGGCGTAGCTGGTCCAACGCTCCCACATGCGCTCGAGCAGGCGCCTGGCGGACTGCTGGGCAGCCCCGGGGTGATGCAGCACCTTGGCTGCCCGCGCTGGTTGACGTGGATCTGGAGAGTCGGCCATCTGGCCCTCCGAAAGCGACTCACATCTCGTGCTCCAGGACCGCCGTTTGCACTGCCGTGACGTGCTGTAGTTCGCGGACCCCGGAACGGGGTATCTGATGTCTAGTCCAGGAGGTCGATCGACGCCTCGCTAGAGACTGCGAAAGTTGCCAGGAGGGGCGCTATTTCACGCTTTCAGGCGTATTTTTTGTCGGATTTGTGATGCGGGTCATGTCAGCGAAACAGCGCTCGCCACGCGTCCACATCGGTGGCGGGACCGTCTTCGAGTTCAACCCCTGCAGAGTGCTTCATGCCGTCGAGGGATCCGTTCCAGCGTACCTCCCCGGACAGGAAGAACTTGCCTGGCCGGCTGGCGATGTCGACCCATATGTCCACCAGGGTTCCCACCGGAAACAGCCGCTCGCAGCAGAAGTGGATGCCCATGGCGGATATTTCCACCGCCTGACCGGATTCGGTGCGTCCCACAAGATCGGGCTGATCCGGGCAGGCGACGATCTGGACGAACAGTCGCTCCTGGCAGACATAGCGTGGTTCGTGGCGCCGTTCGACGGAACGCTGCCGCCGGTTGTCACTGACTGGCCGCAGATCATCCAGCGAGAAGACGTTGTTGGTACGGGCGATGGCATTCATGGCCGCTCTCCATCACGTAGGTTTGCATCTGCCTGTCGCTCTGCGAGACCCGTGCCAAGACTTTTAATTTATATTAATCATATAATTAGATGGTGCTCGGGCGGCGGCGCCCCGCGTCGTTGTGGTCCAACCCGGACCCGCTGCGTCGACGATTGACGCGATCGGTCAGTCGCCTGAGAGGCAGGTCTGCTTCGGCTTGATGGTATGCTGCGCGACGCCCTCCATCGGTGGAGATCATGCCATCAGCACGTCGTTTCACGAGCGCCTGCAGCGGGCCTGGTCCCATGCGGATTCGCTGCTGTGCGTGGGCCTGGATCCGGAACCCGCGCGGTTTCCCGCCCACTTAGGGCGCGGTGCCGAACACATTGCAGCCTTCAACCGCGCCATCATTGCTGCGACCGCGGATTTGGTCTGCGCGTACAAGCCCCAGATCGCCCATTTTGCTGCGGTGGGCGCCGAACAGGCGCTGGTGGACACCGTCGCTGCGGTGCGGGAGCTCGCGCCTCATGCGGTGGTCATCCTCGACGCCAAGCGCGGCGATATCGGCTCCACGGCTGCGATGTATGCGCGGGAGGCTTTCGTCCGCTACGACGTCGATGCCGTCACGCTGAACCCCTATCTTGGCAGCGACAGTCTGCAACCTTTCCTGGAGTGGTCCGATCGAGGGACAGTGATCCTGTGCCGGACATCGAATCCGGGCGCTGGCGAGATTCAGGATTGGCCTGAGAGCGATCCACTGTACGCGCGCATCGCGCGCATCGCCGTGGACAAGTGGAATCCTCACGGCAACCTCATGCTGGTCGCGGGTGCAACCCGGCCAGCGGAGCTGGCGCGTATCCGCGAACTCGCGCCTGATGTGCCACTTCTTGTCCCGGGGCTGGGGGCGCAGGGTGGGGATCTCGGTGCAGCTGTGGCCGCGGGACTGGATCGCCACGGCCGTGGCCTGGTGGTGAACAGTGCCCGCGCCATTCTTTATGCAGGCAGTGGCGAGGACTTCGCCGAACAGGCGAGGGCAGAAGCCACGCGAATGCGCGATGCGCTGAGGCAGGCCGCCGCCAATACTCAGGGGAGCGGGTCGCAGCCCAATACCTGATAAACATTTTAGGTATTAACTTTAATAGATTGCATTTAATAATAAAAATAGCTTTTGGTCTCTTCGTGCTCCAGCTGCGGCGCGCCTTGCGGCCTGTAGGTCTGTGACGTGAGCACCGATTCGGCGAGTGCGCAGGTGGGTTTTGCCAGCATAGAAGGTATTCTCTTGTGCCCCGATTGTAAGCAGCTCGGCCCGACGCCGAATTTCGGTCCTGCCAGGTGACGCAGCATGTCAATCAGTGACATTCGGTGACTCGGCAGCTGCGGACGAAGGCGCTTCGGAAGTCGCGCTAAAAACGATTTAAGTGACTGATAAGAAAAAAATAAAGAGATGGGTCGGCCAGGAAGGCCACGGTTGGCATGGTGCTTGAGTAGCCTTCTGTGACGATCGGAAAGGCGCTAAACAACGTCAACCGATCGAGGGTTCAGGCAGGGAGACGCCCCATGCAGTCCGTGATCCACCTCATATTCAGTGCAGTTTCCGGCACCATCCTGGTGTTGGCGAGCTGCATGCTGGCAGCCCCGCTGCTGGCGTTGCTGGTGGCACTCGGTTGCATCGTCGGTGCTTGGCTGACTGTGCGCCGCGGCTGCTGGGAGACGCGTATCCATGCGCTCGAGCAGCGCCGGAGCGAAGGGTCCGGAATTCGGGGTCTGCATCGGAGCACGCTGGGATGAGCGACCAGCAGTTCGGCAGCATGGGCGGCGACCCGGGGCCCTGGCTCCGGGCCCGGGCTGCTGTCCTGCTGGATCTGGCCGTCGACCCGCTGCTGGATGCACCTGCTGCTCGCGTAGCCCTCACTGAACTGGCATCGGTTGTCGGCGAGGTTGTCGCGGACCACTCCCCCGCGCTGCGTGAACGCCTGGTTGCTGCGGCGGAGCGCCTGCTGGACAGCCCCGAACCGGCCGCCGTTTTCGAAAAGGTGGAGCTGCATCGTCTCGGACTGGAAGCAACGCGGCGGCTCGTCGAGTTGCTCAAAGTCGTCGATTCTCAGTTCGTGCTGGCGCGCATCGAAGCTGCCTGGCTGCCAGAGCAGGCCGAGCCTGCGGATCCGCTGGTCCGCGACATCCGTCGCTACCAGGATGCCCCGGCCGATCTGCTCGCGGACGCTCATATCGTGGTCAGGCTGGCAGCCGCAGCACGCCTCCTGGCGCGTCGCGGCCCGGAGGCCCTGGCCGCCGTCTCGGCGATACTCGGCTTGGATGAGCATACGCTGGTGATGCGTTTCGAGGATCTTCAATTCATGGCGCCGCCGGCGACGGACGGTGGGCCGCTTGAGGACCTGCTGCGCCTGCGTATCCAGCGCTTCCGGGACGTGGCGAGAGCGTTGTTGCCCCTGGCCGACATGGAGGACCCCGCCACCGCCCTGGCACGCCTCGAGCAGATTGCGTCGGAACTTCTCGGAAGTCCGGTGCTGCCGGTGTGGGTGGAACGGGACGGAGTGCTTGCGCTCCACGGAAGCTCGGATCTGGCCGGTCAACAGCTCTCCACGCGGCAGGATGCCTCCCTGGCCGCAACTGTCCTGGCGTCCGGCGCGCTCGGCGAACGTGATACTGAGACTTACGGGACCCCCATCATTGACTGTCAGTGCGCCGACCGGGTGGAGTCCCGGACGCTGCTGGCCATTCCGATTCTGGTGCCAGAGCCTGTCGCCGTCCTGCTCACATCAGATGCGGTGGATCGACGTGATTTCGCGCTGGTGGCGGTGCACGCAGCGCGCTGGATGGAGCGTATCCATCGCTTTGAGGAACGGCTGCTCCACACCGCGCGCAACTATCGCAACGCCCAGGAACGTCGGCTGCGGGAAATCGTCCACGAGGCCAGCAACCCCTTGTCGGTGATCCACAACTATCTGCATCTGCTCGGCGCCAGGCTGGACGACGAGAGCGCAGGCAAGGAGCAACTTGGCCTCATTGGTGACGAGATCCGGCGTACCGGTGAGATCCTTCGCAGCCTGGTCGAATCGCCTGCTGCGGCGAGTGAGCGCGAGGCTGCATCTGCCACGGGTATCACCGACGTTAACCAGTTGGTCGCGGAAGTGGTGGAACTGCTCGAACCGACGCTGACCGAGGCCGCCGGCATCGAGGTGCGCATGGTGCAGTCGCCTGAACTGGGAGCCATTCCCGTCGACGGGCAGCGTTTGCGTCAGGTCGTGCTGAACCTGGTGAAGAACGCAGTGGAGGCGATGACGGACGGTGGCACCCTGGAAGTGGTCGTCGACGCCGGAGTCGCATCTGTTGGCGGCGGCCGGGTTGAGATACGGGTCACGGACTCCGGCCCCGGGATCCCGCCAGACTTGCTCGAACGGGTGTTCGAGGCTGGAGTCTCGGTCAAGGGAAGTGGGCGCGGTCTTGGGCTTTCCATCGTCAAGCGTCTCGTCGAAGAGCTCGGCGGTAGTGTCTTCTGCCGCTCGAAACCAGGTGCAGGGACGTCATTCGTCGTCCTGCTGCCGCGGCACTGATATGGGCAGGAACGTGGAGTTCGCAGATGACTTCTGTCGCTGACAGATCCAGGAACATGACAGAGGCTGAGCGGCATCGTTGGCTGCGTCGGCAGCTGCGCGCGGAACTCGAATCCCTCACGCAGCAGCTGGGACAGCTCGAACGGACGTTGTCTGGCCCGCAGATTCCGGAACAGCGGCGTGCATCGGCGCGTGCGGTCCTGCTCGATGTGCTCGAGGAGCACTGCGAGAAGTCCTGAGTGTCCGGGCGACCCTGCGAACCTGATTCGGCGCCTCCTCAGCCAGCTGCCCGCAGCATGTTGCGAGCAATGATGAGCTGCTGGATCTGGCTGGTCCCTTCGTAGAGGCGGAACAGCCTTACGTCCCGATAGAAGCGCTCGATGCCGTACTCCTCCATGTAGCCGGCACCGCCGAAAATCTGCACGGCGCGGTCCGCCACGCGACCGACCATTTCAGTGGCGAACAGCTTGCAGCAGGATGCCAGCATGCTGACGTCCTCACCGGTATCGCGGCGGCGGGCGGCATCGAGCACCATGCAGCGGGCCGCATAGGCTTCGGTGCGGGAATCCGCCAACATGCCCTGCAGAAGCTGAAACTCGCCGATGGGTTGACCGAACTGCTTGCGCTCCAGCGCATAGCGTACACTCTCGTCGATCAGCCGCTCTGCGGTGCCGACGGCAAGGGCGCTGATGTGCAGCCGGCCACGGTCGAGGGTCTTCATCGCCGTGCCGAAGCCCGCATTCAGCCGCTCTTCGCCGCCGAGCAGGGCGTCGAGGGGAACCCGAACGTTCTCGAAGATCACGTCACAGACGTGGGCACCGTGTTGCCCCATCTTGCGGTCCGGGCGACCGAGCGTGATGCCGGCCGTGTCGGCGGGCACCAGAAACGCCGACACGCCTCGGCCTCCCTTGGTTTCCGGGTCCGTTCGCGCGAACACGGTGAACAGCTGGGCATGAGGCGCGTTGGTGATGTATCGCTTGCTGCCATTGAGGACGTAGTACTCGCCATTGCGTAGCGCGCGGGTGCGGACGCTGCCGGCATCGGATCCGGCTTCCGGTTCGGTCAGGGCAAAGGACCCGATCACCTCACCGCTGGCCATGCGCGGCAGGTAGTGACGCTTCTGCGCTTCGGTGCCGTCCATGACCAGGCCCTGCGAGCCGATGCCGTTGTTGGTCCCGATCACTGATCTGAACGCGGGCGATGTCCAGCCGAGCTCCTGGACGACACGACACTCCTCCTCAGTGTTCAGGCCAAGGCCGCCGTACGCCTCAGGAATGGTCAGCCCGAACAGCCCCAAGTCGCGCATCTCCTGGATCACCTCCCGAGGGATGCGGTCCTCGCGGGCCACCTGCTGCTCGATGGGTACGAGTCGGTCGCGAACGAAGCGCCCGATGGTGTCCAGCAGCTGTTGCAGAGTGGCGGTATCCAAGGCCATGGGTTCGGTTCTCCTCGCGAGATCGGGGGCGGAAGTCTAACCGATTGCCGACCTCTGCACGCTGGGCTAACCTGCCGCTCCTCATCGATTTTCCGGGAAAACGCCATGTCCAGCGAAGCTCGTCCCAGTCCTTCCGCACCGAAGCCTGCGGCCTCTGCCACATTCCGCTGGGAGGACCCGCTGGATCTCGATAGCCTGCTGACCGAAGAAGAGCGCCTCGTGCAGGACACCGCCCGTGGCTACGCCCAGGGCAAACTGATGCCACGGGTGCTGGAGGCCAATCGCAGCGAACACTTTCACCGGGAGATCATGACCGAACTCGGTGAACTGGGGATGCTGGGTGCCACCCTGCCCGAAGTTTACGGCTGCTCGGAGGTGAATCACGTCTGCTATGGCCTGATGGCACGCGAGGTGGAACGGGTCGATTCCGGGTACCGCTCGGCCATGAGCGTGCAGTCTTCCCTGGTGATGCATCCCATCCATGCCTACGGTTCGGAGGAGCAGCGCCGCAAGTACCTGCCTAAGCTCGCCACCGGCGAGTGGGTGGGTTGCTTCGGCTTGACCGAGCCCGATCACGGTTCGGACCCTGGCAGCATGGTGACCCGTGCCGAGCCCGTGGACGGCGGCTTCCGACTCAATGGCGCGAAAATGTGGATCACCAACTCGCCCATCGCAGATCTCGCGGTGGTGTGGGCCAAGCTCGACGGCAAGATACGCGGCTTCGTGGTGGAGCGAGGCAGCGACGGTTTCTCGACGCCCAAGATCGAAGGAAAAATGAGCCTAAGGGCATCGATTACCGGCGAGATCGTGCTCGATGACTGCTTTGTCCCGGAGGCCAATCTGCTGCCGAATGTGAGCGGCCTTGCCGGACCGTTCGGTTGCCTAAACAAGGCCCGCTACGGGATCGCCTGGGGCAGCATGGGCGCGGCGGAGTACTGCTGGCACGCTGCACGCAGCTACGTGCTCGAACGCAAGCAGTTTGGCCGCCCCCTGGCTGCGAACCAGCTGGTGCAGAAGAAGCTGGCGGACATGCAGACCGAGATCAGCATCGGGCTGCTTGCCTGTCTGCAGGCCGGGCGCCTGATGGATGCGGGAAAGCTGCCCGTCGAAACCATCTCCCTACTCAAGCGCAACAATTGCGGCAAGGCGCTCGACGTTGCCCGGGTCGCACGCGACATGCACGGCGGGAACGGCATTGCCGATGAATACCACGTCATCCGTCACGTCATGAACCTGGAGACGGTGAACACCTACGAAGGTACCCACGACATTCACGCGTTGATTCTCGGCCGTGCGCAGACCGGGATTCAGGCATTCAGCTGAGCGCATGTCCTGTCGACATGAATATGCTGGCACCATGCCAGCATCCTGATCGAGATTTCCCGGTCGATCGCACGTTCGCGCATGTTTGTTTGTGAGCACAGTTGCATTCCCCGACGGTCGGGCTATGTTTGGCCAATGCAGGGCGTGCAGGGCCGGTCGGAATTCGAACCGGCCACCCGCAGCCACTCGAACGGATGCTGAAGGGAAGGGAGGCTCACATGGTCAGGGTTCTTATCGTCGACGATCACCGCCTGGTCCGCGCCGGCATCGCCAGCATGCTCAGCAGTGTGAAGGGGATCGAGGTTGTTGGTCAGGCGGACAGCGGTGAAGAGGCGCTTGTCGCGATCCGCCAATACTCACCTCATGTCGTGCTGATGGATGTGCGCATGCCCGGCATCGGCGGCGTCGAAGCTGCTCGGCGCGCACTGCGGCATGATCCCGATCTCAAGATCATCGCACTCAGCGTGTACGACGACGATCCGTTCCCGTCGCGCATGCTCGAGGTGGGTGCGGTGGGATATGTCACCAAGTGCGCCGACGTACGCGAACTGGTCAGCGCCATCCGCAAGGTGCGGGTCGGACAACGCTACCTGTCATCGGATGTGGCGCAGCATCTCGCGCTGCGGACTTATGAGGTCGAGGACGTGTCTCCGTTCGCGTCGCTTTCAGGCCGCGAAATGCAAATCGCGACCATGGTGGTGAACTGCCGCAAGGTTCAGGACATATCGGAGACGCTGTGTCTGTCGCCGAAGACCGTCAACAGTTACCGCTACCGCATATTCGACAAGCTCAGTATTTCCAGCGATGTGGAACTCACGCTGCTGGCCATGCGCCATGGGATGCTCGATCCCCACCTGGTGCTCGGAGAGACAGCCTGAGCACGTTGCCCGGGGCGGCAGCCGGGTGTGGCCACGCACCCACATGCGTCAGGTGTCCGCGACTGGTGGCTGTCAGGGAGCAGGACCGTGTCAGGCAATCTGGCTGGCACGCAGCACCGGTTGCTGCGGTCGGACCGCCCGATGGGCGCCTGCTGGTGGTCGGTCTTGCGCCGGGACGTCGCGGTGCGCACCGCACCGGCCGGCCCTTCTGGGGTGACGACTCGGGCGACTGGCTGCATGCGGCTCTGCTGCGACACGGGTTTGCCGAGGCTGCAGGCACTGGCAGGCCCCCCCGTCTGCTGGACTGCAGGATCACCAACGCGGTTCGCTGCCTGCCGCCTGGAAACCGTCCGACCCCGGCGGAGCGAAAGCAGTGTGCCGCGTATCTGTTTCGGGATCTCGGGCTGCTGTGTCGCGGCGGGCGCCGCCGCCGGTCGGTGGCGATTCTGGCCCTCGGACGGGTGGCCCATGACGCAATTCTCGCGGTCCTCGGTCAACCGCTTTCCAGCATGCCATTCGGGCATGCAAGCCTGCACGACCTCGGTTCTCGGGTGTACTTGGTGGATTCCTACCACTGTTCCCGGTACAACACGCGCACCGGCCGTCTGACCCGGCCGATGTTCGACCTCGTGTTCGAGCGGCTCAAGTCTTGCCTGGTGCCCTGATACCGAAATGTCCACTGCGCCCCCGCGCTTCGATCCGGACGCGCTGCTGCGTCACCTGACCCGCCGCCCCGGCGTCTATGAGATGCTCGACGCCGGCGGCGAGGTGCTCTACGTGGGCAAGGCACGTGACCTCAGGGCGCGCGTCAGCAGCTACTTCCGCGGTTCAGGGCTCACTTCGAAGACGCTTGCCATGGTCGGACGTATCCAGGATATCCGCACTACGGTCACGGCCTCGGAGACGGAGGCGTTGCTGCTCGAGCAGAGCCTGATCAAAGACCGGCGTCCACCGTTCAACGTCGTGCTTCGCGATGACAAATCCTATCCCTACATCCAGCTGACCACGCATGCGGACTTTCCGCGTCTCGACTTCTATCGGGGCTCGCGCAAACGTCCGGGACGCTACTTCGGACCTTATCCTTCCGCGGGATCCGTGCGTGAGACGCTCAACGTCCTCCAGAAGCTGTTTCGAATCCGCAATTGCAGCGACACGTATTTCCGCAACCGCGCACGACCCTGCCTGCAGCATCAGATCGGCCGCTGCACGGCGCCCTGCGTCGGGCTCATCGAACCTGCAGAGTATGCAGAGGACGTCAGGCATGCCGTGCTGTTCCTGGAAGGCCGCAGCGAGCAGGTCATGCACGAGCTCGATACCGGGATGCAGGCAGCGGCAAGTCACCTGGAATTCGAGCGGGCAGCAAGGCTGCGGGACCAGATCGGTCAATTGCGTCGCGTCCAACAGCAGCAGGACGTGGATGGTGCCAGTGGTGATGTGGATGTGGTGGCCATCGCAGAACAGCCAGGCGGGCTGTGCGTCCAGGTGATGACGATACGCGGTGGACGCTTGCTCGGTTCTCGGGACTTTTTTCCGCGTGATGAACTGGAGTCAGGTACAGAAGCGGTGCTGGCAGCGTTTCTGTCCCAGTACTACCTCGGCCAGGGGGGCGCCGTGCGTGAGATCCCACGGGAGATCCTGACCAGCCACGCAGCTCATGATGCACCTCTGCTGGCACGCGCGCTGGGCGAGGTCGCAGGCCGCCGAGTCCGGCTCACGCACCAGGTGCGCGGGCAGCGCGCGCGCTGGGTTCGGCTGGCGCGGGACAACGCCGCTGAGGGTCTCGCTGCAAGGCTGGTGGACCGCCAGAACCTGGCCCAGCGTTTCCAGGCGCTGACCCGAGCGCTCGGCCGTGACGAACCGGTCACCCGGCTCGAGTGCTTCGACATCAGCCATACGGCTGGCGAGCACACCGTCGCGTCGTGCGTGGTGTTCGACGAAAACGGACCGCTGAAGTCAGACTATCGGCGCTTCAACATCAGTGGCATCACACCCGGTGACGATTACGCCGCCATGGAGCAGGCACTGCGGCGACGCTACAAGCGATTGAAGGCGGGAGAGGCTCGGACGCCGGACGTACTTCTGATCGACGGCGGCAAAGGGCAGGTCAGTCAGGCGATGACGGTTTTGAGCGACCTGGATATGGCAGGTGTCACCGTATTCGGTGTGGCCAAGGGCGTGACACGCCGCGCAGGGTTCGAAACCCTCATCGATGGTGCGACCGGCCGCGAGCTGGCCCTGCCGCCCACCGGGGCTGCGCTGCATTTGATCCAGCACATCCGTGACGAAGCGCACCGCTTCGCGATCACCGGTCACCGGCAGCGCCGTGGCAAGGCTCAGACCCGCTCTGAGCTCGAGGGCATCGATGGGGTGGGTCCTCAGCGTCGGCGCAATCTCATCGCGCACTTCGGCGGCATTCGGGGCGTGAAGGGCGCGAGCATCAATGAGCTGGCCAGGGTACCCGGCATCAGCAACCGGTTGGCCGAGCACATCTACGCTGCGCTCCATGCGTCCTGATGCGGATGGGATCGGTTTCAATGGGTGGTGAAGTGCACAGTCCAGCGGCCGTCTTCGGTAGCGGGCTCGCCGAGGGCAAAGGTTCCTCTGCCCGTGAGGACCGCCTCTTCGCGCCGGAGAATGGTCTCCGAGCCATCGGAGCGCACCAGATGCGTGCCATTGGTACTGAGGTCGATGAGGACGAACTTGCCCCGCCGGTAATCGATGCGGCAGTGCAGGCGCGACGCAGCCTGGGATCTCACCCGCACCTCACAGGTCTGGCTGCGCCCGACGTTGACCGGGGTCATGCCCGAGTTGATGACGCGCCGTTCACTGCTGAGCGTCAGCTCGAGAACATCGGCAGCCAGTTCCTTGAGGTAGGCGCTGTTGATCATGGATGCCATGACCGAGGTGCTGTTGAGATCGCCGGGATTCCAGGTGGCCTGCATCAGCGTCAGCGCCTCGGCCTTGCCCTTGACCCGGAGTCGATCGAAGGGCTTGAGTAATTGCAGGCTCTGGGCGTGCAGATCTTCGCTCATGTCCCGGGTCACCAGGATCTGTCCGGGCTGCCCTTCCGCTTTCACCCGTGCGGCAGTGTTGATGCTGTCACCGAAGACTGCGCCGTCTTTCCGATAGACCGGGCCGAGGTGCATGCCGACCACGAGGGACAGTCCCTCGTGCCTGATGGCGGGGTCCTCGTGGATGACGTGCTGCATTCGGCACGCCGCATTGAGAGCGGCATCCGGGTCAGGGAACAGGCACAGCAGCTCGCCACCGACCATGTTGCCGATCTCGCCGCCGTACTCGCCACAGAGCGCGATCAGGCTGTCCAGGGCGAGTTGCTGGATTTCCAGCGAAGACTCCTGGCCCTGCCGCGACGCAATGTCCTCGATGCCTTTCAGGCTTGCGAAGCAGATGGCATGACGTTCGATGGCGCTCACGGGCGGCTCGGCCCCCCAGGGTGAAGCTGAATCGTGTCCTGTGCGTGACGAGTACGGCGTGACCGCACATGCTAGCGCAACATGAACCCGTCTTCAGTGTAAACCCCTTCTCAGATGTCACCACTTGGCTGCTTCAGCTCGGCCAGGGACGCAGTGCGATATCGCGGTTCCGGAACATGGCGGGCTAGCATCCAGCCTCCGAGCGTGAGGAACCCTATGGATGTTGCGAACACCGCCTGATAGCCGAGGACGGCGGCCAGGATGCCGCCGAGCAGCGGCCCCATGGTGCCGGCGAGTTCCGAGGCCGTGTTCGCGAGCGCAATGCGCATCGGCAGTTCGTCGCGCTGGCCGAACTCCAGGGTAAGATTCATCGCCGATTGCTGAAAGCCCTGAAAGGCGGCGCCAATGCCGATGAAGACCAGAGAAGTCAGCAACAGCCCGGAACTGGCCATGAGGGCCAGCGTGGAGAGGATCCACAGCCCGATGGACCCGAGCAGCGTCAGACGGAAGCCGTGTCGGTCGGCCAGCGCACCCCAGACCAGATTGGAGAAAGTCCCTGCCAGCGTGAACGCCATGGTAAGGATGCCGAGTACCGACCCCGTCAGCCCGATCTCAAGGCCGGCAAACAGGATGTAGAAGGGCGCCGCCATGCGCCCCATCGTGGCCAGCGCGCGGGCCAGCACGTAGGTGGTGAAGGCTGCGTCGCTGCGAAGCAGGGCCGGGATCTCTCCGAGGCGGCGGATGAGCGGCATCCGCGGTCGCAGCCGGGGGGGCTGGGGCTCGCGGACGAACAGAAGCAGGCTGAGGCCGATGCTGGTGAGCACGAAGGCCAGGACGAATGTCCATGAGTACCCGGCCACGCTGGGTGTTTCGCCGAGCAGGAACTCACCGGCGGCCCACGCCACGGCAGCAGCAGTGATGCCGGCCAGGAAGTTGCGCAGACCCGTCAGCCGACCTCGTTTGCTGACAGGAATAACTTTGGACATCAGGAAGTTGAAGATCACGCCCTGCATGCCCATGAACAGCCCGAAGCCGAGGATGAAGACGCCGATCGCCCAGAGGGCCGCTGTGGGCTGCAGCAGCAGTCCGGAGGCGGCGATGCACAGAATCATCAGGCGCATGGCGGCGCCGGTGCTGAAGCCCACAGGCAGGACCCGTGGTCGATGTTCGATCAGGTTGGCGCTGAGCAGTGGCGTCAGGACCATGCCCAGGGCCTGCAGAGACAGGATCGCTCCTACAGCAATGTTGGAGCCGCCGGAAAGGAGGAGGATGTAGGCCGGGAGAAAGGTCGGTGCATTGAGCAGTCGGAAACCCGTCTGTCCGAGCAGACCGTGGCCGAGGTGGGCCAGGTAATTGCGGGTCAGGTGGGCATCGACCCATGCCGCATAGGCCCGTTCTGCCTTCTGGTCGTTGTCACGGGAATCTGGGGGCAGGGCCAACGCGTTCTCCAACGGATCCCGGCGGCGGGTGCCGCTGCTCTGTGATAGCCCATTCAGTCCTGACCGGCGGCGGCAGCATGTCAATGCCGCCGGGGGGCGCAAGGTGACCCACTACGTCACTCAGGTGCCACCGCCATTCGAGTCCGATTTTATAAAAATATATTCAATTCAGTCAGTTATTAGGATTTTAAGAAGCTGGCACGGTGCCTGCTCTCCCTATGGTGTAGCCAAATCATCGGGAGCCTGACATGCACGCCTCTTCTCTCAATCAGCAGCACAGCGAACTCGTTCCGGCCCATGATTGCTATCCGGATCAGTTCACGCCGGTCACGGATTCTCTCGAAATCCTCATTCCGCGGCAGGAAATACTCGCCGCCATGCTGGTCCGGGGTGAAGAAGAGGTGCTCGACGAAGTCTGCCTCGCGGTGGCGATCAGCGCCGATGCTCTGGCCGCGGCCTGCGAAGACTACTAGTCGAAAATTTATTAGGAAAAGTTTGCAACGTACTGATTATTAATGATTCATAGAGTAAGCGCGTCGCCAGCTGGCGACGCGCTCGAAGGCCGGGTCAACGTCCCTTCCAGTTTGGCGGGCGCTTTTCGGCAAACGCCTTCGGTCCTTCGATGAAATCCTCGCTCTTGGCCATTGCAGAGACCGCGTCATAGTGGGCAGCCATGGCCTCCTCCAGCGAGGCATGCCCCATCCCCGCATAGGCCACCTGCTTGCTCGCGCGGATGGACAGCGGCGCACACTCGCAGATCTGCCCGGCCCAGTGCCGAGCCCGATTCATCAGCTCGGCCTGAGGTGCCACGTCGGTGACGAAGCCCAGCTGTTGGCCTTCCTCGGCTCCGACCCGGCGCCCGGTGAGAATCATGCCCAGGGCGCGCTTCATCCCGATTTCCCGCGGCAGTCGGTGCAAGCCGCCAGCCAGGGCCGCAAGCCCGACCCGGGGCTCGGGGAGGGCGAAGATGGCGCTGTCCGCAGCGATGATGATGTCGCAGGCCAGCGCGATCTCGAAGCCGCCACCCATGGCCACGCCGTTCACGGCGGCGATTACTGGCTTGTCCAGATCAAACCGGCTGGTGAGGCCACCGAACCCTTTGGGTACCGGCCGACGTTTGTTGCCTTCCGCTTGCCAGCGCAGATCGTTCCCGGCGCTGAAGGCGCGGTCGCCGGCCCCGGTGATGATGGCCACCCAGAGCTCCGGGTTGGCGGCGAACTCGTCGAACACCTCGCCGAGTTCCAGGTTGGCGGGCGGGTGCAGTGCATTCATCCGCTCCGGCCGGTTCATGGTCACCGTCAGGACGTGGCCATCCACTTCCGTCGTGCAGAATTCCGGCATGCTTCCCCCTTGCGGCAGTAGCCGCTTCAATCCTCGAGATGATCGACGTGGTTGAACAGCCCCAGGCCGGGCTCCGGATGGAGCCAGAACTCGCTGACGCTGCAGTTTTTCAAATGATAGGTGTGCCAGCCGAGGGCGTCCTGCTGCAGCAGGTGCGCCAGCATGATGCCGGTGGCGGCTCCGTGGCCGACCATGAGCACCTCCTCGCCGCGATGGTCATTGGCCACCTGATGGAAACTTTCCAGCATGCGCTCAAGCACGCCGTGAATCGATTCTCCGCCGGGAGGTGCCCAGTGCGGATCGCGCATGCGCTCGAGCATCCCGTGCTTCTCGTTGAGCGCCTGATAATGGGTGCCTTCCCATTCTCCGAGACAATACTCGCGCAGCCCCGGCAGGGGCTGCACGTCGAGACCGAGACGCGTGGCGATCCCCGTAGCGGTATCCCGGGTCCTTGCCAGCGGGCTCGAGTAAACCGCTCGAAGCGGTGGCCTCGAGGCCTCGAACCACGCTGCGACGCGCTCCACCTGCCGCCGTCCCGTTTCGGTGAGCGGGCTGTCCGTGGAGCCGTGCCAGTGGGCCGTGACGTTAGCCGCGATCTGCCCGTGCCGGACCACCCAGAATCGTGTTGCGTCATCGTGCATCGGAAGCCTTTCCCCTGTGCGCGCGCTTACAGGCCGAGAACCGCTTTGCTGATGATGTTGCGCTGGATCTCATTGGATCCGGCGTAGATGCTCGCCGCACGGTTGTTGAGATAGAACGGTACCGTGGTCACGCCGTCCTCAGGCCCGACGGCGGACACGTTGTTGCCCAGCGCATAGGCTTCGGGTTGAAAGGGCATGCCATGCAGGCCGATAAGCTCTACGGCGACTTCGCTGATGGCCTGGGACAGCTCCGATCCCTGGATCTTCAGTAACGACGACGCGGGTCCCGGGGAACCGGTGCGCTCGGTTTCTGAAAGCGTCCGCAGCTCGGTCAGCTCCAGGGAATGCACCTGCACCTGCAAATCGTCCAGGCGGCGTGCGGGGCCGCTCCGGTCGGCCTCTGGCAGCAGCTCGAGCAGCATGCGCGCATGACCAATGGCCTCGAGCAGTCCGGGTGCGGCGGCGCCGCCGCCGCGCTCGAACTCGAGCAGGTACTTGGTGACCGACCAGCCTTCGTTCTCCTCACCGACGATCTCGCTCACGGGTACCCGCACGTTATCGAAGTACACCGTGCACTGGGTCGCGCAGCCGGAGACGAAGCGGATCGGGTCGCAGCGCACGCCCGGATCCTCCATGTCCACCAGCAGAAAGCTGACGCCTTGCTGCGGTCGTTCGAAGCGGCCGGTGCGCACCAGGCAGAACATGCGATTGGCAAACTGGGCGTGGGTGGTCCAGATCTTGGTGCCGTGGAGGACGTAGTGGTCGCCGTCGCGGATTGCCTGACACTGCAGTCCGGCCAGATCCGAGCCCGCCTGGGGTTCGGAGTAGCCCTGGCACCAGAAGTCCTCGCCCGAAAGGATCCGTGGCAGATAGTGATCCTTCTGCGCCTGGGTGCCGCGGCCGAGCAGGGCCGGTCCCAGCATGGACAGGCCCATGGGCGAGAGCGCAGGGGGGCGGGCGCGGGCGCGTTCACAGGCAAAAATGTAGCGCTGGGTCAGGGTCCAGCCGGTACCGCCGTACTCTCTGGGCCAAGACGGCACCAGCCAGCCCTTGTCGAGCAGAATCTTCTGCCACGCCAGGGCCACCTCCTTGTCGCTGTAGACGCTGGTCATGAGGCGTCCTGCCTCGCGCAGTTCATCGGTGAGGGACGCGTCGAAAAATGCCCGCACTTCATCGCGGAAGGCTTCTTCTTCGGACGTGAACGCCAGCTTCATTGCATGTGCTCCCTTTGGTCCCGGTTAGAACCTCGCCAGAGTCGCATAGCGGTCACGCTGGAACGCGCGGCCACCGAACGCCTGTTCCTGCACACGGGCGCGTTTCAGAAAGAGTCCGACGTCAAATTCGTCCGTCATGCCAACGCCGCCATGCATCTGCAACGCTTCCAGAGACACGGTGTGCAGAGCCTCGCCGGCCTTCGCTTTGGCCAGCGCCGCCAGCAAGGGTACGTCGTCGCGATTGGCGTCCAGCGCGCTGAGAGCGTCGAGTACCGTCGAACGCGCAAGTTCGATCTCGGTGAACATGTCTGCCGCGCGGTGCTTGAGGCCCTGAAAGGATCCGATCACCACCCCGAACTGTTTCCGCTCACGCAGATAGGCAAGGGTGCGGGCGAATGCTTCGTCCATGGTGCCGAGCATTTCTGCGGCCATGCAGATCCGGGCGCGATCGAGCAGGGGCTCCAGCACGTCTGCAGCGCGGCCCACGGCACCGACCAGTGCATTTGTTTGCACGCGGACGCTGCCGAATTCGATGTTGGCCGCATTGCGGCTGTCGACCATGGCGCTGCGGGTACGGGTGACGCCGGCTGCGTCAGCGGCGACCAGGAACAGGCTGAGGCCGTCGCGGTCGCCTGATTTGCCGTTGGTCCTCGCAGCCACCAGGAGCTGATCAGCACTGTGACCATCGAATACGAACTGCTTGTCACCCTTGAGTACCCAGCCGTCCCCCTCCTGCTTGGCGCTGAGTGCGCTTCCGAAAGGGTTGTGGTGGGGCGACTCCTCAAGCGCCAGTGCCAGCGTGAGTTCGCCAGCTGCAATCTTCGGTAGCAGGTCGGAATGCTGGCTGTCGCTGCCGCCGAGCAGCAGCGCGCCGGCGCCGAGCACCACGGTGGAGAACAGCGGTGACGCGGTGAGATGCCGACCCTGTTCCTCGAGCACAGCGCCGAGTGCCATCCAGCCGAACTCGGTCCCGCCGTGGGCCTCCGGAATGACGATGCCGGCCCAGCCGAGTTCCGCCATCTGTTGCCATGTGTCGGATGAGTAGCCGAGCGGATCCTGATCATCCCGCAGTTTGCGCAACTGGGCGACAGGCGCTTTGCTGGCGCAGAACTCACGGGCGGTGTCTTTGATCAGGGCTTGATCTTCATTGAGCACGAGCGCCATTCGGGCCTCCAACAGGTGGGCGGTCAATACTGTCATGCACGTTGGGCCTGGGCGGACGACTGCGTCAGGCCCGACCCATTGTCGGCTTGTGGTTGCCGGAGCGCCGCTGCAGCGATGCACGCCGTGGCCACAGCTTGCGGGCGGCACGAGATGTTAGCACCCGCTACCTAGCTGGGCCAGAATGGCCCGTAGGCACCTTCCGCACTGCGCCAAGGGCAGGGCGCCAGGCTGCAGAGCAACCGTCTCGCGCGGGACGCGGGAACGGGAAATGGTGGCCGGAGATGTCGCCGCCCTCGAGCACACCGTTGCCACATGCGTCCAGGGCAAGACGTGGAAGCTTCCATCGCTTTTGCGCCCTGATTGCACCCTGAGCCGTCGTTCAGCGTGCAACGGGTTACCTTCCTTCGCTACTTGATCAGGCGAAGATTGAGAGGATAACGGTAGCTCTCGCCCCCGTTCGCCTTGACCGAGGCGATGATCACAACCACCAGCCAGAAAATGCCGAGCGCGATCAGCAGCGGAATGCCGATGAGGATCAGCGACAGTAGGCCGCAGACGATGGCGTAGAGAAACACGGAGATCTGGAAGTTCAATGCTTCCTTGCCCTGCTCGTCGACGAAGGGATGCTCTTCCCGCTTGATCAGCCAGATCACCAGCGGTCCGATGATGTTGCCGAAGGGAACCACCAGGCCCGCGAACGCGAGCAGGTGACAGAGCATGCCGAAGGTGCGCGCATCCCGGTCGCCGCCGGGCTTTGGATCGGGCGCTTCGATGGACATAACGGACTTCCCCCAGAATCAGAGTGATGCACGGCTTCCCGCAACCATTAGACCGGCCGCGGCATTGAAGTGAAAGAGGCCAAGTGTGATCGCCTTCCCGGCAGCGCCGGCCGGCGGCGCTCCGGCGCGCGGCGGACGCTGTGTTGAATGTGCTGCTGGCTCGGCTGTGGGGACATTCAGAGCCTCACTCCTGAAACTGCAACGCGTGTAGGGTAGCGTACAAACCGCCTGCATTGATGAGCTCCTGGTGGCTGCCGAGCTCCTCGAGACGTCCGTGGCGCAGGACCAGAATCCGATCCGCCTGCTCGATGGTCTGGAGGCGGTGGGCAATGACGATGGCGCTGCGGTCGCGAGTCAGCGTGCGCACGGCGTTCTGGATCACGACTTCAGTCTCGGGATCGATGCTGGCGGTGGCCTCGTCGAGAATGAGCACTTCCGGGTCTGCGGCCAGCACCCGGGCGAATGCGAGCAGCTGGCGCTGGCCCTGAGAGAGATTCTGGCCGCGCTCGGTGAGCAGGGTGTCGTAGCCCTGAGGCAGCTGCGTGATGAACGCATCTGCATTCACCATGCGCGCCGCCCGTTCGGCCGCCGCGGCGTCGAGTTTCGGATCGTCGAGGGTGATGTTGCTACGGACGCTGCCGGCGAAGACATGGAAGTCCTGCATGACGACGCCGATCCGGCTTCTAAGTGCACGTGGATCGACCTCGCGAATGTCGATCCCGTCAACGAGGATGCGGCCGTCCCGAAGGTCGTAGAAGCGGCAGAGCAGTCGGATCAGGGTGCTCTTCCCGGAGCCGGTGGGGCCGACGACAGCCAGGGTCTCGCCGGGCTGAAGTTCGAAATCCAGGTCGTGAAGCACGGGCTGGTCGCGGAAGTAGCCGAAGCTGGCGTGCTCGAAGCGGACTCGCCCGGACAGTCGGGGTGGCAGATCAACCGGCCGGTCCACCTCGGGAATCTGCTGCTTCCAGTCCAGCAACTGGAAAATGCGTTCCGTGCTCGCCATGGCCCGGAACAGCACGTTGTACTGTTCACCCAGGGCCACCACCGGCCGGAACAGCATGTCCACGAACTGGGCGAAGAGAATCATGCTGCCCAGGGAGATCTGCTCCTGCAGCACTGCACCGCCACCGAACCAGACGATGGCCGCGAGCGCTGCGGGAGCCAGTGAGTCCATGAAAGCGCCGTAGAGCGTCTCGAGATTCACGGCGCGACGCTCGTGTCTGCGATTGTCCTGATTGATGGTCTTGTAGTCGCGGAGGTTGCGCCCCTCGCGGCGATGAAGCTGAACCACGGGCATGCCGCTGATGTTCTCAGCCAGATTCTGATTGAGACGGGAAATAGAGGTGCGGATCTCCCGGTAGACGCTGCGCGTCCGCCAACGGAACAGCGCCGTCGCGATCACGACCAGGGGAATCATCGCGCCAAGCACACCAGTGAGTTCCAGGCTGACCGAGAGCATGATGCCTGCTGCCACGAAGAACGGGACCAGCTCACCGAACAGGACTCCGAACCCTGCAAGCAGCTGGAACAGGACTTCGACGTCGTTGCTGACGCGGGTGGTGAGTCGACCCACGGCGACATGGTCATAGAACGCCGCCGGCCGATACTGCAGATGGGCGAAGAGGTCATGGCGCAGGTCCCGCAGGGCACCGAGCGCCGCCCGTGCGAGCAGTACCCGATGGCCATGCATGGCCAGCGACCAGCCCAATGCGGCCAGCAGGTAGAGAGCGCAGGCCGCGGCAAGGGGATGAAATCCGGTCAGCGCCATGATCAGCTCGTTGGCGCCGATCATGCCGAAGTCAGGCAGGGTGAGCGGCTGATCCGCCACCAGCACGCCGTCGATGACCACCCGGGCGATGATGACCGGCATCAGGATGGCGAACAGACTGCCGATGATCACGAGAATGCCGGAGAGAATGGCGTCGCGACGATGAGGTCGGACCCACCCCAGAAGCCGTCGCAGCAGCCGGAACTCGAATGAGCGGCCCGCCAGTTCGGCATCGAAGGCGGCATAGTCCTCGGGCCGCGGTTCATTGGGGCGAGGCTTCGCGGTCATGTTCCGCGCTCCTCATCGACGGGGTCCCCGAGCACGCTGCGTCGGCGCTGCAGGCGCTCGAGTGCGGCATAGTCGCCGCCTGCGGCCAGGAGCTCCGAATGGCTGCCGAGCTCGACCGGCCGACCCGCATCGAGCATGAGAATACGATCGGCCTGGCGGGCAGTGGCGACTCTGTGCGTGACCAGGACTGTGGTCTGGCCCACGCGCAGGGCGCGTATCGCCGTCAGGATTCGGGCTTCGGTTTCCGTGTCGACGCTGGAAAAACAGTCGTCCAGCAGCAGGACGGCAGGTGTCTGGATCAGGCCCCGTGCCAGGGACGCGCGCTGCTTCTGGCCCCCGGACAGCGTCACGCCGCGCTCGCCCACCAGGGTGTCGAGCCCGTCCGGCATGCGGGCCAGGGTTTCGCCGAGTCCTGCGGCAGCTGCGGCAGCCTCGATCTGCTCGGGATCACGGTCCGGCGTGTCATAACTGAGATTCGCCCGCAGCAGATCGGCGAACAGGAACGGGTCCTGAGGCACCAGCACGATGCGCGCGCGGAGTTCGGCCAGCGGGTAGGCATGAATGTCGAGATCATCGAGAAACAGGCTGGCACGAGGTGGCTCGATCAATCGCACCAGGCAGCGCAGGAGGGTGGTCTTGCCGGCGCCTACAGGCCCCATCACAGCGAGGAATTCGCCCGGGCGCAGGCTGAATTCAATGCCGTCGAGCGCATGGGTCGCGGCGCCGGGAAAGCGGTACTCGAGCCGCTCGATCCGCAGCGCGCCCCGCGGCTCGGGCAGGACATCCGCAGTCGCCGCGGTATCGACGACTTCCGGTTCGGCGTCGAGGATCTCGAACAGACGCTGGGTTCCGGAGGCACCCTGCTGCCAGAGGGTCACCATCTGGCCGGCCTGCCGCACCGGCCAGAGCACCATGTTCAGATACCAGAGAAAGGCGGTGAGGGTGCCGAGGGTCAGTTCACCCGCAAGGACGCGGCTGCCGCCGTAGCCGATGATTACGAGCACGCACAGGGCGCCGAGCAGGGGCATCACCGAAGCGATCAAGGAGTTGATCCGGGCGAGTTCCAGATAGTTGTCTGCATAGCGCTGGTTCACCTGCGCGAAGCGCTCGATTTCGCGCGCCTCCTGGACCTGCGCCTGCACCGTGCGGATCCCGCCGAGGTTCTCCTGGACCCGGTCAGAGAGGTTCGAGAAACCGGCCTGAACGACGATGGATTGGTCGAAGACCTGCCGTGAAAGGCGCCACCCGGCCCAGACGATGAGCGGCAGTGGCGGCAGCAGGAGCAGGGTCAGGACCGGAGCCAGGGAGAACATGAACACGAGCCCCACGCCTGCGGAGAATACGAGCACCAGGATGGTGCGCAGACCCATACCGATGAGCTGGCGAATCAGCTGAATGTCGTTGACCGCACGCGCCATGAGGTCGCCTGTGGGATGGCGGGCGAAGAACGCGGGCCCCATGCGCTGCACCTGGGCGTAGAAGCGATTGCGCAGATCGTAGGCGATGGCAATGCCGATCCGCCGGATCACCCTGCGGCTGGCGATGATGAACAGGTAGCGCAGTAGCACGCAGATTAGAATCGCAACGGCAGGCAGAGCGAGTGCTTCCGGTGCCAGGTTGCCGTCACGGAGTCCGCCATCGATGAGATCGATGCCGTCGCGCAGGTAGAGCGGGATCAGGGCCTCGAATACCCGCGCCAGCAGGAGGCCGGTAATGCCCAGCCAGAAGGGCACCCAGTAGCGGCGATGGTACGGAAGCAGACGGCGCAGTGGCGTGCCGGTGGGAGCGTCTGCCACCGGTAGCGGCCGATCTGTCGGGCCTGATTCGGTCCTGTCCTGCCCGCTGGGCGCGTCCGCGCGCACCCGTCAGGCCAGGATCTCGGCAAGAAAGTCCTTCATGGCAGTCCAGGAGCGGCGGTTGGCCCCCGCACTGAACGCGGCGCCCAGCTTGGGATCGTTGGCCTCCGGATTCGTGAACGCATGCACGGTGTGCCCGTAGGCGTGAACCTGCCAGTCGACGCCGGCGGCGGTCATTTCCTGCTCGAATGCGAGCACCTGATCCGGCGGCACCATGGGATCGTCGTGACCGTGCAGAACCAGCACCTTTGCGGTGATGCTGGCGTTGGGCGGCGTCCCGGGCGGCGACAGCAAGCCGTGAAAGCTGACCACGCCGCGCAGGTCGGCGCCGTCCCGAGCGAGATCAAGTACGCACAGACCACCGAAGCAGTAGCCGATGGCTGCAACGCGGGAGCTGTCCACCTCAGGTTGTGCCCTGACGCAGTCGACCGCGGCGGCGAGCCGACGACGGAGCAGGGTCCGGTCCTCGAGCAGCGGGGACATCAGTGCCTGATTCTCCTCGACGCTGCCGCCCCTGACACCTTTGCCATAGGCGTCCAGTGCGAAACCGACGTAGCCGAGTGCCGCCATATCCTCGGCTCGGGCGCAGCTGAAGTCGTCGCGCCCGCCCCAGGCGTGACAGACAATGACTGCGGGTCTCGGCCGCGTTGCCGTCTCGTCCCAGGCCAGATGCCCCTCGAAGGTGCTGTCACCTTCACGATACTCGATCTGTCGGTTGGTCAAGTCTGCGCTCCCCCTGTTTCCTGCCCACCCCAAGCGAATCGCAGCAGAACCCCTTCGTCAAGCTCGATCGTTGCTTCACCTGTGCTGATCGTATGGAGCATGCGGTGACGCCCGCCATAGGCTTCGGTATCTTGCGGCGGCTCTCGCTGCTGATTCGGGATTCAGATGCCGTTGTCACCCCCGTTCCGCCGTTCGTCCTCGAGCCTGCTCGAGGGATGGATGCTGCTGCTTCTCGCCGCGCTGCTGTCCGGCTGTGCCCCATCCGAGCCGGAGGTCGAAACCCTCGCGCTCGAGGGCCGCACCATGGGCACTTATTGGAGCGTCCGGGTGGCCGCGCCGCCGCCCGGACTCGATGCGGCCAGCCTGCAGGTGGACCTCGAAGCAGCGCTGGCCGAGGTCAACGCCCAGATGTCCAACTATGACCCGGATTCGGAGCTCTCGCGGTTCAACCGCGCGCCCATCGGTGAATGGTTTGAGGTGTCTCCTGAACACGCGGACGTGCTCATGGCTGCGCTGGAGATCAGTGCGCTGTCCGACGGAGCGTTCGACGTCACGGTGGGGCCATTGGTCAACCTTTGGGGATTCGGCAGTCGCGACATCGAGCATGATGCGGTTCCCAGCGAAGAACAGCTCCGTGCGGCGATGTCCAGGGTTGATTGGACGCAACTCGAAGTCAGACAGGAGCCGCCTGCGATTCGACGCCTTGCAGACGTGTACGTCGACCTCGGCGGCATCGCCAAAGGCCACGGCGCGGACGTCATGAGTCGCGTTCTCGAGGATCACGGTGCGACCCGTTACCTTGCGGACATCGGAGGCGACATGCGAGGGCGGGGGCACAACGCCCGCGGGACACCGTGGCAGGTTGGGATCGAGGTGCCGTCCATCGGTCGTCGCGGCGGGGTGCAGGCCGTGATCGGAATCGAGGACGCGGGAGTGACCACCTCGGGGGATTATCGAAATTTCTTCGTCCATGCGGGCGTGCGCTATTCCCATACCATCGATCCCAAGACTGGCTGGCCGATACCCGAACGGGTCGCCTCCGTGACCGTGATCCATCCGTCCGCCATGTGGTCGGATGGCCTGGCGACCGCGTTCAACGTCATGGGGCCCGATGCTGGGCTGACGCTGGCCGGCGAGCTTTCGCTGCCGGTTTTGTTTATCCTGTACACAGACGAGGGACTGGAGGAAGTGGCCAGTCCCGCATTTGCCGAATTTCGGGTTGCAGGTGATCCATGAGCCAGTTTCTGGTGGTATTCGTGATCATGCTTGCGCTGGTGGCCGCCATGTCCATCGGCGTCATGCTTGGGCGCAAACCCATTGCGGGAACCTGCGGCGGCCTGAACATGATGGGTGCCGACGGGTCCTGCGACATTTGCGGCGGGGACCCTTCCCGCTGCGATGCGGAGGACGAGGCCGACGACGGGGAGGCCCCGAGACCCCTCGGCTACGACGCCACCCGCCGTTGATTCGGCCAACCGCTCCGCATCCATTCCGCTCGTGAATTCGCTGCCGCTTCGCATCGCCTGGCGCTACAGCCGAGCGGGCGGAGGGTTCCTGTCCTTCGTGACGGCCATTGCCGCCTTCGGCCTCGCGCTCGGCACTGCCGTGCTGGTGTTGGTGCTGTCGGTCATGAACGGCTTCGATCGCGAGCTCCGGGAACGCATCCTCGGCGTGCTGCCCCATGCAGTGGTGTTTGCCGATGACGGCCTGCAGGATTGGCGGCGCGTGGCAGACGCCGCGCTCGAGGATCCGCGCGTCGTCGCCGCGGCGCCCATCACGCGCGGTCCCGCGCTGCTGGCGGGAACGGACCGGGTGCTTGCGGTGGATCTGACCGGCATCGATCCGGCACGTGAGGCTACGGTGTCCATTCTTCCTGACCGGATCACTGCAGGCAGTCTCGAAGCACTGGAGCCGGGCAGCTTTCGGGCGGTGCTGGGCAGCCGCCTGGCCGCGACGCTAGGCGTCGGGATGGGTGACGACGTGGTTCTGGTCATGCCTGACCCCCGGATCACCTTGGCCGGAGCCTTCCCCCGACAGAAACGCATGCAGGTGGCGGGCATCTTCGAACTGGCCTCGGAGCTCGACGACAGCGGCATGTTCGTCCACCTGGAGGATGCCAGGCGTCTGCTGCGTGTGCCCGGTGAGGCCCAGGGCGTGCGGCTGCGGCTTGCGGATCTGTTTGTGGCCGGAGATGTGGTGGATTCGATTCTGCGGCGCGCCGACGACCCGCGCCTGCGGGCTTATGACTGGCGCCGCACACACGGCAACCTCTACGAAGCCATCGGGCTGCAGAAACGCATCATGTTCGTGCTGCTGTCCCTGCTGGTCGCTGTGGCTGCCTTCAACGTGGTGTCCATGCTGACCATGGTGGTTAACAGCAAGCGGGGAGATGTCGCCATTCTCCGCACCATGGGCATGCGTCCGGGCAGCCTGGTGCATCTGTTCTTCGCCCAGGGTGGTCTGATTGCCGCCATGGGCATCTTCGGGGGCCTGCTGGCCGGCACGCTGCTGGCCCTCGGGCTGCCGGCATTCGTCGTGCTGCTGCAGGATGTGTTCGATCAGCGCCTGCTGGAGGAGTATTTCGTGCGTGAACTGCCGGTGGCCGTGGCGGCATCCGATCTGCTGGCCGTTGCGCTGATAGGCGTGACCATCGCGCTGCTGACCATCTGGTGGCCGGCGCGCAGGGCCCTGGTGATCTCTCCCGCAGAGGAGTTGCGTCATGAGTGACAGCGCTGTGCTCGAGGCGCGCGGTATCGAGCGCGGATTTCGCGAGGGGCCGGCGCGGGTCCAGGTACTCAGCGGCGTCGACTTGCGCCTGACGGCCGGCGAGACCGTAGCCATCGTGGGGGCCTCTGGGTCCGGTAAGAGCACCCTCCTGCACGCCCTGGGAGGTCTCGATGAGCCGGATGCTGGCACCGTCTGGTGGCAAGGCGAGAACGCCTACGCGCTGGATGAGTCCCGACGTGCCGCCCAGCGCAATCGCCTGCTGGGGTTTGTCTATCAGTTCCATCATCTGCTGGCCGAGTTTTCGGCGCTGGAGAACGTGGCGATGCCCTTGTTGATCCGGGGTGAACCGCGTGCAGCGGCGGGGCGTCGTGCCGGAGAGTTGCTGGATCGGGTCGGTCTGGCGGCACGCAGCGGTCATCGGCCGTCGGAACTGTCAGGGGGCGAGCGCCAGCGCGTGGCCATTGCCCGCGCCCTGGCGGGGCGCCCTGCCGTGATCCTGGCCGACGAGCCCACCGGTAACCTGGATCAGGGCACGGCCATGGTGGTGCAGGAGCTGCTTTTGGAACTGAACGCAGAGAGCGGCACTGCGCTTGCCGTGGTGACCCACGACCTTCATCTCGCGCGTCGCATGAACCAGCGCCTGCGTCTGGTCGAGGGCGTCCTGCAGCCGGATAAGGACGCCCCGTGAGCGACGCCTCGCCATCGCCGGCACCACTGGGCCGGCTCAGTGGTCAGCCTACCCTGCTGATCGCCTGGCGCTATCTCGGCGCCGTCAGGCAGAGTCGGACCATCTCCCTGATCTCCATGATTTCCATCGCCGGATTGGTGCTCGGGGTAGCCGCCCTGGTCACGGTCCTGTCCGTGATGAACGGCTTCGACCGGGAATTGCGGGCGCGCATTCTCGGCATCGTCCCCCACGTGACGCTGACCGCTCCGGCACACGCGGTCCATGCCCTGGTGAGCGCGGCGGAGCGCGAACCCGGCGTTCAGGGCGCGGCGCGCTTCGTGGAGACCGGCGGCATGCTGACGACGGGCTCGCGGGTGCTGCCGGTGGCCGTGTTCGGCATCGATCCTGCGCGAGAGTCCTCGCTGTCACGTCTGCCCGAGCACATGGTCTTCGGCGAGCTCTCGGCTCTGCGGGCCGATACCGGAGTGGTGATCGGTTCGCCGCTCGCTGCCAGGCTCGGACTGTTCCCGGGCGACCGGGTCACACTGATGCTGCCGCGAGCCGTGGACGGCAGCGTGCGCCCGATGCTGCTCTCCGCGGAGCTGGTCGGTCTTTTCCGACTCGGCGCCGAACCGGATCATGGTGTGGTTTTCCTGCACGCGGATCGCCTTGCCGGGGTGGCAGGCTTGGCACCGGTTGATGTCCGCATTGCCCTGGATAACGTCTATCAGGCGCCCGCGGCAGGGCGCCGGCTGGCGGCCACACTGGGTCTGGAGCAGGCTGCTGTGCGGGACTGGACGGCGCGCCACGGTGAGCTGTTCGAGGCGGTGGGCATGGAGAAGACCATGATGGGCCTGCTGCTCGGACTCATTGTAGCGGTGGCGGTCTTCAACATCGTCGCCAGCCTCGCCATGTTGGTGGACGAGAAGCGCAGCGCAGTGGCGATTCTGCGCACGCTGGGCGTGACCCGATCCGGAGTCGTGCGCATATTCGTGATCCAGGGCGTGCTCATCGGCGGCGTCGGCGTTATCGCAGGGCTGGGTTTGGGGGTACTTTTGGCCACGCACATCGGCGCCATCATGCGCGTCATTGAGGACCTGTTCGAATTCAGACTGCTGGCCGGAACCTACTTCGACGAGCTGCCTTCCGAGCTGCGATGGATGGACCTGGTGTGGATCGCGTCGGGTGCCCTGCTGGTATCCATTGGCGGTGCGCTGTATCCAGCGCGGCGTGCCGGCGCCATCGATCCTGCCCGCGCGCTGCATCGCTGATCGCTTCACTTCTCCCTGGTTCGCGACCTGTCTTGCTCGGATAGCGCTGCGGCTTCCCGCTCCTTCTCGGCCATGATCGCCCGCAGGCGACGCACGTTGCGGCGTCGCTCCCAACGCTGCACCACGTGCCAGCGCCAGATGACCTGCATCCCCGCCCAGCCAAGGAAGGCGCTGACGACTCCGCACACCACAGAACCGAGCAGCAGCGGCGCCCAGATCTGCCCCATACGTGCCCGCATCCAATCCCAGGACAGATTGAACGCTTCGAACTCTGCCGGCTTTCCGAGCAGCAAGGCCCCCACCTGATAACCGAACAGCAGCAGGGCCGGGAGCGTGACCGGATTGCTGACCCAGACCAGGGCGACACTGATGGGCAGGTTGCAGCGGATCACGATGGCGACTGCCGCGGCCACCAGCATCTGCATTGGAATCGGCAACCAGGCGACGAAAAGGCCTACAGCAAATGCAGTGGAAACGTACTGCCGATTCAGATGCCACAGCTCAGGTTCCAGCAGCCGGCGGCCGAGAATGCCCAGACCACGCCGCCGCTGCAATGCTGCAGAGGAGGGCAGATATCTCTGGAGGAACTTTCGCGGCATGGGGGGCACCGACGGAGTACAGCGGCCGGAGAGCCGGGCACCGCTGGCGGACAGGCGGCGCGATTATGCCGAGGGAACGTTCTCCACTCCAGCATACCGGCTGTTGCTGGCGATGATTGGTGGTCACGTCGCGGCCGTTGGTCTCGGCCCGGTTGCGTGCACTGTCCTGACCAGCCTCGCCTGGATGGGCGGGTTGCTGCTGCGGCGCCAGCCCTGGGCCGGAGTGCTTTGGGCATTGGCGCTCGGCTCGCTGCTGCCGGGGATGGCGGTGGTTCAGGGCGACGCTCGGCGGATCGAGGACCTGAGAGTCGACGGTGTGCTCACCGGTCGCATTCTCCGCGCTGAGCCCGAGGCGGCGCCGCGCATGCTGGAAGTGAAAGTCCTGGACAGCGGCAGGATCGATGCCCGACCCAGAATGGTGCGGCTGCAAGTCCATACGCCCATGGAGATCAGGACCGGACAGACGTGGCACCTGCCGGTACGCCTGCGTGCGCCGCGTGGGCCGGCCAATCCCGGCGCAGGTGATCCGGACAGGAACCTGTTTCGGGCCGGCATCGACGGTCAGGGCTACGTTCGTGGTGAGGGTGCCCGACTGCTTGCGGACGCCACTCCCGGATCGCTCGCATCGCGCCTGCGCGCTGCCGGATCGGAACGCATCGAGGCTGCTGCACCGGGGATCGGCGGTCGTCATCTGCGAGCGTTACTGGTCGGTGACCGCCGTGCCCTGCAAGGGGGCGACTGGGCGCTGCTGGCGGCCACTGGAACCACCCACCTGCTGGTGGTGTCTGGACTGCATGTCGGGATGGTCGCTGCACTGGTTTTCGGCTTGACCTCGGTTTCCGGCCTGCGAGGCTGGTCGCCCGGAGCGAGCACACTGCTGGTGCTCATGGTTGCAGGGAGTTATGCCCTCGTCACCGGTTTCGAGCTGCCTGCGCGCCGGGCGTGGATCATGCTTGCCGTTGGTGCGGCGCTGCTGGCGGGACAGCGTTTGCCTAATCCCGCCCTGGCGTTGCTGTGGGCGGCGCTCGTGATACTTGTCCTGGATCCCCTTGCACCCCTGGCGGCAGGTTTCTGGCTCTCTTTCCTGGCCGTCGCAGCGTTGCTGCTGGTGATCTCCGGGCGCAGTCAGGGTGGGCTGTCGGGTCTCCGCGGTCTGCTGCTGACGCAGCTGACGGTCGCTACCATTCTCGCCGTGCCGCTGGCCGTGGTGTTCGGGCGTATGCCTGTGCTGGCACCGCTGGTGAATCTGCTGGCAATTCCTCTGGTCTCAATGATCCTGCTGCCGTTGGGTCTTTTGCTTCTGCTGGCGCTGACCTTGAGCGTGCCCGGTGCAGGCGCCGCGATGGGCATGCTGGCCCTCGGCCTTGAATGGAGTCTGCTGGCACTTGCCGCACTGCCAAGTGTCGCCATCGCCCTCAGTCCGGCTGCAACACTGTTGCTGCCGCTAGCCGTGCTGGCTGCGGCCGTGGTCTGGATGCCTTGGCCCTGGCCACTGCGGGCCATCGCCGGATGTCTGCTGCTCGCGCTGTTGGTTCCGCGCCTCGATGCGCCCGCGAAGGGCACGTTCCGTCTCCACCTGCTGGACGTCGGGCAAGGCAAGGCGGCCATCGTGCGGACCCGGCAGCACGTCCTGCTCTACGATACCGGGCCTCCGTTCGGGCCCGACAGCGACGCCGGCATGCGTATCGTGGTGCCCGCCCTCAGGGCCCTCGGTGTCACCCGGCTCGACCGGATCGTGATCAGCCATGATCATGCCGACCACAGCGGCGGTCTGGGTAGCGTCCGCACCGCTTTTCCGGGTGCATCCGTGAGCGCGCCGACGCCGCTGCCGGACGCCGGCCTGTGCCATGCGGGGCAGAGCTGGGAGTGGGACGGCGTCCGTTTCGACCTGCTGCTCCCGGAACCCGGTGTCGCCGGCGAGCCGCGATTCTTCAACCGTCACTCCTGCGTGCTGCGGGTTCGAGCGGGGGAACGTGCCGTGCTGCTGCCGGGAGACATCGATGTGTTTGCTGAGCGGCGGCTTGCCAATGATCTCGGGCCGAAAGATGTCGTGGTCGCAGCCCACCATGGCTCCCATACGTCTTCGGGACGGGTGCTGGTGCGCCTGACGCAACCCCGTTTCGTTTGGATCGCAGCGGGTTGCCCGAGCCCGTTCGGTCACCCTCATCCGATTGTCGTGGAACGTTGGCAGGCGGCCGGCGCCAGCGTTCGTGGGACCGGACCCGGCGGCATGCTGACCTGGAATTCTGCTGCGCCGACGCTCATGTCGGCGGAGCGGGAGCGGCGCCGTCGATACTGGCACTGGACCGCTGCGGACGGGGTCGAGGCAGAGGGATGTCGGGTGGCTGACTGACATTAGCGTGCGGGTGCGGGTGCGGGTGCGGGAGGCCGCAAGGGAGGGCGGATGGCCGCGGGCGCACGGGAGTCCATGAACCAGGCCGGGATCAGACACAGCGCGAACACGATGGCCACCACCATGAAGACGTCCCGATAGGCCAGCATGCTGGCCTGCTGCCAGATCATGTCGCTCAGAAAGGCCAGCGCGCGGGCATGCTCGCTGCCTGCGGCCCCGGCGACCTGGCCGTGGAGTGCTGCGAGGGTATCGAGCGTTTCCAGCGTGGTCTCGTGGCCCGGCGTCTGGCTCGGCGTCAGGGAATCGGCGTGGAAAATGCTGCGCTGACTGAAGTAGATGGCCAGCAGGTTGACGCCAAAGGCCCCGCCCAACTGGCGCAGGAAGTTGACCATGCCGGACCCTTGCGCCAGCAGCTCCAGCGGCAGCGGTCGCATGGCAGCGGCGTTGAGGCACGGGAAGATGAACGAAAGACCGATGCGCCCAAGCAGTGTCCACAAGGCCAGATCCAGGAAGGGCGTCTGTGTGTCCACGCGCGCCATCAGCAGCGAGGAGATCCCGAACAGGATGACGCCGAACAGGATCAGCCGGCGCGGCGACATCAGGTCCGAGAGCCACCCGGCAAGCGGGAAGCACACCGCCATGATGAGTCCCGCAGGCAGCAGCAGGAGTCCGGCATCCGTCGGTTTCAGGCCCTGTACGGTCTGGAGGAACAGAGGCAGGAAGTAGATGGATCCGAACAGGCCGGCGCCGATGATGAACGTGACGATGGCGGCCGCAAGAAAACGGCCATTGCTGAACAGGCGCAGGTTGAAAATGGGATCTGCAACCCGTGCCTCCCAGAATAGAAACGCAATGCCTGAGACCGCGGCGCCGAGGAAGAGCTGGGCGATGCGGTCGTCACCCCAACCGTCTCTGGGCGCATTCGACAAGCCGATCAACAGGCAGAGGATGAATACGCTCAGCAGCGCAACGCCGGTCCAGTCGAAGTGGGGCGTACGGGCGTTCGGTTCGCGCTGCGGCAGAAACACCATCGCCAGCGGAATACTCGTCATGGCGAACGGGACCGCCATGAAGAAGACGTAGCGCCAGTTCAGGTTGTCGATGAGCAGACCGCCGAGGACGGGGCCGAGTGCCGGCGCAAGCACCACGCCGATGGAAAACAGCCCCATGGCCATGCCACGGCGATGCACCGGAAACACCTGGAACACGATCAGCATGGAGATGGGCGTCATCAGACCCGCGCCCGCGCCCTGGATGAAGCGCGCAATGATCAGCATCTCTCCGGTAGCGGCGATCCCGCCGAGTACGGAACCGCCCAGAAAAATGACCATGGACAGACTGTAGGTTCGACGCATGCCGATGGTTTCGACACACCAAGCGGCCAGCAGCATGGTCACCGTCGTGGCGGCAAGGAAGCCGGTGGACAGCCACTGGGCGCTTTCCGTGGTCATGCCAAGAGCGCCCATGACGTCGGGAATGGCAACGTTGACGATGGTGCCGGTCAAAAGGGTCGAAAAGGCGCCGAGCATGGCAGTGAACGTCACCGCCCAGCGGAACGTGGGGCCGTAGAGCGCAAACAGTTCGCGGACGTTTTCGCTCGCTTCGATGTCGCCCGGAACCGGGTAGCGTTCTGCCATGGGAGAACCCGCAGCTGACCAGCAAGCCTGTTGGCTCGAGTGCGCGCACTCAGCCTTATCGCTTCACGCCTTCACTTCACTTTTCGATGGCCACCTCGACCATCATCCCGGGACGCAGCGTCAGATCACCGGGATCGTCCAGGTCGATTCGAATCTTCACCCGCTGGGTGATCTTGGTGAAGTTCCCGCTTGGATTCGGGGACGGCAGGAGTGCGAATTCGCTGGTTGCGGCTGAGCCGATGCGTGTGACCCGGCCTGCGAGTCTTGCTCGCGGGTAGGCGTCCACTCGTACGCGCGCCTGGGCACCGGTGTCGAAGTGGCGCAGCTCCGTTTCCTTGACGTTGGCGGAGATCCACACCTCATCGGTGTTATGCATGACCAGCAGGCGTTGCCCCCGGTTCACATGTTCCCCGCGCTCGACGAAGACTTCGTCGATCACGCCCCGCCCCGGGCTTCGAACCTGGTGATCGTCGAGCAGAACGGCCTGCCGATCGCGCTGTGCCCGCGCCTCGGTGAGGGCGTGATTGAGCTCGGCAATCTCCGCGTCGATGAGGCGCAGCTCGCTGCGTTCGGCTTCCGCCTCGGCGAGCTCGGCCCGGGTCCGGGCCAGATCCGCAACGGCGGCTTCGCGCCGACTGCGTGCCTGCAGGTGGTCGTTGCGCTGCCGCTCCCAGACCTGTCTCGAGATGATTTCCCGTTCGAGCATGGGCGTGGCCCGTTGCCAATCCGCGACCGCACGCTCGTATTCGGAGTCTGCGGCGCGCAGCGCTGCTTCCGCAGCGTTGAGCTCCGAGCGGCGGGTGTCGAGACGGCTTGCGGTGCGGGCATCGACCATGGCCTGACGCTCCCGAAGGCTGTCCGCATGGGCCTGGAGTCGCTCGATCTGGGCTTCCCGTTCGGCCAGCAGCAGTCGTGCTTCGCGATCGTCTACTGCGAATAGCAGGTCGCCTGCTTCGACCTGATCACCTTCTTCAACAGCCAGCACCTCGATCCAGCCGTTGGCGCGGCTGGAGACTGCCACCATGGTGGCGGCGATGCGGGCATCGACGACGTGGACGTAGGCAATCCGATGCAGAACCCACCATGTCAGGCCGATGATGGTGACCAGCGCAAGGGCGGCCGCGACCAGATTGGTGGTCCGGCGCGATGCGGCGGGCGGCGTTGCGTCTCCGGGGCCTGGTGTATCGTTTCTTTGGCTGCCGGCGCTGCTCATGGTGCCTCCGCCCGAAGCGTGTGCTGCTCGAGATCGCGGGCGTTGCCGAGCACGGTCTCGAGTACGCGAAAGCACACTTCCAGATCTGCATCGGAGACCCCCGTAAGCAGGTCCGCGCGAATGTCGGAGGCGGCCTCGGTGAAGGCCTCGAGGTCGCGGCACGCAGCTTCAGTCAGGTGTACGGATTTGGCCCGCCGGTCCTGCGGGTGGGGGCGGCGTTCGATCAGATCGAGACGTTCCAGCCGATCCAGGGTGCGGACCAGGGTCGGAGCCTCGATGCCCATGTAGTCCGCCAGTTCCTTCTGCTGCATCCCTTCACCTCCGCGCTGCAGATAGATGAGGGTCACCCAACGAGCGTAGCTGATCCCCTGGGACGCGAGCCGCTGGTCCAGGTGGCTGCGCCAGCTTCGTGCCAGGCGTGAGAGCACGAAGCCGAAGCGTTCCCGGATGCTGCTGTTTTGCATGATCATGCCAAGGAGACTCTGAATCAGTTTTCGCGGGAGCTCTGCCAGCCGTATACAAAGCATCCTAATCATTAGCACGCTAATCGAGGGGCTGGCAAGCGGAAGGCGTGGCCATCCCCTGTCCGTCAGGAGCTGCTTTCGAGGCTATCGACCATGCGCCGCAGTTCGGCGATCAGGCGGTTTTTGTCCTCGGGGTTGAGGAAGGCACCCACTTCGATCTCGCGGCCGTGGGAACGGACGGCGACGCGGGTGGGATACCAGGGATGCCGGGGCCTGCGTACGAAGAAGCGCGCAAACAGGCGCTTGAACACGTGGCGGCTCTCCGGGTGCGCACTGCCGCGTTCGATCAGCAGCTCGTCCTCGGAAAAGGTGAGCACTTCCTGACGATGCGTCCGCCGCGCACAGACGTACAGCGCCGAACCCACCAGCGAGACCTCGATCAGACCAAAGGGCAGAATCAACCACAGCCCCTGGAGCAGGAAAACGACTCCTATCACCATCGCGACCGTGGCGAGGACGGCGAGAAAGACCAGGTTTGCGCGCCATGACCATGAGCGGTTGGGACGCAGGATGATCTGGCCGGTTCGGGATTGTGGATCGTAGTGCGCGGTCACCATACTGCATGTCCATGTGACGCCCGCGGAGAAGTCTACCGAGTTCCCGCGTTCATGGCAGCAGCACCTTGCGGGCCAAGTCGCGCAGAAACGGGTCCGCGAAAACGAGTTCGCTGGGATCCCGCCCCGGCGGTAACCAGCGCAGCCGACGGAATCGGCCGGATGCATCGGCGTTACCTTCGCCCAGGCTGGTGCAGCGGTGAAACAGTGCCAATGTCGCGCCTTCCGGAGCCAAGCCGCCGTCCAACGTCGCGGTGGCGATCGGAGCCTCAAGCGATGCAAGTTCGAGTGCGAGATCGGCCTTGAGCATGTCCCCGATCACCTGTTCGACCTGCCGGCCGACGACCAGGAAGGTCCCAGGGAACAGCCAGCGGCCGTGGTCGTCCACGACCAGGAGGCGGCCGCTTGCATCGTTGACCAGCGCGGCCACGTGAATCTGAAAGTAGTCGATGCCCACTTCGAGGGCGGTGCGGCGCTGGCGGAAACTGCTGAAAAGATAGGCTTGGGTGCGGTTCGCGAAACGCGTTCCGAGACCGTCTTCTGCGACTCTGGCAACCTCGATTTCCACGGTGGGGCAATGGTCGTGACCGAGGATGGCAGGCGCTATGGGCGTCACTCGCAGGCGGGCGCCAGGGACCAGGTCGTGTCCTGGAAACTCCAGAAACAATCCGTCCTGGGATAAATCCCGGACGCGGCAGCGACGATGTCCCATGCTCGGATGTTCGAGTTCCACTTCCAGCGGGATCTCGACCCGGGCGTGTTCACGCCTGTCAGCCGGCGGCGTGGGGTTCGCTTGACGCACGTCAACGGCTCCACAACCCAATCGTGTTCCCATATCGTTGAGTCTAGTGCATTTTCTTTTGTTGCGCCCGGGTAAACCAAGGGCGCTCTAGTCCTCTTAAGGAGTCGCAGCATGGCAGGGTCCTACGAACTCGCGCGCCAGCATCTCGAGTCGGCGATGGCCGCAGCGAAGGCTGAGAACATCGACCCCGAGCGTTTCAGCAAGGCGCTTCTGAGCGAGTTGCTGCAGCAACTCCGTCAGCACCGCAGCGCTGCGGACATACGCAGTGAGGTCGCATTTGAATTGGAGAACCTCGAAGGCGACCAGGACTTCCCTTTCATGCGCCCTTGAAGCCCCCTTTGCGGCATTCGGACACGGCGCGAACGCATGCAGGTTGAATTCGCCGCCGGGAGCCTCATCTATTGGAGCAGATCAGCCTCTCCACCGGATCTAGAAACTGTTGAGCAATAGGTTCCGGGCGGCGGGCGCAAACAGATTCAGAGGATCGAGGCATGAACCCAGAACGATTCACCAGCCGACTTCAGGAAGCCCTGGCGGCGGCCCAGTCCCTGGCGGTGGGCCGGGACCACACTCAGCTGGAAACGTCCCATCTGCTGGTCGCGTTGCTGGAGCAGCAGGGCGGCAGCGTAATGCCGTTGCTGAAGGGTGTCGGCGTCGACGTCGCAGGTCTGCGCCAGGATCTCGACGCCGCGTTGCAACAGCTCGCGACTCTGAAGACGCCAACCGGCTCAATATCCGGCTCGGCCGAACTCGGGCGCATCTTGAATCTGGCCGATCGACACGCCCAGAAGCGGGGTGACAGCTACATTTCCAGTGAACTGGTCCTGCTTGCCGCGAGTGAGGATCCCGGGGCGCTCGGCCGCATGCTGAAAGGGCGCGGCCTCGACCCGGCGAAACTTGCTGCAGCCATCGATGAAGTTCGGGGCGGCGAGCAGGTGTCGGACCCCAACGCCGAAGAACATCGGCAGGCGCTGGATCGTTTCACAGTGGATCTGACCGAGCGCGCGGAGCGGGGCAAGCTCGACCCGGTGATCGGTCGCGACGACGAGATCCGGCGCACGGTACAAGTGCTGCAGCGGCGCACCAAGAACAACCCCGTGCTCATCGGTGAGCCGGGCGTCGGCAAGACCGCCATTGTGGAAGGTCTGGCGCAGCGCATCGTCGACGGCGAGGTGCCGGAAGGGTTGCGCAACAAGCGGATACTTTCGTTGGACATGGGTGCGCTGATCGCCGGTGCGAAGTATCGGGGCGAGTTCGAGGAGCGCCTGAAGTCGGTTCTGAACGAACTCTCCAAGCAGGAAGGCAGCGTCATTCTGTTCATCGACGAGATTCACACCGTCGTCGGCGCAGGCAAGGCGGAAGGATCCATGGATGCCGGCAATATGCTGAAACCGGCACTGGCACGCGGTGAGCTGCACTGCGTCGGCGCCACCACGCTGAATGAATATCGCCAGCACATCGAGAAAGATGCGGCGCTCGAGCGTCGCTTCCAGAAGGTGCTCGTGGACGAGCCCAGTGTCGAGGACACCGTGGCTATCCTGCGCGGTCTCAAGGAACGCTACGAGATTCACCATGGCGTGACCATTGGCGATCCGGCCATCGTGGCGGCGGCTAAGCTGTCCCACCGGTACATCACCGATCGGCAATTGCCTGACAAAGCCATCGATCTGATCGACGAAGCAGGCAGCCGCATCCGTATGGAGATGGATTCCAAACCGGAAGAGATGGATCGTCTCGAGCGGCGTCTGATTCAGTTCAAGATCGAACGCGAGGCGCTGAAGAAGGAAACCGACGATGCCTCCCGTAAGCGCCTCGATGATCTTGAGGACAACATCGGGCGGTTGGAGAAAGAATACGCCGACCTCGAGGAGATCTGGAGCGCGGAGAAGGCCACGCTGCAGGGAGCGCAGCACGTCAAGGAGGAGTTGGATCAGGTCCGGGTGGAACTCGAGGCCGCGCGCCGCACGAGCGATCTCACGCGCATGTCGGAACTGCAGTACGGCAGGATTCCTGAGCTCGAGAAACAGCTTGCTGCAGCTGAGGAGAGCGAGGGTGGTGATATGCAGCTGTTGCGCAATCGGGTCACTGAGGAGGAAGTGGCCGAAGTGGTCTCTAAGTGGACAGGAATCCCGATATCAAAGCTGCTCGAAGGTGAGCGCGAGAAGCTTCTCAAGCTCGAAGAGCAGCTCCACGAGCGTGTAATCGGGCAGCACGAAGCGGTGACCGCGGTGGCCAATGCGGTACGTCGCTCGCGCGCTGGACTGTCGGATCCCAATCGGCCCAACGGTTCCTTCCTGTTTCTTGGTCCCACCGGCGTCGGCAAGACCGAATTGTGTAAGGCGTTGTCGGAGGTCCTGTTCGATAGTGATCAGGCCATGGTGCGCATCGATATGTCCGAGTTCATGGAGCGCCACTCGGTGGCGCGCCTGATCGGTGCTCCCCCGGGCTATGTCGGTTATGAGGAAGGCGGCTATCTCACGGAAGCCGTTCGCCGCCGCCCGTACTCATTGATCCTCCTAGACGAGATCGAGAAGGCGCATGCGGATGTGTTCAACGTGCTGCTGCAGGTGCTCGATGACGGCCGCTTGACGGATGGCCATGGGCGTACAGTGGATTTCCGTAATACGGTCCTGGTGATGACTTCGAACCTTGGATCAGACGTGATCCAGAGCATGGCAGGCGAGGAAAACTACGATGCCATGAAGCGGGCCGTGATGGGCATTGTCGCCCAGCACTTCCGGCCTGAGTTTCTTAATCGCGTCGATGACTCGGTGGTCTTCCATCCGTTGAACCCGGCGGACATCCGCAAGATCAGCGGCATTCAGCTCGAAGGCTTGAAACGACGCCTCGTGGAGCGCGATCTCGCTTTGGAAATCTCCGAGAGGGCGCTCGATCGACTTGCGGAAGCTGGATTCGACCCGGTTTACGGAGCCCGGCCCCTGAAGCGGGCCATTCAACGCCTGGTGGAAAACCCGCTGGCAGAAGCGCTGCTCCGTGGCCAGTTCCTGCCGGGTTCGGTGGTCCGGATCGATGTTGCCGAGGAGGGTGAGGGCTTGCATTTCAGCAGCAGCGAAAGCATTCACGCCGCCTAAGACGGCCAAGCTCTGCTGTTGCTTGGCCCTCGGCGGTCCATGTCTATGGTGGGTACGGAAGGGCGCCGAGGATGCTTTGCAGGCGTGCTGACCGGATCGTTTCAGGGCTGGACACGCGTACAGTATTTGGGTACTGTACGCGTAACCAGCTTGCGAGAAGGATGCCCGCGATGCGTACGCCCGATCTCTTCGCTGATCGCAGACACCGGTTAGAGACCCCTGCCGAACGGCATTCCCGGCTTGCCCTGCGTGCGGCTCGGCGCCTGAAGCGAGCGCAGCAGCGCGAGCGAGCAGCTCGCCTCGTCTGCCACCATCTCCGCTGCATGCTCGAGCAGGAGCAACCGCGGCGCAGGATGGGGCCGGCTCGGGTCGCCTGATGGTTCGGCTGGGCCTGCGGGCCGCGCTGCCGCGGAAGCGGCTATCAGGACGTCCACCGTACCCGCGCTATCTCGAGCCACGTTTCTCGGCAACGTTGTCCTGGATGCCAAGCGGGGGAACGGTGCGGTGTACGTCGATGTCGACGCAAATGCCTTTGGGCTTGAGTGGAGGGGCATACGGAGCGGTTCATTTGCGTCTGATCCAGATCAATTCATGAAGGGCGCTGTAAGCCTACACTTTGGGGGTCATTTTTAGCTCTAAGGGCCGACGCGGCATGCCAGAAGTCCTATCCGTTCGCCGCAGGGAGGCGCTGAGGCTGGACCTCGAGGATCAGCAGAAGGCGCTGATCGAGGAGGTCTGTTGCCTTAGCCGCGGTTTGATCGCCGGTAGCAGCGTACCGCGACGATTCCGATCCGAGCAGCTCTCAGGGGAGGTGCCGGAACTGCCGGAGGGCAGCAAGGCCGCGGAACGCCTGGAGGCGAAAGCGCGCAGACTGCGCGAGATCAGCCAGACGCTGGCCCGAATCGACCACGTGGATTTTGGGTCCTGCGAATGCTGTGGGGACCTGATACCGTTCGGCGATCTCGCCGCCGACGCAACGCGCCGCTGCTGCGACGGCCGCTGCGGCCAGCTGCCGGGTCAGGTTCCTACCTGAGTGCCGGAAATGGCGCTCAGCGCGGCGGGCTGCATAATGTGCACGTCCTTACCTTGCACATCGATGACGCCCTGGGCCTGCAGGCGCGTGAAGACTCGACTCACGGTCTCCACCACCAGGCCCAGGAAGTTGCCGATGTCACCGCGAGACATGGGCAGGCGAAAGCGCGTTGCGGACAGGTTGCGGCGCTGAAAACGGGCAGAGAGGCTGAGTAGCAGCGCAGCGATACGCTCCTCGGCGGAGCGTTTGCTCAACAACATCAGCAATTGTTCGTCTTCACTGATTTGACGACCCATGATGTGGAACAGATGGTGCTGCAGGCTAGGGATCTCAAGTGCGAGACCTTCCATGCGCTCGAAAGGCACCTCGCAGACCGCAGAGGTCTCCAGCGCCACGGCTGCATTGGGCTGCACATGGCCGGCGAGCCCACCGAGCCCGAACATTTCTCCGGGCAGGTGGAATCCCATGATCTGTTCGTCGCCTTCCGGCGTGAGTCGGTAGGTCTTCAGCGCCCCGCTGCGAACGGCGAAGATCGAATCAAAGCGGTCCCCGCTGCGGAAGACGTGATCTCCACGCTGCAGCGGACGGCCTCGCTCGATGATGTTCTCCAGGCGGTGCAGGTCCGCGTCGCTGACTGCCATGGGCAGGCAGATGGGATTGAGCGCACAGTCGTTGCAGTGCGTTTCGTGAGCCTTGGGATTGTGGCCGGCGGGGCAGATCCTAGACATCGGTCAAGGTTTCCGAGGGGAAAATGGGCAGTCGACGGATTCTAACCGGCATTCAGTGTCATTCCCATTTGCCGTCGTTGGGCAGATCCATGCGCCACCCACGATACGTCCGGCTGATGCGCCTGCGGCATCATCCGTTCCGGTGTCGCAGGCTGCGGCGCCGCAGGCAAAACGTACAGGCAGACTTCGAGCGCAGCAAGCAAGACGTCTACCGGGAAACGCGATTCCGTCAGGACCGGGCGCCGGAGAGCTGGCCGGAATGCTTCGTCATCATTACCGCGTGGCGGCTCATGGGCGCCAGCTGGTCCGAAGTGCGGATTGCCGCCGCACAGGCGCATCTCAGCACCGGGCTGGCGGACATGGACTGCTGGATGCATCGGCTGACTGGGTACGCCCCAAGACCGGCCATGCCGAGCCCGACTGGGCAGTGGACATCGGTCCCACTCATGGCGCAGAGGTGGGCCGGCAGTTCCTGCAGGACGTGATCTTTCTTGTGGAGGACGATCTGCTCCGGGTGGTGGACTGCGACGATGACGCCGCCATGAGCTGCATCGGCCGTTTCCGTGAGCGCCTGGATACGTGGTCGATTCCGGAGAATGACAGTCCCGGGCAACGTGCCTGCCGACGCCGCGTCACTCACGTACAATGCTGGCAAACGCGGGCCGCTGTACGGAGGTGCCATGAGCGATGCCGGAGTGTCCAATCCTGACCCGCTGAGCCGTCACTACCTCCCGCGTGATATCTCCGACCGGGTGGCTTTCAGGCTGACGAAGTTTCTGCGCTTTCTCGCCGATACCTTCTTCGCCAAGCGTTATGGCCATCGCGCGATCATTCTCGAAACCGTGGCAGGCGTTCCCGGGATGGTGGGCGGTATGCTGCGTCACATGCGAAGTCTGCGGCGCTTGGAGCCGGACGAAGGCTGGATCCATACCCTGCTCGCGGAAGCTGAAAACGAACGCATGCACCTGATGACGTTCATCGAGATCGCGCATCCGAACTGGTTCGAGCGCGTGCTGATCCTGGTTGCACAGGGCGTCTTCTTCTTTAGTTTCCTGCTGCTGTACGTCTGTTCCTCCCGGACGGCCCACCGCTTGGTGGGCTATTTCGAGGAGGAAGCGGTGTACAGCTATACCGAGTATCTGCAGGAGATCGATCGGGGCGCGCAGCCCAACGTGCCGGCCCCCCAGGTCGCCATCGACTACTGGAATCTACCAGCGGATGCGCGTCTGCGAGACGTAGTGATTGCGGTACGTGCTGACGAGGCCGGCCATCGCGACGTGAACCATGCTTTCGCCGATGAGCTCGCGGGCAGGAAGCAGAGTTCGGAGGCGCCCCGCGAGAAAGCGGGGTCGTCGGTCGATCGGCCTGCCAGTCATTCCCGGTATCCTTGAGCGTTCGAAGTGAAGGGGCTGGGTGGAAACCTGCCGCTGCTGCAGGCGGAGGGGTCTGGGTTCAAGCAAGCAGTACGGGCAAGGACGTGAAACCGCGGAAGAACGGCAGGCGACGCCGTTCAGGAGCACGCTCCGGATCGAGCCGCAGCGCCGGGAATCGGCGCAGGAAAGCGGTCAGGGCGATACGGCATTCCAGGCGGGCCAGCGATGCCCCGAGGCATACATGGATGCCGCTGCCGAAGCCGAGATGGCCACTACTGTCGCGATCGATGTCGAAGCAGTGGGGATCTGCGAAGACGTGAGGATCGTGATTGGCAGCCGCCAGCGAAGCCGTGATCGTATCTCCGCGCTGGACGGGGCAATCGCCGATCTGATCCGCGGCGAACGGTATACGGGCTGTCTCGGTGATTGGGCAGTCGAAGCGCAGCATCTCCTCCACCGCGGCATCTATGCACGCGGGATCTTCGCGCAGCCGCGCAAGTTGTTCAGGATGAGTGAGCAATGCATGCAGACCGTTGCCGATCAAGTCCGATGTCGTGACGTTACCGGCCACCATCAGCTGCGTGCACAGGCTGACGATCTCCAGATCTGTGAGGCGGTCTTCAGCCTCCTGGGCACGAACCATGGCAGAGATCAGGTCGTCGCGGGGCGCTGCGCGGCGTTCCTCTACCGCCTCGCGGAACACTCGCGCCATGGCCAGGAAGGCCTCTCGCAGACGCCCCTGCGCATCGGCACCGCGGTGCGGGTCGTAGCCCATGAGCGTTGCTTCGGACCAGCGCTTGAAGTCGTCTACGCAGGCATCGTGCAACCCCATCATCTCAAGGATCGCCCGGGTCGGAATGGGCCCGGCGTAGGTTGAGATGAAGTTCGCCCGGGTTACGCCATCGAGCGCATCGAGGAGCTCTGCAGCCATGGCCTCGATGTGCGGGCGCATGGCCTCTACGGCACGCGGCTCGAAGGCTTTGGCCATCAGCTTGCGAATGCGCCGATGGCCGGGATCGTCGAGGAGTACCAGTGGGGGTTCGTAGGCGGTATCGCCTGAGCGCTCCCGGACACCGGTACCAGCCACCCGGCGCATGTAGGAGTCTTCCCGAGTTCGGCGCGCATCGACGCCATAGTTGCGGTCTCGCAGGACGCGCCGAACATCATCGTAGCGGGTCAGCAGGATGCGTCCATAGTCCGGGTCATGATGGCGTGGTACGTGACTCCGGAGCGCGTCATAGATCGGATGGGGATCGTCTCGAAAACCCTCGTGATGGGCAGTGAGAGCCATCCCGATCGGACGTCTAGGGGCCCCGTCGGTCATGGTTGCTTTGCTACTCGCGCCACTGCGCTCACGGCGCTCTCCTCGCTCGGGTCCGGCCGGAGTGGCCTCGTCGCCGAATGCCAATCACCGTCAATCGGTGAACACGGGCATGGCGCCGAACTCCCACAGCAGCACTGTGGCGCCCATCATGGTCACCATTCCCACGAGTCCGACCGCCAGAGTGGCGCTGGCAAACAGATAGCCTCGCTCTTTCGGGACGCCCATCATGTGCGGAATACCGAGATAGAGAAGCACGATGGCGTAGCATCCGGCCGCGGTACCGATCAATAGATCCAGCCACAGCAAAGGGTAGAAGCCGAGCACGCCACCAAGGAACAGGGGGGTGGCCGTATAGGCTGCCAGTGAGATCGCCTTCGCAGGCGTGGAGGCGGCCCCATAGGTAATCGACATCCAATGGATGAGCAGTCCGATTCCGATCAGGCCGGCGAGCATCCCAAGGTAGAAGAGCACGACGATGATCATCATGCTCTCCACCGTGATGCGCGTTGCCTCCCCGGCGCCGACCTTCCAGCCGATCTCGGTGACGCCGTAGAACCAGGCCACTGCCGGAATCAAGGCCATGACGAGTATGTGCGCCATCACGCCGGGGATGCTTGGCTGCTCGCGGCTGATCTCGCGCCATTCGCGGTCGGGCCGAAGCATCAGCCCGAAGACATGTTTCATGAACACCCTGTGTTCTCCCCTGATGCAGTAATCGATGCGGCGATATGTCGTTCGCCATTCGGTGACTCGATGGCGCCGTGATGCTCGCCGTGCTGACCGTGGACACCGCCGATGAGGGTCCAGATGCCGAACAGGACAACGATGACACCGGCGGTGATTCGGAATCCGGGTTTGCGCAGCACGCCCAGCAGTGCACTGCCGAACCATCCGCCGCCAAGGACGGCAGGCAGGGTGCCGGCTCCGAAGGCCAGCATCAGCCACCCGGCGCGCATGGGGTCGGCCGCGCTGCCTGCCCACGCGAGTGTGCCGTAAACGAGACCGCAGGGCAGGAGGCCCCAGCCCATACCCAGCACGAGTGCGCCACCCTGGCTCTGTCGGAGTCCGGAACCCAGGCGCTGCCAGAGACGGTGCCCGAAACGTTCCAGGACCAGAATGCCGTGCCAAAGGCCCGCCAGGTACAGTCCCATGGCGATGAGAAGTCCGCCGGCCAAGCCGCGAAGAACGAGTCGTGCCGGCTCCAGTGCCGTCACCAGCACTGCGCCGATCAGGCCCAGGGCCATGCCGAGCATGGCATAGCTGAGCAGGCGGCCCGTGCTGTAGAGGAGAAGCTGGCTGAGCAGCGTGCCTCGGTTGGAGGTGGCGATGAGCGCGCCACGCCCGTCGGAGGTGGCATCGCTGGCGGCAACAGCGCGCATGGACAGGGCGCCCATGATGCCGCCGCACATGGCCAGGCAATGGCCGCTGCCGAGCAGACCGATGGTGAAGGCTGTCAGGGTCTGGGCGGCGAGTTCAGTCATGCTCCCGCCTCTCCTCGTGCTGCCCCCGCTTTTGCGCAGACTCCGGATTCGGTTCGTCGAACAGGATCCGCGAGGCCTCCCGGTCGAGATCATCGAACTGCCGGCTCTTGACCGCCCAGACGAAGGCCCGTACGGCGATCAGGATCAGCACGATCGAGAGGGGAATGAGAATCCAGATCACGTCCATGCCACCACCTCCGAATTCGGAGTTTGCCGGCTCCCACCGCGCAGCAGACGCGTGGCATTGCCGATCACGAGCAGCGAGCTGGCCGACATGCCGATGGCCGCAGCCCACGGTGCGATGAGTCCGGTCACCGCCAGCGGCATCGCCAGCAGGTTGTAGCTGATGGCCCACAGAAGGTTCTGGCGGATGATGCGTCGCGTGCGGTCCGAACTGTCGAGTAAATCGACCACAGCCTCGAGCCGATCGTCGAGAACGATGGCATCTGCGGCGGAACGGGTGAAGTCGCAGGCCGAGGCCGTGGCGACGGCGACCCCGGCGCGGCCGAGCGCCGGTGCATCGTTGAGTCCGTCACCTACGTAGAGCACGCCGCCGTCCGCTTCGGCTGCGGCGAGGAGGGCATACTTGCGCTGCGGATCCACGCCGCCCCACCAGCGTGTTATGCGCAGCCGTTGCGCCATGGCGCCGACCCGCTCCGGGGCATCGCCACTGACGATGGCCAGCTCGAGACCGCGCCGGGTCATAGCAGCGAGCGTGCTGACTGCGCCTGGCCTGAGCTTTTCGTCGGCGGCTTCGACATCACGGTGTTCAAAACTGAATGTGGCGCAGAGGCTGCCGTCGACAGTGAGCCATAGTGCGGCCGGATCTGCAGCTGCAGCGGCGGCATCGGAAGCGGCCCACCGGGGGCGCCCAAGGCGCCAGCGGCGGCCGAGTTGGAACCCTTCGACACCAGAGCCGGGCACCACGCGGAGGGTATCGAACTCGATCTCCTCCTTCACGGGAAGCCGGCGCATGGCGACGGCGATGGGATGCGGCACATCCCGTTCCAGCGCGACCGCGTGATCGATGCAGGTCTGCAGGGTCTGAGCGGAGACTGGTTCGCAATGTAACTGTCCCGGTTCCGTGAGCGTTCCGGTCTTGTCGAAGTAGGCGTGCCGGAGTTGGCCTGCGCGCTCCAGGGCGGCGGGATCCACCAGCAGCACGCCAAGCCGTCGCAGGCGCAGCGTGGCCGCAGTCAGCGTCACGGGCGTGGCGAGTGCGAACGCACAAGGGCAGGTAACCATCAGCGTCGCCAGGGTCACGGGCAGAACCCGGGACGGATCGATCAGCATCCATGCCGCTGCCGTGACGGCGGCGATGGCAAGTACTGCAATCACGATCAGGCCGGCCAGACGGTCAGCGAGATGGATGCTTGGCGGACGTTGCGCCCGGGCGCGGGCGAGCAGCTGAGGAATCGCAGCCAGAGCACTGCTTCCGGCAGGGCGCAGGACCTCCATGCGTAGCCTCGAGGCGCCATTGCGGCTGCCGGCGGCCACCTCAGATCCGGGTTCGACCCTCTGGGCTGCCGATTCCCCTGTCAGCGCAGCGCGATCGACTTCACCGGCACCTTCGAGTACGCGGCCATCGGCGGCGACGATGCCGCCCGGTGGAACCTCGATGACATCCCCGGCCAGGAGCGATGCCGGCAGCACGGAAGCGCGTCCTCCGGATGCGTCGAGACGTGTGACGGCTGCTGGCAGCAGGGCATCGAGTTCGGCATCGGCACGCGCAAAGCGATGACGCACAGATTGTTCGAGGTGGCGGCCCAGCAAAAGAAAGAAGGTGAACATGGCCACTGAATCGAAGTACACGTGCTCGCCTCGACCGATACCGCCGGACAGCACAACCAGGGTGCTCACGCCCCAGCCGAGGCCGATGGCCAGTGAAACGGGAACGTCGATGCCCATGCTGCCGGCGCGCAGGGTATTCACTGCGCCCTTGAAAAAGGGTTGCGCGCCCCAGGCCACGACCACTCCTGTCAGGACCATCTGCGCCCAGATGACCAGCGCGCGATGGTCATCGGCCATCCCGGAGAACAGTCCGGCGTAGTCTGCGATAGCCAGCATCATTACCTGCATGGCACCGATTCCAGCAATGCCGATGGCCGTGAGGGAGCGGCGCCGCTGCTGTGCGTGCAGGGAAAGTTCATGGGCAGGCTGGGCGGGTACTGCATCGAAGCCCAGCGCATTGATACGTGCCATGAGGCGCGTCAGTCCAGCGGCAGCGGTGCCAGCGTCGTCGGCGTCCCAGGTTGCGGACAATCTCCCGCTCGCCAGATCTACGCGCGCCTGGCGCAGACCGGGCAGATCCCTGACACCGTGTTCGATGACCCAGGCACAGGCGGCGCAGCCGACACCGTCCAGGGCGAAGTCGCCATGGGCGCGCCCGCTGGCATCCAGCTGCATGTACTGTTCGGCCACGTCCGGGTCAGCGAATGCGGATGCGTCTGCGGCAACGCCTTCTCCTGGCCGGGTACGACTCGGGGCTGCCCGGAGTCGATAGAAATCGTCGAGCCCTGCGTCGCGAATGAACTGCACCGCCCCTTCGCAACCGTGGCAGCAGACCCGCTCCTGACGGCCACCTACTGTCACTTCGATGTCAACACTTGCGGGGACAGACAGCCCGCAGTGGAAGCAGCTCGAGGCGACGGCAATAGAACGCGTGGCGGGGCTCGCGAGGGTCGTCATTGCGGTGCCCCCCAGGGTCGGGCGCTCACCTCTATGCGCTCGTCGTCGGATGACTCCAGCACCACCTCTCGACGCAGCAGCCAGCCACCCGCCAAGGGGCGGATCGTTAGCATGTGGCGACCGCCGATGGGTTCGAGCATGCCGCTCCAGGCGCCGCGACCATCCGGACTCAGTGCAATCTCCCGATCGCGGGAGGCCAGAGTCGGATGCGCGAGCAGAACTTCGAGACCTCCTTCAACGGCTGTATCCGCCCGGCGTGGGCTCACCCGGAGCAACCAGCCGTCGTCAGGATGACCTTGGAAGGTTGCGCTGATACCCAGATCTGCGGCCTGATGGGTCTCCCTGAGGTCGATGTTGATGGTCCGACCTGCCTGGTAGTAGTCCTCGCGCACGACGGATTCCGGCGTGACGATGGCGAGGGTCAAAAGCAGCGACCCGACGAGCACTGCGCTGCCAGGAATGGCGATGATCAGCCAGACCATGGGGTGTCGATACCAGGGTGGTTCCGGTGCGGTGGGCCTGCCTGAGCCGGTTGCGGCAGTCATCGACATCAACTCCCGAGCCCGGATCCGGCAAAGAAACGGCTTTCCCGGCGGGCGAGGCGGCGGGCGTCGTCAGCATCATGGATTTCGAACTCGATACTGCGGACGCGGTCGGGGCTCGGGCCCGCGCGCAGGCGCACGGGGACGTCGCGCCGTTCGCCTGCCTCAAGGGTCAGCGTGCTCGGGCCGATCCACTCGAACTCACTGCCGTGCGTTACGCCAAGATGGACGTCCCGCGCATCGGCATGGCGATTATGAATGGTCAGCAGGTAGCTGTTTTCGAAAACGGTCCCGCTATCCCGCGTCACCTCGTTGAACAATGCCCGCCGATCCCGCTCCACGTCCAGCGAGAGTTCGGGACGGCCTGCAAGCAGGATCGCGAACAGCAGCATGATGCTGCAGAGCGCCGCGCCATAGCCGATCAGGCGCGGTCGCAGTCTGCTTGGGTCGAGTCCAAGCAGGCTGCGCTCGGTACGATAGCCGATGAGGCCACGGGGGCGGCCGACGCGATCCATAACGCCGTCGCAGGCGTCGATGCACAGTCCGCAGCTGATGCATTCGTACTGTAGGCCATTGCGTATGTCGATACCCGTTGGACAGACCTGGACGCACAGGGTGCAGTCGACGCAATCGCCGGCGTTGCGATCACGACGGCGGGGTCCGCGCGGTTCTCCCCGTGCCGCGTCATAGGCCACCACCAGCGTGTCGCGGTCGAACATCACCGACTGAAAGCGGGCATAAGGGCACAGGTAGATGCAGACACGTTCCCGCAGCAGACCGCCGGCACAGAACGTAGCGACCGTGAAAAACGTCAGCCAGAACAGCGGCCACCCACCAAGCGCCTGGGGTGCGGCGATGAGTTCGCGGGCTGGAACAAAATAGCCCACGAAGGTGATTGCACTGATCCCAGCAACTAAACCCCAGACGATCCACTTCGCCGTGCGCCGACGGCTGTCCTTGCGCCGCCCTTCTATGCGCTGTTCGATGGCGACGAACAGGCTGAAGAACACTGAATGCGGGCAGGCGTAGCCGCAGAATGCACGCCCGATCCAGTTCGTGATGGTAAACAGACCGAAGGCGGCGATGATCAGCAGCAACGCCACAAGGTGGAAATCCGTGGGCCAGAACGTCCAGCCAAAAATGTGAAACTGCCGTTCCGGGAGGTCGAACCAGACGGCTTGCCGATCCTGCCAGCTCAACCATGGTGTGAGGAAGAACAGCCCAAGCAGCAGCCAGTGCGACGCAAGGCGCAGACGCTGGAAGCGCCCTGATACCGGACGCGGACGGACGGGCGTACCCACCTCACCGCTGGTTGCGATCAGCTGGTCGCTGCGGGCGTTCACTCATGCTCCGCTGTGTTATGTCGCTTCGGCAGTCCGTATACGTATGCGGTCAGAATGTGAATGCGGGCCTCGTCGAGGAGACCGGTCTGGGCTGGCATCATGCCGTTGCGACCGTTTCGCAGGCTCGCTGCAATGGTCTCTCTCGAGCCACCGTACAGATACACACCCGTTGTCAGATCAGCGGCCCCAAGCGCGCTATTGCCACGTCCTTCGGGACCGTGGCAGGCGACGCAGTTCTGCGCATAGTGCTCCGCGCCGCGCGCGGCCGCCTCGGCATCATGGTCGCGGTCAGCCAGCGACACAACGAACTCGGTCGTATCATGAATGCCATCGTCACCAAGCACAGGTCCCCAGGCCGGCATGGCCGCCTGTCGGCCATTGACCAGGGTCGCGCGGATCTGCTCAGGATCGCCGCCCCAGGCCCAGTGCCCGTCGGTGAGATTGGGATAGCCCGGGGCACCCTGGGCCGCAGTGCCATGGCACTGGGAGCAGTAATTGCCGAACAGGCGTTGTCCCATGCGGATGGCCTGCGGGTTTTCGGCAAGTTCTTCTACCGGGGTGCGCAGGTAGCGTTCAAACAGCGGTGCAAAGCGCGCATCGGCCCGACGCTGATCCTGCTCCAGCGCACCGGTCGAACTCCAACCGAGCAGGCCGGGAAAGTTTCCAAGCCCGGGGTAGAGCAGCAGGTAAACCAGCGCAAAGGCGATGGAGCCGAGGAACATCCACGTGAACCACTCGGGCATGGGGGCGTCATATTCGGTGATGCCGTCGAACTCGTGGTCATTGAGCTTGTTGGCGCCGTCCGGGTCCTGGATGCGGCGCGTGTTGAGCACCAGCCAGGAGAACCCCGCCAGCATGCCCAGCGTGACGATGATGACGAACAGACTCCAGCCGGTACTCACGAGGACTTCTCCTGCTTAGGCTCCGATTCGTCGTGGTCATCATCCGCAAACGGCAGGTTCGCGTCGTCCCGGAAGCGGTCGGGGCCTCCGATCACGGTCCAAAAGATGATCCCGAGGAAAGTCAGGAACATCAGGACCGTGGACAGAGCGCGCAGATCGTTCATGTCCATGCAGTCATCTCCTGGGAATCGCGGTGCCGAGTTGCTGCAGATAGGCCACTAGCGCCTCCGCCTCGGTATAACCGGCGACGTCATCCGCAGCGGACTCGATCTGTTCGTCGGTGTAGGGCACGCCCAGGCGCCGCAGGACCTGCATCTTGCGGCTGGTATGACGGTTGTTCACATCACGATAGAACAGCCACGGGTAAGCCGGCATATTGGATTCCGGCACCAGCGAGCGCGGATCGTAGAGGTGCTGCATTTGCCAGTCGTCGCTGTAGCGACCGCCCACTCGCGCAAGATCAGGGCCGGTGCGCTTGGAGCCCCACATGAATGGATGATCCCAGACAAACTCGCCGGCCACGGAGTAATGACCGTAGCGCTCGACTTCGGTGCGCAGGGCGCGGATCTTCTGCGTGTGACAGACGTGACAGCCCTCTCGTATATAGATGTCGCGCCCCTCGAGTTCCAGCGCGGTGAGCGGTTGCATACCGTCCAGTGGTTCGGTCAGGGCGCGATCGCTGAATAGCGGCAGGATCTGGACCAGACCGCCAAAGCTGATCACCACCAGGATAAGGACCACCATCAGGCCGGTGTGACGCTCGATCTTGTCGTGCGTGAACCCGTTGATCGGCCCCGTGTGACGATTGGTCTTGTCTTCCGTATCCATGCTCATCACCCTCTCGCCGGTGCGATGGCGTCGGCTTCGGCGTCGAGAACCGGATCCAGCTTAGCTGGATCCTCCTCTGCACGCGTGCGGCCCTGGGTCGTGCACCAAACGTTCCAGGCCATCACCAGCATCCCGGCCAGGAACAGCGCGCCGCCGATGGTGCGGACGATGTAACCCGGCATACTGGCCTCCAGGGCTTCGACGAAGGTGTAGGTCAGGGTGCCGTCCTCGTTCACCGCGCGCCACATCAAACCCTGCATCAGTCCATTCACCCACATCGACGCGATGTAGAGCACCGTCCCGATGGTGGCAAGCCAGAAGTGCAGGTTGATCAGCGCGACGCTGTACATCTGGCCCTGTTTCCGTCCATACATGATGGGGATCAGGTGATACATGGCTCCGAACGTGATCATGGCGACCCAGCCGAGGGCCCCCGAGTGGACGTGCCCCACCGTCCAGTCGGTGGCATGGGACATGGCGTTGACGGTCTTGATTGACATCATGGGACCCTCGAACGTCGCGAGTCCGTAGAACGACAGCGACACGACGAGGAATTTGAGAATGGGGTCCGTGCGCAACTTATCCCAGGCGCCCGACAGGGTCATGATCCCATTGATCATGCCGCCCCAGGAGGGAAACAGCAGGATAAGGGAGAACACCATCGACAGACTCTGAGCCCAGTCCGGCAGCGCGCTGAAGTGCAGGTGGTGGGCGCCTGCCCACATGTAAATGGCAATCAGCGCCCAGAAGTGAACGATGGAGAGGCGGTAGGAATAGATTGGTCGTTCCGCCTGTTTCGGAACGAAATAATACATCATCCCGAGGAAGCCTGCGGTCAGATAGAAGCCCACCGCATTGTGTCCGTACCACCATTGAATCATGGCGTCGATGGCGCCGGATGGGACGTAGTAGGACTTCCACAGCGTCACCGGGTACTGGATGCTGTTGAAGATATGCAGGATGGCCACAGCGAGGATGAACGCCATGAAGAACCAGTTCGCCACGTAGATGTGGTTCGGCTTACGCTTCGCGATGGTGCCGATGAAGTTGACCGCGTAGGCAATCCACACCAGGGCGATCAGAATGTCGATGGGCCATTCGAGTTCTGCGTACTCATGAGTCGTCGTGAGTCCGAGCGGCAGCGTGATGGCCGCTGCGACGATCACTGTCTGCCAGCCCCAGAACGTGAACTTGGACAGGAAGGGTGAGAACAGGGGGGCCTGACAGGTGCGCTGGACGACGTAATAGGACGTGGCCATCAGCGCGCTGCCGCCGAACGCAAAAATCACCGCGTTGGTGTGCAGCGGACGCAGCCGCCCGAAGTGGAACCACTCCCAGGGTGTGTTCAGAACCGGCCAGACCATCTGGGCGGCGATGAGCACCCCGACGGCCATGCCGACCACGCCCCAGACAATGGTGGCGAGGCAGAAGAGGCGGACGGTGTCGTAATCGTACTCCGGGTGTTTCGCGATATGCGGGTTGGCCATGCACGGGCTTCCAGACAGGGCGCAGCGGTCGGTGCCGTACGCGGTCGCGGGGATTACACACGTAAGCCTCCGTCACCACCTTGATCCAAGTCAACTGGACTTTCTATCGGCGGTTGGCGCGACGTGTTTTTGCTGCCTTTCAGGTACCGGTGAACTGAGGCGGACGGCGCTCCAGAAAGGCGGCCACACCCTCACGGTGGTCGTCGGAACGGAAGCAGGCGGTTAGGGCGTCCACATGGGCGTCCATGTGCGCGCGCACGTCCCGTTGCAGGCCTTCATAGACGAGCGACTTGAGGCGCTGCTGGGAGAAGGGCGAGCCCATGAGTATGGCACGCGCCAGTTCCAGCGCCCGGTCGAGCAGGCTTTCGGGTTCGACCACTTCGAGCAGGTAGCCCAGCTTGAGGGCCTGCTCGGCGGTGAGGAAATCACCGGTGTAGAGCAGCCGCAGGGCCTGCTGGGGTCCGATCAGGCGCGGCAGCAGCCAGCTGCCGGCGCCGGTATCGGGTACCAGGCCCCGATGCACGAAATTCCAGGCGAAGCGCGCCCTTGGCGTAGCGAGCCGGAGATCGCACTGGCTGCTCAGTTCGGCACCCATGCCAACGGCTGGTCCGTCGATGGCGCCGATCACCGGCTTGCCGCAGGCGATCAGGGGCCACCAGCGGTCCTCCTCCTCGGCCCGGCCACGTACCCCGCGCTCGGTGCCCGGAATGGTGGCGAGGTCTGCGAGATCGGTGCCAGCGCAAAACGCTCCCGGGACACCAGTGAAGACCAGGACGCGAATGGCGTCGTTCTCACTGGCAGCCGCGACCGTCTCGAGGAACTCCCCGAGCATGGCGTAGGTCATGGCGTTCTTCTTCTCCGGCCGGTCGATGGTCAGAATGCCGATGCCGGCGTCGACTTCGAGGCGAATGTGCTCACTCATGGGTTACGCTCTGTCCCTGTTGATGACGATGCCCCCATTGAGCCGTGAGTCGGCCCGGGCCGCAACGTCGTGTCAGGACGAAGCGGCTATGCTTCATCAAACTGCAACCGGAGTTGAGGGTCGATCATGATCAAAAAGTGTCTGTTTCCAGTCGCCGGCTACGGCACGCGCTTCCTCCCGGCAACCAAGGCCATGCCCAAGGAGATGCTCCCCATCGTCAACAAACCGCTGGTCCAGTACGGCGTGGAGGAAGCGGTGGAGGCCGGGATGGATGAAATCTGCTTCGTGACGGGACGCGGCAAACAGGCACTCGAGGATCATTTCGACATCAGCTACGAACTCGAACACCAGATCGCCGGCACCGGCAAGGAGGAGCTGCTCACCCACATTCGCGATCTGATCGAACGGGCAACTTTCTCCTATACGCGGCAGAACGCCATGAAGGGCCTGGGTCACGCTATCCTGATGGGGCGACGCCTGGTGGGCGATGCGCCCTTCGGCGTGGTACTGGCCGATGACCTCTGCCTCAACGAGGGCGGCGAAGGGGTCCTCGCCCAGATGGCGCGCCTGTATCGGCAGTTCCGCTGTAGCATCGTCGCCGTGATGGAGGTGCCTAAAGAACGCATTTCCTCCTACGGGGTCATCGCGGGCGAGGCCGTCAGCGACAACATCATCCGCGTCACGAGCATGGTCGAGAAACCGCCTGCAGAAGAGGCGCCCAGCAACCTGGCCGTGATCGGGCGCTATATCCTGACGCCGGACATCTTCGACATCATCGAACAGACGCCGCCGGGCAAAAACGGTGAAGTGCAGATCACCGATGCGCTGCTGACCCAGGCCCGCGAGAGCTGCGTCATGGCTTACAGGTTCGAGGGGCGCCGCTTCGACTGCGGCTCGGTCCCTGGATTCGTCGAGGCCACCAACTACTGTTTCGAACACCTCTACTCGGCGTCAGAGGATTGACCGCCAAGCTGCAGCTGCATCTGGTGCCCGACCTCTATGCCCAGTGACTCGGCAAGGCCGCCATTGATCTCGAGGACATGAGTGATGGGTTGACGCGATGAGATCATGCGTTCGTCGTGAGGTTGGGCGCGGTGGTGAATGTGGACGATGCTGCCGCGCTCGTCGATGAACAGCATGTCCAGCGGAATCAGGGTGTTACGCATCCAGAAACCCACTTCCGCCGGGTGGTCGAAAATGAACAGCATCCCGGCCTCCTCGGCCAGCTCCGTACGATGCATCAGCCCACGGGCCCGGGTGTCGGGAGTGTCTGCCAGCTCGACTTGAAACTGATGCGGTTCGTTGCCGCCGATCAGGGTCACCGTCGCCTGGCCGGCGGCGGCAGCGCAACTGCTCAGCAGGCAGGCGGTGAGCAGCAAGGCGTGCAGACGCATGGAAACGCTCCAATCATGCCGCCGCCCAGCGGGCCGCGAGGCGCTGGAGTATAGCCGAGGAAGCCTGCTGGGCGACCAGAACCCTTGCCGCACCGTCATGCTGCCGCGTGGCGCCGGACGACGAAATTGTGCCACCCTTGGTGCCACAGATGGGAGCGGGCCTCGGCCCTCGACTGTCCCTTCATCCAACGACCGGCGTAGCCCCCCGAGCCATGATGTCACCGGCGGACCCTCTCTCCACTGTCTGGCGCACGTGCCTGCTCGCGCTGGCCTGTTCCTTGGTTCTGGCCTGCGGCGCTGATGGGGGCGGATCCGAATCCGAAAGCGGCGGGAACACCAACGTACCCCGCTCGAGCCCGGTGGCCGCAGTCGAACTCGCACCGCGCGACCTGTCGCGGCAGGTTGAGCTCGTGGCCACCGTTCGGCCGCGATTGGCGGTGCGGATCCCGAGTCGCATGACCGGCAATCTGGAGTACGTGGCGGTGGAGGAGGGTGACCGGGTGGACGTTGATGCCGTCCTGGCGCGCTTCGACACCGCCGAGCTGCAAGCGGAACTTGCGCGGGCGCGCGCCCAGGCCAGGTTCGCGCATATGGAACTGGATAACATGCAGCGGCTGCGTGCCACCAACGCCGTCAGTCGCAACGAACTGGAGCGGGCCCAGGTCGAACTCGATGTGGCCGAGGCGGAGCAGCGTCTGTGGGAGACGCGGGTCGCTTTCGGTCACGTTCGTTCCCCTCACTCTGGAGTGATCACCGCCAAACACGTGGAACCCGGGGAATCCGTTCAGGCCGAGGATGTGATGTTCGAACTTGCAGTCATGGACCGCCTTGTGGTCCGTCCGCTTGTTTCGGAACGCGACGTGGTTCACCTCGCTCCCGGTCAGGATGCTCGGTTGCGATTCGATGCCCTGCCTGAACTCGAGCTCGCTGGCCGCATCGCGCGAGTGTTTCCCGCTGCAGATCCAGCCAGCCGTCTCGTGCCCGTGGAGCTGAGCTTGCCAGAGTCGGCTGCGGAGCAGGGTGTCCGTCCAGGTTTTCTGACCAGGATCCGCATGCAGGTGGATCGACGACCCGACGTGCTGGCGGTTCCTGCTGCCGCCGTGGGTGAGGACGGCAGCGAGCGCTATGTCTACGTCATCGCGGACGATCATCTCGAGCGCAGGCAGGTCAGGCCTGGCGTTACCCGCGGTCAGTGGACTGAGATCGAAGAGGGTCTGGCAGCCGGCGAGGTGGTGCTCGCGAGCAATCCCATCGACATGCGCGCTGGTGAGAGGGTGCGAATCGTCGGCTGGAGGGGCTGACGATGGCCTCGTCTGATTCAGGACGACGGGGCGTGGTCAACGGTGCGATTCGCCGGCCGGTGGGGACGCTGGCCATGGCGTCGGTGGTGTTCGTTCTTGGTCTGTTCTTCATCGACCGCTTACCCATTGACCTGCTGCCTGCGGTGGAGTTCCCGTTGGTCCGGGTGACGGTGAACTACCCGGGCGTGGCGCCCGAAGTGATGGAAGAACAGGTCACGAGAGTCCTTGAGCGTAATCTCGCAGCGGTTGAGAATCTGGTCAGCATCGACAGCCGTGCGTCCGAAGGCCGTACCAATGTCAACCTTCGTTTTTCCTATGGAACCAACCTCGACGTGGCGCTGCAGGACGCGTCCCGCTACCTGGAGCTGGCACGCACGCAGCTTCCTGATGACATCGATCCACCCCGCCTCTATAAATTCGATCCGGCCCAGGATCCGATTTGGCTTGCCGGCTTCACCTCCCGGGTCCGATCGGAAGTGGAGGTTCACAACTGGCTGGAGAACCAGCTCGCGCCACAGATCATCGCCATTGAAGGCGTCTCCAGCGTCCAAGCCGCCGGCGGCATGGTTCGCGAGATGGAAGTCGTCGCCGATCAGCACCGCCTGCGTTCCTATGGCCTGACGCTGCACGACATCGCCGATGCGTTGGCGGCGGAGAACGTGGACATCGCCGGCGGTTGGATCACGTCCGCGACCTTCGATGTGATGGCGAAGACCGACGGTCTGTTCAAGTCTGCGGAGGACATCGCTTCGCTGATGTTGACGCTGCCCGGAAACAGCGAGGCGCGCATCCGGCTCGACGAGGTCGCCGAGGTGCGCGACGGACACAGGGAGCAGCGCCTGTTCGTCCGCCTCGGCGACACGGCGGCCACTCAGCTTGCTGCCTTCAAGCTGCCGCAGGCGAATACCGTAGCAGTGACCGATTCGATCAATGCGACCGTGAACCGTCTGCGAGCCTCTGGCTTCATTCCCGACGACATCGAGTTCGAGGCGATCACTGATCAGTCCTTCTTCATTCGCGGGGCGTTACGGAGCGTCGGCACCGCCGCGGTGATCGGCGGCGCGCTGGCCATGCTCCTGGTGTTGCTGTTTCTAGGCAGCGTGCGTAAGAGCATCATCATCGGCTTGTCCATTCCCATCGCGCTCATGGCCACTTTCGCGCTGATGGGTATGAGCGGTCTGACGCTGAACATCATCAGTCTCGGTGGGCTGGCCCTCGGTGTCGGCCTGCTGCTCGACAATGCCATCGTCATGCTGGAAAACGTCTACCGTCACAAGGAGCAGCTCGGCAAGACCGCCGAGGATGCGGCTCACGACGGCGCACGTGAGGTGGCCTCGGCGATCACTGCCGGGACCATGACCAATCTGGCCGCCGTGGTGCCGCTGCTGTTGATCTCAGGTATGGCCGCCCTGATCTTCCGCGATCTCATCTTCACCATCTCCTTCGCCATCATCGCGACGCTGGTGGCAGCCTTGACTCTGGTGCCCATGCTTGCTGCGCTGCTGGGCCACTTGCGTTTCGAAAGCGGCCTGAAGAACAGCGCTGTCCTGCGTGCCTTCAATGCTGTCATCGACAGTTTTCGCAGGGGCTATCGTGGCCTGTTGCCACGGGTGCTGCGCTGGCGCTGGGCGGTGGTGGGGCTGGCCGTACTCGGTCTGTTCGGCGCGCTGCGGCTTGCCGATGGGCTTGGCAACGAGTTCCTGCCTCAGGTGGACGACGGAGGCGTGGGCGTGCGCATGGTTCTGCCACGCGGGACACCCCCGCTTGAGACCAACACCGCTGCCCGCGACGTGGAGTCGGTGATTCGCGACATGCCCCACGTCGAATCCCGCTTCACGCTGGTCGGTGGGCACCTCGGCGGCGGTGTGATCAATGAGCGTCCCGGTACGATGAACATGCGCATCCAGCTGACGCCACGCAGCCAGCGTCCCGATACGAGCGCCGGGGCGTGGGTGGCCGAGGCCCAGCGGCGCCTGGACGCGCTGGATCTGCCTGGTGCTCGGATCTCCGTGCGTCCGCCGTCGATTCAGGGTTTGCGTTTCACGACTTCCGGCGACGACTTTTCCGTCATGGTGGTTGGCGACGACCTGCTGGAACTGCAGCAGGTCGCCCGCGAGATCAGCGGTCGTCTGTCGGGCATTCCCGGACTCGAGGGTGTCGAGGTCGGCCGCGATGATCAGAGTCCACTGTTTCGCATTCAGGTCGATCGAGACCGGGCAGCCAGTCTTGGTTTGCGGGTATCCGAAGTGGGCCGCGCCATACGGGATGCAGTGGACGGGATGGTGCCGACCCGTTTCGTGACGGGTACTCAGGAATACGACATTCGCGTGCGGCTGCCGCGCACCGCAGTTGCGGATGCGGAAGGTCTTGGCAACCTGCTGCTGTTCCGGGGTGAGGGAGGCGAGCCGATCCTGCTTCGGGACGTGGCCAGCTTTGAACTCGGTGAGGGCCCTGCGCACATCGAGCGCGAGAACCAGAGCCGCATCCAGCGCGTCACCGGCAACGTCAACACCACCGTGGCCGATGTGGGGACGGTTATTGCAGAAGCCCAGGCGCGACTCCGCGACATGGGTATTCCGGAGGGCTACAGCTTGGTGTACTCGGGACAGTGGGAAACCATCGAGGAAACCAATAGAGAGCTGGCCACGGTGGTGGCGTTGGCACTTTTCCTGGTATTTGTGGTGCTCGCGGTTCAGTACGAACGGCTCAGCAATCCCCTGGTGATTCTGGCGACAGCACCGCTTGCGCTCATCGGCGTCAGTCTGGCGTTGACGTTCACCGCGACCCCCCTGTCTGCACCGGTACTCATCGGGGTCATTCTTCTGGTTGGCATCGTGGTCAACAATGCCATTCTGCTGGTGGAATACATCGAGATCGGTCGCGCCCGCGGCTTGTCCGTCAGCCGTGCTGTTGTGGCTGCGGGCACGGTCCGCCTGCGCCCGATTCTGATGACGACGCTGACCACCGTCCTGGGCATGACGCCTTTGGCCTTGGGTCTTGGTCAGGGTGCGGAAATCATGCAGCCGCTGGCCCTCACCGTGGTGGGGGGCCTGCTCGGTGCCATGGTCCTGACACTGCTCGTGGTGCCGTGCATGTACCTGATCATCGACCGGGCTGCCGGCGTGTTGCGTCACGCCCTGACGGGACGGGTCATGGGTCAGAACGTGGAGCGTGATCGAGTGGCCGTGTCCACAGCGTCCGATGGGGATCCTGATCGGCCCCCTCATCCCGCACCTCTGAGCCGTCTGTCCTGAACGGCTCGCTCGAGGGGCGCGTTACGTCCTCCCGCAGTGCCTCCACACGTTCGAGAGTCTCCTTGAGCAGAGCCCATGCCCGTGTCTCGTCAAGGCAGGGCAGGGTGATGGGGCCGCTGGCCAGCGTCAGAATCAGATCGGCTACCCTGCGACGTCGCTGGAACAGGTTCTGCTTCAAGGCCACCCGTTGAACATGGACCATGGGGAAGGTCGAGGTCCGACGGCCAAGCAGACCGAAGCGTACGCGCAGCCAGCCTGATTCAGCGCGCCAGCCCACCGCCAGCCAGCGCAGGTGAGCGAGTCCGGCAAGCAGCGGCAACAGCGGTAGCAGCAGCAGCAGCAGCCAGGGGTCGGTAGCCTGCCACGCGATCGCAGCGACAGCCGCGCTGGCGAAGGCGCTCCATCGCAGCCAGTTCATCCGGCGATAGTGAATGTGCACGCGCCCGAGGCGTGCTGGTGCAGGAGCATGCGGCCAGATCACGCTCAGCAGACGATCTGCGGTCGCGTGATCGAGGCCGGGAACGAGAAACATCTGGGCGCCGGGATCCTGCTCCGCATGAATGCCGCCGATCTGCCGGCAGACGAGATGGCAGCGACCGAGCAGGCGTCCGATCGGCGTCTCCATGCGTTCCACCACCTGCAGTCGTGAAGCGCTCAGGATCTGTTCCCGTCTGCTCAAAAAGCCGCTGGTCTGACGGAAGCGGCGGCTATCTCCAGCCGCCCCCTGCTGCTCCAAAACGAAACCGTAGAAGCGCAGCAGCGCGATGACAACGGACGCTGTCACCAGCAGAAGCGCCAATCCCGCGAGCAGTATCGCAGCAGCAAGCAGCGGTCGATCGAGGAGGACCAGCAGTGCCTCCGGCGGACTCATCTGTTCTAGTTGCTCGTGCAATCCCTGTCCGAGCCGGTTCAAGAAAGGCATCAAGGCAACCAATGCTACCCAGGCATAATTGTTCGACAGTCCGTGCAGCATCACAGCTGTCGTCGTCGCCCGGAACAGTGGCATCTCAGCTGCGTTGTTCGTCGTGAGGTCCGGGGCGTTGCTGCCCTGGGTGGACTGCAGGGCGCTACGGAGGCTGTGGGCGGTTGCGACACGGATCCCCGGCAGTTCCACCTCCGTGGCACTGCCGCCAGGCGTGTCCACGCTGAATCGGACCAGGCCGAACAGTCGCAGGTGCCAGGGCGCCTCGATCATCACCTGCTGGATCTGTGCCCGCCGCACTTTGAGTTCGCTCTGTTCCAGAATGCCCTTGCGGACGCGCAGCAGATCGCCTTCGATCCGGAAACGGAAGCGGCGATGTTGAATGACCACGACCAGCAGACCGATCAAGGCAAGCGCAGTGACCGTCAATCCGACCTCCCGCAGGCCGATGCCATCGAACAGTGCGACGCCGGCACCGGCGCCGAACAGCAGCGGGAGGTTTTCGCGGATGATCCGCAGTGCGCTGCGGAGGAACAGGTAGACGACGGACCAGGGCGAGAGGCGCTGCCAGGAGATTTCGGTCACGAGGCTCGTGGCTCGCTGTTGGACGGCTCGAAGGATGCGTCAGCAGAGGTGTTTTCGGGTTGTTCTGCGGTTTCCCCTTCGAGTTCATGAACTCGGCTGAGGAGGTGCTGACGGACCCGCTCGGCGTCTTCCTTGGCGATGCCCTGCAGCACCAGATCTGCGCTGAGCCCGCCGGCGGTGAAGCAGGTCACCCGCAACAATCCGAATGCACGTTCCATTGGCCCGCTTGCCGTCTCCACATGCTGGATGCGATTGCATGGCAGCACTGTGAGGCGTCGCCAGAACAGGCCGCTGGCGTACAGCAGATCATTTTCGCGCAAGCCCCAGCCGCGAGCACGCGCCTCTCTCCAGGCCAGAGTCAGGTGCATCGCGATGAGCAGCAACAGTACCAGGGGGCCGTACGCGGACGCGGGCGGTGCCTCGTCCAACGATGGGAGCGCGAATGCCAGCAGGACAATGACGAACATCGCCCACCGCCAGAACAGGCTCAGCACCCGGTAGGGTGCGAAACTGGGGGCAACAGGAATCAGCCGCAGCGGAGTCGCAGGCGGCAGACGGGCAGGATCGATCAGGGCGTTTTCGAGCGGCACGGGGCGCCTCGCTGCAGGGGGCGTCCAGTGTCGCTCAAAGGACGGCTGGCTGCCACGCCGAGTGCAATGGGTGCGGGGCAAGGCGATGGAACTGTCCGCCGCGTACGCCACATCCGCACCCGGTGACGTTCTCATCGCCAGGTCGGCTGGTCTACGGCCTCCAGGTGGCAGTGGGCGGTCCGGCTCGGTAGCCTGCAAGCATGGGAGGCCACGCGCCAGGTATCGTTCTGGATGTGTTGTGGCCCAGGGAGGGTTCTTGACGCGCAAGGTGAAGATCGTCGCGGCGAGCGGGGAGGATATCCCGCAGCTGATCGAGCTGGCGTTTCAGCTTGATGCGCACGTGTCGGGTGCGCCCCGGGAAGCACTGCAGATGACTGCCAAGGGTGAGGCCGAACTCGCACGTCGCTTTCAAACTTTCATCGACAATCCCTATAAGCTTCTGCTGGTCGCAAAGCACCCGCGTGCGGGCATCATCGGCATGGGCGACATCGCGCTGTGGAAGCATGCTGAGGTCTGGGAGACGCCGGAGCGCCAGGGGCAGTGGTACGGTGTCATTGACGACGTCTGGGTCGAACCGGATTTTCGAAGGCAGGGGCTGAACCGCCGCATGGTCCTGGAGCTGGTAGCCTTCGCGCGCCGTCACGACGTAGAGTCGCTGCGACTTGAATACTCGGCAAGTAACATCGAAGCAGCGGAAACATGGCGGCGAATGGGCTTTCTGCCGGTGGGCGTTCGGGCGGCGGCCTGCGTGACCGATGTGTTGGATCTACTGGACGACGGAGGGTAGAGATCGTCATGGCCGGTAGGGACAAAACGTGATCGGAGATCGCAGCGTCATCGTCTTCTACGACGAGCGTGTGCTCGGCCATGAGCCGAACATCGAGGAACCTTTTCTTCCGGGCAGGCTCGACCGGCGCGTGAAGGAAATACTGGAAGGTCTCGACGTCAAGTGGAGCTATCCGGAGCACCCCGGCCGCGTCCGGGCCGTGCGCGAGCTGCTCGATGCTCATCCCATTGCCGGCCTGACCTTCCGTACGGGTCAGGCGGCCACCCGCGACCAGCTGTCCCGGGTCCATACCCTGTCCTATCTCGACGACATCTACGCCATGCGCGGTAAGAACGCCTGGCTCGATCGCGACACCACGGCGGTGTCGGTCGGTAGCGTCGAAGCAGCAGAGGTGGCTGCAGGCACCACCATTGCAGCAGTCGAGGCGGTGATGTCAGGCGCGGCCGAGAGTGCCTTCGCGCTTGTGCGGCCACCAGGTCATCATGCCGAACCCGTCAGAGCGCGCGGGTTCTGCCTGTTCAACAATGTTGCCGTGGCTGCGGCTCACGCCCAGGCGGAACTGGGGTGTGAGCGGGTATTGATCATCGACTGGGATGCTCACCACGCCAACGGTACCCAGGACATTTTCTATTCCGACCCGGACGTGATGCTGTTCGACACCCATCGGGCGGCGCCCTTCTATCCCGGCAGCGGGATGCTCGAAGAGATCGGGGCGGGGGCGGGCGAGGGGACGACGATCAACGTACCGCTTCCGGAAGGTGCCGGTGACATCGCCATGGTCAAGGCGTTTCGCGAGATCCTGGTGCCTGCGGCCGATTGGTTCGAGCCGGATCTGGTTCTGGTGTCGGCAGGCTTCGATCCCCATCGACTGGATCTGGCGCTGAACCTGAGCTACGACGGGTTCGCTGCCATCACCGAGATCGTCCAGGAAATCGTCGATCGCCACTGTCCCGGCCGCCTCGCGCTGGTTCTTGAGGGCGGCTATCATCTCGAATCGCTGGCCCAGGGCGTTCACAACGTCCTGCAGATTCTCGCAGGTGGCGATGCGCCGCTTCCGGCGGAGCCCGGGTTGGATGAGGTGGCGGAGGCCGCCGAGTTCCACCTCGGTGCATTCACTGACGACTGACCGCTTGATCCTTCCTAAGGAATTGCTCAGAGCTTGCCTAACCCGCATATCTCAGTGCGCCGTGCAAAGGCGCACTGAGATATGCGGGCTAAGCGCGACCCTGGCGGACTGAACGGATCGCCGCTGTGCACCAGGATGCGTCTGCGCTTTGGATCCGCTCAGGCCATCACCTGTCAGGGGTCGTCCGTTTCGAGCGCCTCGAGGACACGAGCGACGAAAGCCGCCTGATTCCAGCGTGTGCCATCAGGATCGATGCCGGTACGTACGATCACGACCCCCTCCGAGGGAACCACTGTCGAGAACTGGCCCTTGTGGCCGGCGGTGGTGAAGGTGCCGTCAGGCACCCCTGGCACGCCCTCGAAACGCCAGAAATGATGTCCGTAACCCATGAAGCCACCGCCCGGTAGCTCCTGAGGTTCGTGCGCCGGGGCTCGTGTGCGAGCCAGTTCTGCCCAACCTTCAGGCAAGATGCGCCGGCCACCGAAGCTGCCGTCATGCAGATAGAGAAGACCGAATCGGGCCAGATCCCGTGCGGTGGTATACACCTGGCTGGAGCTGATGAAATTGCCGCGATGATCGGTCTCCATCACCGTCGATGTCATCCCCAGGGGATGAAACAGGGCCACGTTCGGCAAACGCAAATAGGCAAGGTCGTCAGCGAGGACGTGCCTGATCGCCCGTGTGAGCAGCAGTGTATCGTTGTTGGCGTAGCGGAAGTGCTCGCCGGGAGCGTGCTCGAGCCCGGTTGTCGTGGTGGCAGTGAGTACATCCTGGCCGCCGAAGTAGATGGCGTTTGAATTTGCGCCTTCGCTGGCAAGACCGCTCGACATCTGCAGCAGGTGACGCAGGGTGATCGCAGAGCGGGGATCATCCTCAAGCTGCCACTCGGGAATCGGTGCCGGCGCGTCGAGCTGCAGCGCACCGGACTGCACCAGGGTTCCTACCAGTGCATGGGTAAAGCTCTTGGCCGTGGACCAGGTGCGATAGCCGCTCCAGGGGTCGAATCCGTCACGGTAGCGCTCGGCGACGATACGATCGTCAGCGACCACGACCACGCCGACCGTGAACGGTTCACTCTCCTGAACTTCAGGATCGAACGCTGACGTCACCACTGCATCGAGGGCGTCGTGAGGGGCGGGAGGGTCCATCAGGTCTCCCTGCGGCCATTCCGTCAGCGTTGGGTCGAAACCCGGGTGCGGCTGCATGACGAAGGGCAGGTTGATCACGTCGCTGCGGGTCGCACCGGGCGGCAGCAGCGTGCATCCCACGCCCGGACGCCAAGCGGCGATGCGCTCCTGACCCTGTGGGGTGCGCGTTGTTACGATGCCTGCGTCAGCGATTACCAGTGGCCGCGGCAGCTGCGTGGCGACGTCTGCGAGTTCCTCACGCAGAATGGCGGCCAGCGGTCGCGATGCATTGAAACGCGCTCCGCACGTGAAGATGGCCTGGAAGCCTGCAATAACCTGGGGGTCGTCGAAATCCGCGGCGCCGGCGGCACGCATGGATTCCACAGCAGTGGCATGGAGTGCCAGCAGCAGGCAACCGATGAGCAACGCTCCGTTCTTCATTGTTCCTTCCCCCAAAAAGTGAGCGCATCGAGTGTCGTAGAGCAGAGTTGCCGGTCGATATCGCTCAGTCCGCGCTCAAACCGCGCCGTGCCAGCAGATGGACGATGTCCGGTTGCCGCCCTGCGAAGGCTTCGTACAGTGTCATCGCATCGACGCTACCGCCTTTCGACAGCACTTTCTCTCGAAAGAGATCGCCGGCGTTCCGGTCGAGACCGCCGTTGTTCTCGAACCAGGCCACGGTATCGGCGTCCAGCACCTCGCTCCAGATGTAAGCGTAGTAGCCTGCAGCGCGTACCCGCCCATGATGTGTGAGAAGTACGGTGTGCGGTAGCGAGGCGGCACTGGGTCGAAGTCGATCCCGGCCACGGCCAGGGCTTTGGCCTCGAACGCGGGAACGCCGTCCGCGGCGGGCACGTCATTCGCGCCGAGCTGATGCCACGCCTGACGGATCTGATCGAAAGGCGGCATGCCGTACGGCAGCGTCCATGGGGTGAAGAAGGGGTTGTCGCGCACGGTCGCGTCCGCGCTTTCATTCCCTGGGCTCGTCACGAGATGCAGCAGGCAGCAGAACAGCGATACGGAACGCAATGCTTCGTTTGCAACATGGCACCAGGTCTTGAGCGAGACTCGACGACGCGCAGGATACCCCCTCTCGGCCACGCTGACACGACGTGACGAGGCCAGACCTGAGTTACCATGGCGTGAATGGAGCCAGCATGTCGTCTGGTCCATGGTCGCTGCAGGTTGAGAGGGGTGGCGCGGTGGAGACTCTGACCCAAGGCTACGGACTGATCGAAGCACCGCTGTGGAAGGAAGGCCGTGGTCTTCTGTTTAGCGACGTACTCAATGGCGGCGTATTTTGTCTCGATGGCGACGGCAACGTCAGCACGCTGTTCGAACACCGGCGTGGCATCGGCGGCATGGCGCAGCATGTGGTTGGAGGATTGGTGGTGAGCGGTCGTAACATCTCTTTCAAGCCGTTCGACGGCGGGCCGACGCGACTGATCCTGGATCGCAATCCGGAAGCTGGCAATGTCGGCTACAACGATCTGACCACGGATGCCGCAGGCCGGATCTATGCGGGTTCCCTGGGAACGAGTCCAGTGTTCGAGTCTGAGGGCGAGGCACGCCCGGGGGGGCTTTGGCTCATTGATCTCGACGGATCGGCGCGGGAGGTCGGGCACGATATCTGGATCACCAATGGACTTGGTTTCTCACCTGACGGACGCACCCTCTATCACAGCGACTCCCAGGTGCAGACGGTCTGGCAATACGCCGTTGACAACGACGGCAGCCTTGGACCGAAACAGGTGTTCGTTCAGGTGGACAATGGTGTTCCGGATGGACTGGTGGTGGCGGAGGACGGCTCGGTCTGGGTGGCGCTGGCCCGTGGCGGCCATGGCGTGGCCATCTACAGCAGTGAGGGCCGTCAGCTTGACTTCATCGAGATTCCCGAGCCCATGTGCACGTCGCTGTGCTTTGGCGGCAGCGATCTGCAGGACCTCTACATCGTGTCCGGTTCGGACGGCAGCAGCAGCGAATCAGCTGGTGCGGTGCATCGGGTGAGAACCGGCGTGGCCGGGTTGCCGGTGGCGCCGGCGGCCGTGGCGCTGGCCTGACGACCGCAAGCTTCATTGTGCCGCGGCGGTGATGCGCGAAGCCAGCTCGAGCAGCGCATCGATGCCGCGAATCTCCTGCGCCCTGTGGTCGACGCGCAGACGCGGATGATGCGCGAACGTCGAGTCGATGGCTCTGAGGTAACGTGCCTGGGTTGTTCGCAGCGCCGTGACGAAATCTCCTTGTGCCGAATCCGGCAACACCCGGTTCACGATCAGACAGGGTATGTTGATACCAGCGCGTGTGAGCTTGTCCACCATGCGCCGGGTCTCGACAAAGGACAGCGCATCGGCATTCAGCACAGGGATGAAGCCGGTATGGTCCGAATCCGCGAGCAGGCTGCGGACCTGCTCGAAGCGCCGCCTCCGTGCATCCAGGATCGCGACGGCCCGATCCTCCGCTGATCGCCCCTCCGGCGCACGTTCCATCCACTCAGCACGTGCCTCCCGACGGCGAGCGAGCATGGCATCCGTCCACGTCGCCATGACTTCAGGAAGACTAAGTAGCTGCAGGGTCTGGCCCGTGGGTGCGGTATCAAACACAACCTCGTTGTAGCCGGGGCCGAGATCGAGGATGCAGCGGACCATGGCCTCGAACAGTGCGGCATCCAGCGCGCCCGGGGCGCCCGCTGCGAGGTCGGCCTGGCGCTCGGCGATGGTGCGAAGCTCAGGGCTGGCCAGCTCGCGCAGGTTCGCTTTGACGTTGCTGATGTACTCAGCGAGCGCTACATCGGGTGCCAACTCCATGGCATCCAGACCGACCGCGACCGGCTTCGGTCGCGGTCCCAGCGGAAGTTCGAGCAAGTCGCCCAGGGAGTGGGCCGGATCCGTGGATACCAGCAGCACGGGGTGTCCTGCCTTCGCGCGGCCGAGCGCCCAGGCTGCGGCGCACGTCGTTTTGCCGACGCCACCCTTACCTCCGAAGAACGTGAGGTCGGGTCGTACTCCGAGATCCTCTGCCATCGTGCGCGAAGCGGTCCGTCCGCGCGCGAGCAGACGCTTCAGCAGCACCTGAAGCCGTCCAAGGGGGAATGTTCAAGCCCCATGCGTAGATGCCAGGCGTGAAAGTCCTCCAGCAGGAAAGGCAGCAGTTCCAGCGTGTAAAAGCTGGCCGGATTGGGTATGCCGAGCGCCTCGGACATCACCAGCAGCCGGAACAGATCCTCCTGGCGGCGCTGAGCCCGGCGCTGGTGTCGACGATAGGGCGCCGCATAGGCGGTGTCGTAGAACGCGGCGATGCGCGCGCTGATGCGGCGCACGCGGTTAGCCGGATTCCAGGACATCGTCTGCTTGTCGCGGTCGGCGGATCGCTGCCACACCTTCCAGGATCAGCCAGATGTTCAGGGCCAGCAGCAGCCCGCCGATACCGGTGAGCAGCAGGTTGCCCTGCGCCAGGTAGTTGCCAACGTTGATGAACATGGCCCAGGTGGTGACCGTCGCCACGAACAGGAACGGGATCAGCGTCAGCAGATATGGCCGCTTCGTGTACCAGAAGATCAGGGTCAGGATCAGCAGGGACAGCGCTGCGGTGAGCTGGTTGGTGGTGCCGAACAGCGGCCAGAGGATCATGCCGCCCTGGCCGGGGCGTTCTGGGTCGGCGAAGAAGGCGAGGGCGACGCAAAGGACGAACACCAGCGCGGTGGTAAAATTGATGTTGGCGAGCACGGGCACCCGGTACTGACGACCGAGTTCAGCCAGAACGAATCGCTGCAGGCGCATGCTGGTATCGAGACTGGTGGCTGCGAAACACACCACCATCATGGAGACGAATGTGGTTCCGAGCGTGACCGGCAGGCCCAGGTGCGCCATGAAATTGCCGGCTCCGCTGACAAAGGCGGCAATGCCGCTGGAGCTGGCATGCGCCCAGGATTCGTAGTGGACGCTCCAGGCGTCGAACGTCGCAAAACCCGCGGCACAGGCGAGAATGGCTGCGACTGCGAGCAGGCCTTCTCCAGTGGAACCCAGGTAACCAATGAAGCGGGCATCAGTCTCCTGGCCGATCTGCTTCGAGGTGGTCCCGGAGCTCACCAGCCCGTGGAAACCGGAGATGGCACCGCAGGCAATGGTCACGAACAGCAGCGGTAGCAACGGGGGGGTGTCCGGCGGCAACGCGGTGTTATAGATCGGTGCGACGATTTCCGGACGGCCGACGAACACGCCGAGATAGATCAGAATCAGCCCGATGAACAACAGATGGGCATTCATGAAATCCCGGGGCTGCAGCAGCAGCCAGACCGGGAGCCGCGATGCGAACGCACCGTAGGCCAGCATGATGGCCGTCCACCAGGCAATGTCGGGGAGCCCGCCGATGCTCGCGGGCAGGCTCACCGGAACCGCTGCCCCGACGCCCACCAGGCCCAGCAGCAGCAGCAGGCCTATCAGCGCCGGCCAGAGCACCCCGACGCCGCGGCGGTAGATCAACCAGCCGATGGTGAGCGCGATGGGGATCTGCATCCAGTAGGGGATGACGCTGGCGGGGAAGTTGGTGAAAAGCGTGCCGATGATCACGGCGAAGACGGCGTTGACCATCAGCATCAGGAAGAAAATGATCAGCAGGAAGAGGTTAAATGCGCGCGGACTGATGACATTGCGTGCGATGGCACCCATGGAAACGCCCCGGTTGCGGGCGGACGCCCACAGCGTTCCGAAGTCGTGAATGCCGGCAATGAACACGGTCCCGACCAGCACCCATGCCAAGGCAGGACCCCAGCCCCAGATCATGGCGATCGCGGGGCCGACGATGGGTGCTGCGCCTGCCACGGAGGTGAAGTGGTGCCCCCACAGCACGAACCGGTTGGTGGGGACGAAATCGATGCCATCGTTGAAGCGGTGAGCGGGCGTAGTGAAATCGGGGTCGAGACGGAATACCTGCTCGGCCAGATACTTCGAATAGAAGCGGTACCCCGCGAAAAAGGCAGCGAATGCGAACAGGGCCAGGACCCAGCTTGTCACGATCTGTTACCTCCAGTGCCCATGCGCGGGCGCGCCGCAGGACGATAGCCTGCCGGAGACCTTCGGCTCAACGGGGTGCCGGCAGGCGGTAGACTGCAATGGCCGCCGGCAGGAACAGCAGCGCAAACAGGCCAAAGGCGATGTCGTAGCTACCGGTGCGGTCGTGGATCCAGCCGGAGAACAGTGGGCCGAGCGAGGCGATGGTGATGAACATCATGCCGAGCCCCATCACCCGGCCGAAGGAGGCTGCGCCGAAGCGGCTGCCATAGATCACCGCCATCAGAGTCAGGATGCCGCCGCCCGCAAGGCCCATCAGGGCTGCAGCCAATATCAGCGTGAGCAGCGCAGGTGTGCCCATCAGCATCAGCAGTGAGCCCCCCATTCCGGCGGCCATGATGAAGTACAACCAACGATGATCGACACGATCGGCGGCGGCTCCAAAGGCAAATTTGCCGGCGATCATGCAGGCGGAACTCAGCGAAATGAGCAGCGCCGCATAGCTTGTGGGGTGACCCAGATCGCGGGTCAGGGCACCGAGGTTGAACTGGATCGCTCCGAACGCGGCATTGGTCGGCAGGAACGCCACCACTGCGATCCAGAACATGGGTGCGCGCAGGATGGAGGCGACTGGCCAATCCTGACGCTGGACCGCAGGGGTCCCGTCGCCAGTCGCTGCAGATGCAGGAATGGGCTCAGGCCGGGGGGGCTGCCGCCGCAGGATCAGGAACGACAGCGGCACGACGGCGATCAGCGTCAGCGCCGCGAGAGTTTGGAGTGCGACGCGCCAGCCGAACTGCTCGAGCATGTAGCCGGTCAGGAAGGGAAAGGCGAAACCGCCGATGGAGGTGCCGATGGCCGAAACGCCCAGAGCCATGCCGCGGCGCTCCAGGAACCAGCGCGTGACAAGGGTCTGGGCCGCCAGCGGCCCGGCCATGGCCATGCCCAGCGGCATCACCAGGGCGTAGAGCGCGATGATCTGCCACATGGCGGTGGCGAAGGAGGCCAGCAGAAGACCTGCGGTCAGCGCACAAGCACCCCCGATCACCAGCCAGCGCAGCGACATGGCGTCCATGGCGCGGCCGGCAATGGGGCTCAACAGACCGACTCCGATCTGCAGCACGGTAATGGCGATCATGACGCGACCGCGGCTGGTCTCGAAAGCTTCCAGCCAGGGCACCACGAAAAGGGCGAAACAATAGATCAGGATGCCGATGGTCACGGCCTGGAAGACCAGTGTCAGCCCGACCACGTTCCAGCCGTAATGCCAGGGAGTTTGCATGCCCCGCGAGGTTCCTGGTGGCCAAAAGCGCGCCACCATACAACAAAGCATGAAGCTGTGCCTGACCAAATCCGTCCCGCCGGAGCACTGTGCGGAGCTGTGCAAGGCCGTCACCCTGCAGCACCCGGATCGATCCGGTAGGCTATCGCGCTCGTGTGGTGGGGAAATCAGACATGTTCGATCGATTGGCCCGTGCTCTGAACGTCGAAGCCATCCCGGTGGTGTTCTTCGCCTCCGCTGGTCTGGCGGTGCTTTTTGTCGCGTTCGCATTGCCATTTTCGGATGCGGTTGCGGCGTTTTTCGGGCTGCTTACCGACTTCACGGTGGCCTATTTCGGTTGGTTCTACATCCTTAGCGTCTCGGGCCTGCTCCTGTTCCTGATCTGGGTTGCGCTGTCGCGGTACGGCAATATTCGTTTGAGTCAGGATCACGAGCGCCCTGAATACGGAACCTGGACCTGGTTCGCCATGCTGTTTGCGGCAGGCATCGGTACGATTTTGATGTTCTGGGGCGTTGCCGAGCCGATTTCGCACTTTGCCAGCCCGCCGTTCGATGGCGTGGAGCCGAAGAGTCGGGAGTCCGCGGAACTGGCAATGCAGATTGCGCTGTATCATTTCGGACTGCACACCTGGACGATCTTTACGCTTCCAGCACTGGCGATCGGGTATTTCACGTATCGGCAAGGACTGCCGATGCGGATCAGCAGTCTGTTCTACACGGTCCTCGGCCGCCGGATCTATGGCCCGATCGGCTGGACCATCGACATCATCGCGGTCCTCGGAACCCTGTTCGGGGTCGCGGTGTCTGTCGGCCTGGGCACGCTGCAGCTGAACAGCGGACTTGCCCATCTGCTGGGGGTTCCCCTTGGCGATCTGTCGCGGACATTGATCGTGCTGACAATCACGGTGGTAGCGACCATTTCTGTGGTCCTTGGCCTGGACCGCGGAATCAAGCGACTGTCCCAGTTGAACATCAGCATCGCGCTATTCATTTTACTGTTCATCTGGATCAGTGGTCCGACACTGTTCCTCACAGCGGGAACAGTGGAGAACATCGGCAACTATCTGGACGCTCTGCCCCGGCTCGCGTTCTGGACCGACACGTTCCAGGGTGGCGACTGGCAGCGCAGCTGGACGGTCTTCTATTGGGCCTGGACGATTTCCTGGGCACCCTACGTCGGCATCTTCATTGCGCGAATCTCCAAAGGCCGGACCATCCGCCAGTTCGTCGGTGGCGCACTCGGGGCACCGCTTCTATTCACGGTGGTATGGTTCTCCGTGTTCGGCCTCGCGGCGTTCGATCTGGAGCTGAACCAGGGTGTGGACATCGCGACGGCCGTGCAGGCGGATGTGTCGGTGGCCCTGTTCCGGTTCCTGGAGCAGTTTCCGCTTGCAACCCTGACGTCAGTGCTCAGTGTGGTGATCATCATCGTCTTCCTGACGACGTCGGCAGACTCGGCAGCGCTGGTGATCGACCAGCTCACCCGTCGTGATGACCAACCGTCACGGACGGTGCAGCGCGCATTCTGGACCGTGCTGCTGGGTCTGATCGCGGCAACGCTGCTGCTGGGAGGCGGTCTTGGTGCGCTGCAGAACGTGATCACTACCCTGGGCTTCCCGTTTTGCCTGCTGCTGGTGTTCATGGCGGTGGCTCTGACCCGTGCCCTGCATGCGGACTATCTCGGCTACTCCCTGGACGATCTCGCAGAGGGGCGGACGCCTGCCATCGATCCCATGGGAGCCGACAGCGAGTCGGTGATGGAGAAGGAACGGCCCGTACCGAAGGGGCGGCACGACTGAACGTTGCTCCGGAGTCTCACCGAGCATGGTGAGACTCCTAGTCCCTGGGTCGGATGCGAAGGATGCGTCCGTTACGCTCGTCGGTCAGGACGTACAGGAAGCCATCGGGGCCGGTGCGCACGTCGCGAATTCGGGCTCCGATCTCGTCGAACACGGTGCCATGATCCACCGCATCGTCGCCGCGCAGCTCCACCCTGCGAATGCTCTGCTCAGCCAGCCCCCCAACGAAGAACTGTCCCTGCCACTGCGGGAACGCGTCGCCATCGTAGTAGGCGAGGCCCGAAGGGGCGATGGATGGGGTCCAGTCCACCAGCGGTTGCTCCATGCCCGGGTATTCGGTGAAGGGGGAAATCCGTGCGCCGGTGTAGTCCAGGCCGTGGGTGATCACCGGCCAGCCATAGTTGCGGCCGACTTGAAGGTGATTGAACTCGTCACCTCCAGCAGGCCCGTGCTCGTGCTGGAAGACCCGACCATCGGGCAAAACCACGAGACCCTGCGGATTGCGATGGCCGTAGGTCCAGATCACGTCCATGGCATCGGCGTCGTCGATGAACGGATTGTCGGCGGGCGCGCTGCCGTCGGTGTGGATGCGAATGGTCTTGCCGCGGGTATTGTCCAGGCGCTGGGGGTCCTCCCTGTAGTTGAATCCGTCACCGGTGGTAACGAGGAGGGTCCCATCGGGTAGGAAAGCCAGCCGCCCGCCGTAGTGCGCCGCGGTGCCCTGTTTCGGCGTGCCGCTGAAGATCACCTCGAGGTCCTCGAGGCCGTCCTCCGTGAGGCGCGCGCGAGCCACCCGGGGCGTGTTGGCCTGGGCATCCCCATGCGCGTAGCTCAGGAAGAGCACACCGCTGTCGGCAAAGTCGGGTGCGGGCAGGGCATCGAACAGTCCGGCCTGGCTGCGCGCAAACACCGGAGGAACGCCCGCGATTGGTGGCGAGACTTCGCCGGTCGCGGACAGGCGTCGCAGTTGTCCGCCGCGTTGGGTGACCAGGGCATCGCCGTCCGGGAGAAAGCCGATGCTCCACGGAAACGCAATGTCTTCGATCACGGTCTCGATTCTGTAGCCATCCGCTTCCACACGGGCGCTGAGGATCAGCATGAACAGCGTCAGCAGGATGCCGGTACGGCGCGTGACCATGGCTGGCATAGGCTCTTCCTCGACAAGGGGCTTCACGTGTTGCCCGGAAACGGTCACCATGCAGACGTGGGGCGCGCTCATTGCTGGGCGAGCTGCCGTTTCCGAAGGGCAGGGCGACTGCATGATTCTACGCGTCATTCTCGCATTTCTCGCCGCCGTCGTGCTAAGCGCGGCGCTCGCCGCTGCAGCGTCCACTCAATTTGTGTTGGCCGAGCTCGCCCGGCTGGATGTCGCCTTCACCCTGGGTGACCGGGTGGCGATGACGATGCACGACATCGTCGGTATGGCTTCGCTCTACCTGCCCATTTTCGGACTGGGCCTGCTGATTGCCTTCAGTGTTGCGGCGCTGGTGATTCGGTTCCTGCTGCCGGGTTGGAGCGTGCTCGGATTCACGCTTGCGGGCTTCACGGCGGTGGTCGCCATCATGGGGGTCGCCATGCTCATGTTCGGCTTGATGCCTGTGGCCGGGGCGCGCTCACTGGGCGGCATGATGACGCAGGGAATGGCCGGCGCCGCTGGCGGCTATCTGTTCGCGCGCCTGGTCGCGAGGCCTGCCGCCACTTCCGTCTCCGTTGCCGCATCCCCTGCCGTCAGCAAGAAGGCCTGATCCGTGCGCGAGAATCGGGTGCTGCGGCAATGGCGATCGGGCGAAGCTACGGTGGGTGGATGGCTAGCCATCGGTCATCCCTATACTGCTGAACTCATGGGAGCGCTCGGCTTCGACTGGCTTTGCGTCGACCTGCAGCACGGCCAGATCGGTTTCGATGACCTCCACAGCATGCTGCCGGCCATCAGCGCCACGTCCGCAGTGCCGCTGGTCAGAGTGCCCTGGAATACACCTGACGCAATCATGAAGGCGCTCGACGCCGGCGCCTACGGCGTCATCGTGCCGATGGTCAACAGTGCAGATGAGGCGCAGGCCGCGGTGGCGGCAGTCCGCTATCCCCCCGAGGGCATGCGCTCGTTCGGTCCGATTCGTGCTGCAGTCTATGGCGGTTTCGGCTATGCGAGGGAAGCAAACCGGGAAATGGCGTGCATCGTGATGATCGAAACGGCCGAGGCGTTGGCAAACATCGACGACATTCTCGCAGTACCCGGCATCGATGCCGTCTACGTGGGGCCGTCCGATCTCGGCCTGTCGCGTGGACGCTCGCCAAAGGGCGACGACGATGACCCGGCGCATCTTGCGGATGTGGGGCGCGTCCTCGCTGCGTGCAGACGCCATGGCGTGGCCGCGGGCATCCACTGTGGCAGTCTGGCCTTCGCCCGTCGTTGGCTCGATGCGGGCTTTGTCATGGTCACGCTCGGCGCAGACAGCGGCTTCCTTGCACGCGCGGCCGCTGCCGACCTTGCTGCGGTGCGTGGCTGAAACGATCGCCGCTCAGCATCACCCGGATCGGATGACGCCCTCCGCGTGCAGACGGGCAACCGTGGCGGCATCGAAGCCGAGTTCCTCGAGGATCGCGTCACTGTGCTCTCCGAGCCGCGCAGCATAGCCCGGCGCACGTTTCCCGGCGCCGTCGATCCATAGTGGACTCGAGATCGTATGCTCCCAGCCAGGTCGTGGTTCGGCGACTGGTGTCAACACGTCTGCCGCCAGGGCTTGCTGATCCGCGGTCAGGTCATCCAGGGTCGTGAGCATTGCGGCAGGTAGGTCAGCGGCATCCAGTCGTCCGCGAACGTCCCTGGCGGTCAGGTCGCGGAACAGCTCGCTGAGTAACCGATGCAGGATCGGAGCATGTTCCCGCCTTGCCGCGAGGGTCGCGAAGCGCGGGTCCTCTGCAAGTTGCGGGGCTTCGAGGGCGTTGATCAGGCGTGGCCACTCCCTGTCCTCGTTCAGAAGTGTCAGCTGCAGCCAGCGTTCGTCGGCGGTTTCGTACTGGGTGGCAAGGGCGTTGGCCACCGCGGTTTCGGCCGTACGCTCGGGGAGTGCGGCGCCACACAGCCGCATCGACGCGAGCATGCCATGGGACCAGATACCGTTCGCGAACAGGGATGTGGTGACGCGACGCCCACAACCACTGCGTTCACGTGCCCACAGCGCGGTCATGATGGCGCCGAACAGGGTCATGGCCGTGGCATGGTCACCCATGCCGGGTGCTGATGTGGCAGGCGGCCCGCCCGGTCGCCGCACCCAATCGGCCAGCCCGCTGCGGGACCACCAGGCAGTCGTGTCGTATCCGGGCTGGTCCGCTTCGGGTCCTGACTCGCCGTAGCCGGTGACCTGCGCATACACCAGGCGTGAATTGAGGTCGCGGAGCCGAGGCCAGTCGATACCGAGCCGGCCTGCCAGGGCAGGTCGGAAGTTCGTGATCAGGACATCTGCGTTTGACACCAGCGCATCGACGATGGGCCTCGAGTCGGCGTGCTTGAGGTCGATGGCCAGGGAGCGCTTGTTGCGCCCATCGAGAACCCAGAAGTAGTTGTGATCGCAGGGTGCCGCATTCGGTCCCTCCCCGAGCTGCCTGAGCGGATCGCCTGCGAAGGACTCGAGCTTGATCACCTCCGCGCCGAAGTCAGACATCACGGTGGCGGCGGCAGGGCCCGCGACCCAGGTGCCGGCATCGATGACTCTAATTCCCGCCAGCAGCGCTTCCTGGCCGGCATGCTGTCGCTCTGTCACGTCGTGCTCCTCGTCAAAGGGTGATCGAAGGCGATTTCCAGTGCTTTAGGAAGGGCCGCCAGGAAGGGTTCGAGGTCCTCGGGATGCATCACCGATGCAAGGAAACCACTGCCGGCAGGAGTTAGCAGCACGCGTTGTTCGAGCAGATGGCGATGCAGTCGTGCCATCACCTCGGTTTCCGCAGGGGAGCGGTGGTAGCTGCGATAGTCGAGGATCGGCCGGTCGTGCGGGTGCAGCAGAAACAGCGAGCCAACTCCCGTTACCTGGGCGGGTACACCCACCTGGCCGATCACTCCTCGGACCCCAGCTCTGACGAAATCCCCGAGGCGCTCGAGATGCTCGAACGCTGTCATATCCAGCAGGCTCATGGCGGCTTCTCCCGCCACCATACTCACCGGATTAGCGGTGAAGGTGCCGCTCGTTGGTACGCGCGCTGCCTCGCGTTCGTTGCCGAACACAGCCATGACATCCTCGCGACCGGCCACGGCGCCGATGGGCATGCCACCCCCGATGATCTTGCCCAGCGCGGTGAGATCGGGGTCGATGCCGAGACGTCCCTGCGCGCCGGAGAATCCGAGTCGAAAGGCGATCACCTCGTCGAAGATCAGCAGGGCGCCGTGTCGTCGGGACGCTTCGCGCAGCAATGCGAGGTAGTCTCCGCGCAAGGGTTCGAAGCCGCAGCGGGCTGGAACGGGGTCGACGAGAATCGCGGCCAGACTGTCACCCTCTGCAGCGAGCAGGCGTTGCGTCGTAGCGATGTCGTTTGCAGGCAGGACACGCACCTGCTCCAGGATCGCAGGGGGCATGCCCGGATAGCGGGCGGTGCTCGCCGGTTCCTCGCCCCAGTTGGCGGGTGTGGAACTGCTGCTGACGGCGGCCACGTCATCGGAGCCGTGGTAGACGCCCTCGAGCCTGGCAATGCGACTGCGGCCCGTAAAGGCACGTGCGGCGCGCAGCGCGACCGCGACCGCTTCCGAGCCCGTGTTGGTGAAGCGCAGGCGCTCGAATCCTGGTACGCGCCCGCAAAGCAGCCCACCGAGCCGCAGCTCGGCTTCCGTCGGCAGAGCAAAGCAGGTTCCGCGCCCGATCTGGTCGGCGATCGCTGCTGTGATCAGCGGATGGGCGTGGCCGTGAATGAGGACGCCCAGGTTGCCGGTCAGGTCCAGGTAGCGGTTGCCGTCCGCGTCGGTGACCGAGGGGCCCCGACCGGACACGAGATAGGGAGGATAGGGTGCCATCCACACCTGCTGTCGGGTGTTGGCGCCGGGGAAGATGTGTCGGGCCCGTTCGTACAGCGCCCGAGAGCGGGACTCCGGAGAGGTCCAGTGCACGCCCTCAACTTCCTGTGACCGCACCGTCTTCCAGGAACTGATGAACAGCGTCGAGCAGCTCCTTGAGCCGGAACGGTTTCGCGAGACGGGCTCGGACGTTGTGCCGGCCGACCTGGTCATCTTCGTCAGGCAGGGCGTTGCCATACCCTGTGCACAGAATGACCGGTGGCGCCTGGGGCAGGTCCTCGATGGCTGCGGCGAGCTCGATCCCACTCATGTGAGGCATGGTTTGATCCGTAATCAGGAGATCCACACCATTTTCACCACGCAGGAAATCGAGTGCAGTGCCAGGATCATTGAATACCGTGGTGCGGTAGCCCGCATGTTCGAGCAGTTCGCTCATGAAGTTGGCGACGGACACTTCATCGTCGACGACCACCACATGGCCGCCGGCGCTCTTGGCCTGGACCGCTACGGGTTCCGTATCCGTCGCCGGAGTTGAGGCGTCGGTCTCGGCCAGTGGGAAGAAGAGTCGGAAACAGCTGCCCTGGCCCGGTGCACTGCGGACCTGCACGTGGCCACCGTGCTGATGCATGAAGCCGTTGATCAACGACAGTCCGAACCCCGTACCGCGCCCGGCCACCCGAGTGGTCACGAGGCGGTCGAAAAGTTGTTCCTGGATCTCTTCAGGAATGCCGCCGCCGTCGTCACTGACGCTGATCACCAGCCAGCGTCCGCTGAAGAGGCGATGACAGGCTGCACAGCGCTCGTTTTCCGTCAATTCCATATCGTCGACGCTGATCTCGATGATGCCGTCGGAAGCGATGGCGTCGCGAGCATTGATAAACAGGTTGATCACGACCTGCTGCAGCTGCACCGGATCCGCGAGGATGGTCGGCAGCTTCTCGGGAATGCGGCTGTCGATGGCGATCGAAGTGGGAATCAATGATCTGAGCATCCTGAGGATGCCTTCGAGCTCCTGTCCGACGGCGATCGGCCGGCGATCGCCTTCCTCCGTGCGGGAGAAGTTCAGCAACTGCGCGATCAGATCCCGGGCGCGCTGCCCTGCGCTGATCACCTCGGACAGATAGTCGTCGCACTGTTCACCGACTTCGGTTCCCTCGAGGGTGATCTGCGCAAGTTCGGCATAGCCGATCATGCTGGCCAGAATATTGTTGAAGTCGTGGGCGATGCCACCGCTCAACTGACCGATAGCTTCGAGGCGACGTGTCTGCTGCAGCTGCCCTTCGAGCCGCAGACGTTCCTGTTCCCGCTCGCGGTCGACGGTCACGTCGCGGAGAATGGACACCAGGGACACACCGCCCTCGCCAGAAAGCAGGCGTACGCTGAGTTCCAGGGTACGTTCGCTCCCGTCCCGCGCCGTGCGCGTCAGCTCGCGACGCTGAATCCCTCCGCGCTCCTGCAGTGAGCGGATGAAGCGCCTACGGGTTCCGTCGCTCTCGAACAACCACAGATCGGAGTCCGCGGTCTCGAAGTCAGCCACCAGAGTGTCGTAGTGTTCGTTGCGTTCCAGAATGCGACCGTCGTCGCTGCTGCTGATGAACAGCGCGTCAGGAGAGCTCTGGAACAGCGTTGCGAACTTGCGTTCGCTGCGCACCAGGGCCGAGGCGATGCGGCGCCGGTCGCTGACGTCCCGGGCGACCCCGTAGGTGCCTACGAAACGACGCTCCTCGTCCTCCGTGTACAGCCCCGTGGCGCTGATCTCGATCCAGCGATTGGCTTCGCTTTCACCAGTCCTGAGCTGCATTTCGAGGTTGCTGGTGGCGCGATGGCCGGTCCTGCGCTCGTCGAAGCGGAATCGTCCGTGCCGCACTTCATCAGGCGCGAACAAGTTGCTCCAGTGCTGCCCCTCGAGTGCTTCACGGTCCTGGCCGAACACCGCCTCAGCGCTGATGGAGACGAAGCTGAAGCGTCCCTCGGGATCGAGCAGATAAATGACGTCAGGGGACTGATCCACCAGAAAGCGATGCAGACGATCGGATTCGCGGACCCGTGCCAGAACTTCGCGCGCATCGGCTTCGTTGCGTTGCTGGGAGAGTGCCGTGCCGATGCTCTTGAGCAGATCCTCCGGCAGATAGGGCTTGTGCAGATAATCAAACGCGCCGAGCTGAAGCAGGCGCCGCAGGACATCGTCGCCGTCCTCACCCGACACCACGATGACCCGTGGCGGCAGCGGCATGGCACCGGTGGCTTCAAGCACGGCGAAGCCGTCCACGCCGGGCATGTTCAGGTCGAGCAGGATGACGTCCAGATTTGCCCGTAAAGGGATGATCTCGAGTGCTTCAGAACCGTCTACGGCGGTTTCGACCTGATGACCGGAAGCCGTGAGCAGGTCGCTGAGACTGCGCCGATGGCCCGGGTCGTCGTCGACGATCAGGATGCGGCCGGAAATCACTGGTTAGCGACGCTCATGATCGTAGTGTCCAGATCGCATGGGTCGAATCAGGTCGGAGTGCGGCACCGTTCCCCTTCGTAACCGCAGGGGGATTCTGGCTTGCCACACTCCGAGGTGCAATGCCGGACTCATGAACCGATGCCGCCGCGGGTCAGGCGCAGTGGATCGAGCAGCGATTCGAGTTCCTCCCGGGAAAGCTCGGTCATCTCCAGCGCCACATCTAGAATGGGGCGTCCTTCCTGATAAGCGCGCTTGGCAATCCTGGCAGCATCCAGATAGCCGATCACCGGATTCAGGGCGGTGACGAGGATCGGGTTGCGCGCAAGCGGTCCCTCGATTTGGTCGCTACGGACCTGGAATCCTGATACCGCGCGGGCGGTGGCATCCGCTGCGCCCGCGAGCAGACCGATGGACTCCAGCAGGGAGTCGGCGATGAGCGGCAGCATCACATTAAGCTGAAAGTTGCCACTGCCGGCTGCGACGGAAATGCCGGCGTCGAGGCCGATGATCCGAGCAGCCGCCATGGCGACTGCCTCTGGCAGCACGGGATTGACCTTCCCCGGCATGATGCTGGAGCCGGGCTGCAGGGCCTCGAGCTCGATTTCGCCGAGCCCTGCCAGCGGGCCGCTGTTCATCCACCTGAGGTCATTGGCGATCTTGGTCAGCGTCAGCGCTCCGGTGCGCAGAATGCCTGACAGCTCTGCAGCGGTGTCCTGGCTGGCGATGGCGCGAAATGCGTTCGGGTCCGCCGTGAATGGATAGCCTGTATCTGCTGCCAGCGCGGTCGCCACCCGGGTGCCGAATTCCGGATGGGTGTTGATCCCGGTGCCAATGGCCGTGCCGCCGAGGGCAAGGCGGCCGAGGCGCGGCTCGATGCCGATGATGCGGTCGTTCAGATCGGCCGCCTGTGCGGCCCACGCGGACATCTCCTGACCGAGGGTCAACGGCATGGCGTCCATGAGATGGGTGCGCCCGGTCTTGATCACCTCCGCGAGTTCCGCGCTGCGGGCTTCTATTATCGAGAGCATGTCCTGCCATGCCGGCTGCAGCCGGGCGCGGATCGTCAGCGCAGCGGCGAGGTGCAGGGTCGCGGGCACCACGTCGTTGCTGCTCTGGCCCAGGTTGACGTGATCATTGGGGCTGATCTCAAGCCCGCTGATGAGGCCGCCGCGGTGTGCCAGCACCTCATTGACGTTCATGTTGCTGCTGGTACCGGAGCCGGTCTGGTAGACGTCCACGGGAAACTGATCGTCATGCTCGCCGGCCATCACTTCCGCGGCGGCTTGAGCGATGGCGTCCGCGCGTTCCGCGTCGAGCAGCCCGAGCGCGTGATTGACGCGTGCCGCCGTCCCCTTGATGCGGGCCAGCGCGTGCACGAATGCCTTTGGCATGGCGCGCCCGCTGATGTTGAAGTTGTCGATGGCACGCTGGGTCTGCGCGCCCCAGAGGGCGTCTGCAGGAACACGGACTTCGCCCATGCTGTCCTGCTCGATGCGGGGTCCGGTGTTGGTCACGAAGCTCTCCTCGAGCGGATCCTTGATCGTGTGCAGCCACACGCCGGTCGCTCAGGGCTGCATCAGGGGGAGGGTGAGCGCGCGCCACTGCGGCTGCAAGCCCACCCGCGGATACCCGGCGCGTCAAGGCAGCAGCGAACCACCTTCCACATCGACTGTTGTTCCGGTCATGTACCGGTTGTCCGCGACCGCCAGGATCATCGCGGCAACCTCTTCCGGCTGGCCGACGCGGCCGAGGGGGATATTGCCCCTGGCCTGTTCGAACATCCCTTGCCGCTGTTCTTCCGAGAGGGCCTCGAACATGCCCGTGTCGATCAGTCCCGGGGCCACGACGTTGACGCGTCGCGGTGCGATCTCCGGTGCCAGTGCGCGGCAAAAGCCCTCGATGGCATTGCCGGTGCTGGATACGGCAATCATGCCAGGCGGGCACTTACGGGCGATGGCACCGCCGACCATCACCACTGCGGCATCGTCAGCCAGATGGGGCACTCCGGTCTGGATACCGTTGGCGTAGCCCCAAAGCTTGCCGAAGGAGCGCCGGAATCCCTCTATGTCCATCTGCAGGAAGGGGCCCATGGCGCGCTCCGTGCCGGTGGCGGCCAGCACCAGTACATCGATGGGCGCGGCGGCCGCGAACAGGCGGCTCAAGGAGTCACGGTCCTGGACGTCGGCCTCGGCCCAGCTGATGCGGCTGGCGTAATCCGCCAATGTGGCTGCGGCTGATTCGCGGCGTTCGGCGTTGCGGCCGGCGGACCAGACCGTGGCACCGGCCTCGGCAGCCAGACGGGTGCAGGCGAGGCCAATGCCCGAGGTACCACCCACCACCACTACACGCTTGTCTTTCCAATTCATATCAGGACTCCAGATCAGACAGTCGAAGGCCCAACTGACGGCGGCGCCGTCGATGCAGGGCCAGAAGCGTCGCGACGAGCACCAGCAGCAGCGGCACCGCGAGGGTATTGAGCAGCTGCAGGCGCCGACCGAGCCGGTCGATGTCCTCGGTAAGCTGGCGCTGGACCTCGCGCAGCTCGCGGCGAATGCGCAGCTGCTCGTGCTGGAAGGCCTGCAGGGCTTCCAGCTGTTCCACCGTGAGGGTATCGACCCCGGCATCGAGGCGCTGCCGCTCCAGTTCGGCCAGCCGCCCCTCGGTATCCCTGAGCCGCCCCTCGAGCTCCTGTTCCGTTTCCAGGAAGCGGGCCTCTGCCCGCCGCTGCAGCATCTCGACCCGTGTGAATGGGCGCTGGAAGCCGGCACGCCCGCGCAGACTAATCAGCTGCGACCCACCTGCCAGCTGATCGATGGCGTTGATCAGGAGATCACCATTGCTGGCCCAGGGTACGGGAATCGTGCGCCCGAAGAAGGACTGTTGCGTGACCCAGAGAGCATCGCTCAGCACATCGGTGTCGGCGACGACCATGACCTGGATATCGTCCTGGGCGCGCTCTCCAGGTGCAATGTCTCCGTCTGCATCATCGTTGGCGCGGGCGCTGCGTGCCGGGCCGGTGACCCGGGCTGCGACGACATGGCGGGCGTCGTCGGCGACGAATCCACGGGCGAGCTGCCGCGGGTCCGTCAGAAAGCGAACCTGTTCCGTCGGCACCAGCGCCGTGTTCCGGCTCGACACGATCAGGGGCGTGAACGTCGTCGCTGCGTCCGGCAGCGGTTCCAGCACTCCGGCGGTCGCGAAATTGACCTGCTCGAGCTGGGCCGTGACGACTTCATCCGGCGTGAAGTGGTCGGGTCCATAGCCGGGAATGGCCAGGTGCCGCAGCGGCGGCACGCCCTGTCCCATGCTTACGGCGAGGGCCCGGTCAGCGTCGAGAAGGACCCGTTCAGGGATCATGCGCAGGCCCCAGGCGGCAAGCAGGTCACCCGCCTCCGAGGCCGTGTCGGTGTCCGCGAACGTGTCCGCGAGGGCGTCCGCGTCCGGGAACATGCCGGAGGATTCGGCCGCCTCCGCGTGGGGATCGACGAACACCAGGGCAGGGCCACCGCCGAGCACGAACTGATCGATGGCCGCCCGGGTCGCCTCGCCAAGTCCCTGCGGATGGATAAGCAGCAGCACGTCGATGGCGTCCAGGGTGTCCGTGCCGTCGAGGTCGAGGGTGCGGACGTCGAACAATTGCCTGAGCTGACTGATGCTGGTCCATTCAGGAAGCGGTCTGCCGGTGCCGGGTGCGAAGCCTCCGGTGACGGGCAGTCCGGATACGATACCCACGCTGGGCTCGCGGTCGCGGGCCAGCGTGTGCACTAGACGGGCCACTTCGTACTCGAGCAACCGCTCCCGATCCGGCTGCAAGAAGCGGATGACCTCGCTGCGCTCGGAGTCGGCGCGACGGCCTTCCAGGCCGAAGTAGAACATCTCTCCGGGAACGTTCAGCGGCACCGCCTGCAGGCCCGCGGCTGCGGCATCGTCTTCTGCGTCGGTGAAGGGCAGGGGATCGATCACCGAGAGTCGGATGCGTCCGTCCGAGGCCTGGGCCAGTTCCCGCAGGAAGTCCTCCACGTAGCGGGCGTGACTGCGCAACTGCGGGAAACCCTGGGCCTGGCTGGCCGAGAAATAGAACGTGAGCTCGATGTCCCGCTCCAGGCCTTGCAGCAGCGCCCGCGTCGCCGACGACAAGGTATGGATGCGTCGTTCGGTGAGATCGATCCGCCAGCCGGTGACGAAGCGATCAAGCGCCACAGTGGTGAACAGGATGACGGTGATCACGGCCGCCAGCCCGGTGCCGGAAGCGATGCGATGGCGCCAGTTCCGCTGCATCCGCTCACCCGGCCTTACGCAGGTCGATGACGATAGCGGTTGCGATGAGCCAGCCACCGATCATGACCAGGAAATAGAGCAGGTCGCGCAGGTCGAGCACACCCCTGGCGATGCCCTGGAAGTGGGTGAGGATGCTCATCGCCGCGATCGCCTCCAGCAGCATGGGTGGCAGCCAGCCCTGGGCCGTGTCGAGCACCATGGGAAAGCCCGCGATCGTGAACAGAAAGCCGACGGCAGCCGTCAGGATGAAGGCAATGACCTGATTGGTGCTTGCCGCCGACATGCAGGAGCCGATGGCCAGATAGGCGCCGGCCATGAGCCAGCTTCCCAGGTAGCTCGCCAGAATGACCCCATGATCCGGTTGCCCGAGGAAGCTGACCGTCAACCAGATCGGGAAAGTCAGCAGGAGGGCTGTGCCCACCACGATCCAGGCGGCGAGGAACTTTCCGAGCACCGCTTCCCGCAGCCGGACCGGCAATGTCAGCAGCAGCTCCAGGGTTCCACTGCGTCGGTCCTCCGCCCACAGGCGCATGGCGATGGCGGACACCAGGAACAGATACAGCCAGGGATGAAACCCGAAGAACGGCGTGAGATCGGCCTGCCCGCGTTCGTAGAAGCCTCCGAGCTGGAACGTGAAAACGCCGTTCAGGACGAGAAAGATGACGATGAAAACGTAGGCCAGCGGAGTCGCGAAGTAGCTGCCGAGTTCCCGCAGCATGATGGCGATCGTGGCGCGCACTCAGGCGCTCTCCGCCGGCGGCCCGAGGGTGAGCTCGCGAAACACCTCGTCGAGTCGACCCCGGTGCAGCCAGAACTCCCGGATGGGTGCGCCGATGGCATCGAGACGTTCTCGAACCCGGTCGATGACAGGGCCGCCGACGGCGTCCCGCGTCACGAATAGCGTCCAGTCTTGTCCGTTGCGATCCTCCGAACGCAGGTCGTCGACCCCTTCGATGCCGGCGAAAACGTCCGCCTGCACAGGTCTGTCCAACCGCAGGGCAATGGCGCCATGCCAACGTGATCGCGCAGCGAGCGCATCAGGCGTGGCGTCAGCCACGAGACGTCCCCGGCGAATGATCACGGCACGGGTGCAGACCGCCTCGACCTCCTCGAGGATGTGGGTGGACACGATCACGATCTTGTCTCGGGACAGGGAAGTGATCAGATCTCGTACCTGCTGCTTCTGGTTCGGGTCGAGTCCGTCGGTGGGTTCATCGAGAATCAGGACTGCTGGATCGTGCAGCAGCGCAAGCGACAAACCTACACGGCGCCGGAAGCCCTTCGACAGCGACTCCATCGGGCGCAGCAACACTTCCTCGAGTGCCAGCTGCGTGATCAGCTGCTGCATGCGGGCATCGCGCAGGGATACAGGCATCCCGCGGACACGGGCCGCGAATCGCAGCAGCCCGAACGGCGTCATGTCCGGCCACGCCGGCGCGCCTTCCGGCAGATAGCCAAGCAGGCGCTTGACTGCGAGCGGAGATCGGCTGACGTCGTGCTTGCCGATGCGGACGCCACCTGAACTTGGGGCGAGAAACCCGGCGATGACCTTCATGGTGGTGGTCTTGCCCGCACCGTTCGGGCCGAGAAAGCCGAGAATTTCGCCGGCCCCGACGTTGAAACTCAGGTCGTCCACCGCAGTCACGGGTCCGAAGTGGCGGCTGAGATGGTCGACCTCGATCATGATGGAATCGCATGCGGATTCGGGCGGGCGCCGAGACTGCAGCAACGATTGCTGTGGTCGGGCCGCCGGAAGTATGCAAACGGTCCGACTTTGATTCAAGCGCAGGGCAGGCCAGCGATGCGCTGAAATGGTGCGCGCCCGTCTGGCAGCCGTATCGATTGCACCGATTCGGGAAAGTCATTTATGAATAAATGCTTACATCATGCTTACAACGTTCTGACAGCCTTGCTCCCAGCGATGACCTAGCATCCGTTACGTCAAACGTGCCGTGGCCGGCAACAGGGATTTTGAACGGAGGCACAGCGATGCTGGTTTTGACCCGCAGGGCAGGCGAGTCCGTCATGATCGATGGGAACGTCGAGATCAAGGTGCTGCGAATTCGCGGCAATCAGGTTCATCTGGGCATCGAAGCCCCGTCCGAGACGCAGATCCATCGGCACGAAGTCTGGGTTCGCCTGCAGGAGCAGGAGGAGTCCGGGTCAGCCCCGGGATCCGAGCGTTCCCGCGATGCAACTACTGCTCCGGCCGGGGCGCACTCCTGATCGCTGTCGGTTGACCGGTTTTGGCAGGGTTCGTGCATCTCTCCCGTTGCCACCGCATGGGAGGTCCATTCGTCATCGTGACATGCTCCCGTGCGACGCTGGTTCCACCACATGGAACCACGGTCGAATCCCAACGGGAGCTCCAACAGACATGGACAAGCTGAAGATACTCGACGCATCCTTCCTCTACGCCGAGACGCCGAATACGCCCATGAACATTGCGGCGGTGCAGCACTTCGAACTGCCGCCGGGACGCGAAGACGGCTTCTTCGACGACCTCAAGGCGTACATCGACGCCCGCGTGCACCTGATCCCGTTCATGACCAAGCGCCTGCAGGCGACGCCGTTCGGCATGGATCATCCGGTCTGGGTGCAGGATGATCGTTTCGATATCGACTATCACGTGCAGCGGACACGGGTGCCTGGACCGGGAACCCAGAGCCAGCTCGAACAGACCGTAGCCCGACTCCACGAAACCCCTCTGGACCGGAGTCGGCCGCTCTGGCAGTACTGGCTGATCGAGGGCCTCGAGTCCGGCCATGTGGCCTGGTACACCAAGTACCACCACGCCTGCATCGACGGCATGGCGGGCCAGGCGATCATCGACATCCTGTTCTCGGACGCACCGGAGATTCCCGCGATTCCCGCCCCGACGATGCTCGAGGCCGAGACCGCGCCGGGGATGCTGTCGCTGCTTTGGGACGCGACCTTGAATGCGTCGACGCAGCCGGTGCGCACGGCGCGCAGTCTGCCGAGTCTCGCCCGCACGGCATGGAGTCTTGGCCGGCGAGCGCTTAATCGTGACGAGGCGGGTCTCGGCGCCCTCGGCCAGCGCGCGCCGAAAACCCGTTTCAACGTTGCTGTGGGCCCGTATCGCAGCTTCGCATTCGGGAGTCTGCCCTTATCTGGCTTGAAAGCTGTCGGTAAACCCCATGGCTGCAAGGCCAACGACGTCTTCATGGCGGTCTGTGCCGGCGCGCTGGCGCGCCATCTCGACGAGCGTGGTGAGTTGCCGTCACGGCCATTGATCGCCGGCGCCCCAGTGTCGCAGCGGGTTGCCGAGGACAAGAGCATGAGCAATCAGGTCAGCATGCTGCTGACCTCGCTGGAGACCCATATCGTCGATCCCGTTACGCGGATGCTCGCTATCCGGGATTCGGCAAACGTGGGGAAGGCCGTGGTCGCAGAGCTTGCGGCGGCCGGCGGTTTCGACAACCTGTCCCTGCCGGGTTTGCCGACGGCCTTCCAGAACGTTATGTCAGTTGCTGACCGCCTGCGGCTGGGTGATTTCCTGCCGATGCCGTTGAACGTCGTGATCTCGAACGTACCCGGTCCGCGGCGACCGGTGTTCCTGAATCGGGCGCGCATGCTCACCCACTACCCGGTGTCGATTCCAGCGCATGGTACGGCGTTGAACATCACCTTGCAGTCCTACCAGGATCGAATGGACTTCAGCATCACAGCCTGTCTCGATGCCCTCCCGGATGCGAATCTGTTGCGTGATGCGATGTACGATGCCTGGGCGGAGCTGCAACGTGCTGCCGGCGTCGACCCGGTGCCTGCCCTCGAGCCGGATCCTTCGGCGCCAACCGAAGTGGCCTCCATCCGCGCCGCGTGAGTGAGTCGGCCTGACTGCTGCCGGCGCCGTCCCTCAGGACGGTGGCGTCGTGGAGTGCAGCGCTGCGAGAAACGCCGGCGTTTCGCAGATGGCGTACGGTCGCAACCAGTGGGGCTCCAGGTGGATGCGCCGCACGCGCAGTCCTTCCCGCCGTTCCCGTTCCAGTTGCCACTCTGATGGCGCCAACGTCACCGATTCGAGTTCCTCGAACAGCGGAGTGACCGTTCCCGTGCGGCCCATGCGGATACGCGTCTCGCGAGTGGAGGCGATGCTGTGGACTTCGATATCTTCGATCTCGGCCCAATGGGACAGGCGCAGCGGCGAACCTGCGGCCAGCAGCACATAGAGATGCGTATCCTGCGCCCGGGCGGCAGCCAGAATATCGGTGGCGACATACCAGGGATGGGTATCGCGGTAGCCTCCGACGTCGCCCTCTTTGAGCAGTCGCGTCAGCGCCGTCGCGTTGACGGCAATGGCCAGGCAGTAGGGATGCGCCGTCACATTCGCTCCAGGTTGTGGATTCGAACGTAGCCTAGCGTGCTCTCAACCGAGAGTCTCGATCTGCTGAAGTGAAGCAGGTACTCCGGCCGCAGGCGCAGCCGGAGTACCGTGTCCGTCAGACTTTCGGACGTCGGCGCCGGAACAGTGCCAGGCCTGCGACGAGGGCCAGGACCCACAGAGTGGGATCGAATGGCCCCGGTTGCCCGCTGGCGCTGCAGCCGCTGCTGCGCAGCGGTCCTGGATCCGGGGTGGGATCCGGATCAACGTCCACAGGCGGTTCATCCGGGTCCGGCGTAGGATCGGGTTCCGGAACAGCTGCTCCGGAGACCAGCGACACCGAGTCGATGAACACCCGGCGGGACAGGGAGCCGCCACCGCCATTGCCGTTCTGCAGCGCCGATAGGTCGGACGCACCCAGGCGCGGCATACCGTTGCCTGAAGTTGAGGATGCTGCTGCCAAGCCGGAACGGTCGCGCATGCGCAAGCTCAGCAACACCGATTGGGTGTCGCCGTAATCGTCCGCAGAACGCGATTCGTCCGTAGCGAAGTTCACCCATTCGTTGGCGGCGATGTCGAGGTCGAAGTCCTCACGGATGCGCAGGTCGCTGTCCGCATCACCTTCACAGTCCGCGCTGGCGTAGAAGTCCGCGTTGATGCGCAGTGACAGGTCAGCGTCCGGTTCACCAGTGCGCACGAATGCGGCCGGCTGCAGCGTCTCGCCATCCAGCGCCACGCACTGATCGAGCCGGCTGTCGCCGAAGTCCTCGCTTAAGTCTTCGAAGAAGAAGACATTGCTGCCCACCAGAGCGAAGTCCACCGGCCCGGCTGCAGCGCGACGACTGTCGTCGTCATTCCGGTCCACGAACCAGCCGCTGCCGCCGGAGAGGAAGTCCCGATCCCGCAGCTCGATCTGCTCGAAGCTTCCGTTCACCAGCAGATTGACGGTCGAGGTGCCCTGGATGACGCGAATGTCATCCATCCGCATCCTCGGAGCCGGGTCGATTCCGCTGCGGTCACGGTTGCGTACGGACATCCGCATCCAAGTCGTCCCTTCGGGTAGATCCGCGACCTCGTACCGCAGATCAGAATCCTCAGCAGGGCTGCGCAGAATCCATTCGTTGCCGCGTGAGCCGAGATCGAAGTCGACGTCATCATTATTGCGACCGTCGCTGAGGCGGCTCCCTCCTGAGTCCTGGGCGACGGCGGTGATGCAGTCTTCAAAGCTCTCGAAGAAATTCGGATTGATCCGCACCCGCAGGCCGGAGGCATCATCATCAGGCGTATCCGCCCGCACCCGGTAGGAGATGTCCACACGGCGGCTGGCGTCGATGGGGACGCACTGCTCGAGCTTGTTGTCGCTGAAGCCCTCGCTGAGCTGGTTGAAGCTGAAGGATGCTTCGCCGGCGAAGGCGTCGTCGGTCTCAACCGTACCGCCGTCGTTCTCGCCCCGGGCTTCGACGACGAGGCGCCATCCCGGCGGGCCGCCACGCTGGGGATAACTGACCGTTTGCGCGCGTGGATTGAGCTCCCCGAAGCTGCCGTTGGCCAGGGTGTCGTCGGCAACACCTTCCTGGATCTCGTAGCTGCCCGTCGTAATGGCCGACAATTCACCGTCGACTTCTGCGGCGGCCCGCAGCTCCGTGTCCTCTTCGAACGTGAGCATGCCACTATTTTCGACGCTGTCTGAATCACCGGTGGGGTCGCTGCCGTCGGTGGTGAAGCGGATGATGGCGTCCTCAGTGTCGGAAGACAGCGTGACGGTCACCGATCCCACGAAGGTGCCGCCGGGTGGCGACAACTCGGGCGCCGCAATGGCCGGTTCCTCTTCGGCGATGGTGATCGTGTACTCACCCGTGGTCGCGGCGGAGGCATCGTCATCGATCACGGCGATGGCCCTGAGCGTGGCGGTCTCGTCGATGGTCACCGTGCCGCCATCATCCACGGACTCTGAATCCGTTGTCGGTGTGCTGCCGTCGAGCGTATAGAAGATGTTGGCACCCTCGCTGGCAGATGTCAGGGTGACCGTCACTGGCGCCTCGAAACTGCCCGGTGCCGGATCGAACTCGGGTGCGGCCACAGTCACTGGCTCATCGCCATTGCCCGGATCGTCGCCCGGGTCAGTTGCCGCTTCCTCGAAGGTGAAGGTCGCCGTCGCGATCGAGGAGGTGTTCCAGCCGTCCTTGAAGGCAGCGACCGTCAGGGTGAGATTTCCTTCGCTGTCGGCGTCTTCTTGCTGCAGGTTAATCATGCCGCCTGGCGTAACTGAGGGGCTCGCCGTGGTCGGCATGGAGCCGTCCACCGTGAAGTGGGCCGCCACACCGCCCGACGGTGCGCCGGGAACCTCGACCGTGACCATGTCCCCATCTGCAACCTCACCTTGACCATCGAATGTCAAGATGGGCTGCTGCAGACTCCAGGGCATCACCGTGTCGAAGTAGATGGCTGCGCCAGTGGCTTCCGCGGGGTCACGGGCCCGGAGGCTGATGCGCACCACGGTGTCACCGCCTGAAGGCGTGGCGATCTCCGTGAACAGAGGCAGCCAGTCGTCGACCTCCGGCAACGCAAAGTCGGTCTGGAAGTCGAACTCGTTGTCGCCATGGACGAGGCAGTCGTCGAGATCCGCGAAGAACTGCACGCCGAGGCGCACCACCTCGGCATCCTCGAAGTCCTCGGCAGTCCGCGCCCAGACAACGAAGTTGAAGTCGGTGTTGCCGCTGGCATCGATGGCGAAACACTGATCGAGATTGTCGTCGCCGAAGTCCGGCCCGAGCGCCTGCCACCGCCAGACGCGATCGCCACTGTGGGCGTCGAATTGCATGCCTTCAGGCAGATCGACGCTGGGATTCAGCACGCCACCGGGCACCGGATCAGCGTACTGATCGTTTTCCATGTCCGTGATGTGCCAGCCGATCGGGCCCTGGTCGTCGTCGGGGTACGGCACCTGGACGGAGAAGAAGTCTTCCCTGGACAGTTCGCCGGTGTCGCTGAAATCGGCGTTGGCGACAGCGATGTCATCACCGCTAGAGTCCTTGACTTCGACGCGATCGAAGAACAGGAAGCGAGGGCCGTCGGGCTGGCCGCCGCCGTCGGTACGATCCCGGCCCGAAATGCGCAAACGGATCTCTGTCGCACCCTCAGGAACGTCGGCGCTGAGGGTCAACGGTACGATTTGGAAGGGCTCGAGTTCGAGCGCGACGCCGGGGCCGGTGTCGTTACCCTCAATGCCTGGCAGGACCAGCGATCCATCGATCTCGGCTTCACCGAGGTTGTCTCCTGCTTCGTTGCGAAAGCGTGCGACGACCCTGACTGACAGAGCGCTCTCGAAGTCCTTGCCCTTGGGCTGAT
>REEU01000079.1 GCA_007694905.1 Gammaproteobacteria bacterium | reverse complement strand
GCCCAAACCGGCGGATAGCGAGACTTTCATGGAGTCAGGTTTACCGAAGGGTCATGCGCGCGCGCTAAGAGGAGGCAGACATGGGACTTAGAGGCCCCAAGCCGAAGCCCACGGCGCTCAAGAAGCTGGAGGGCACGTACCGAGCCGACCGCGAGGCACCGAACGCCCCGGAGGTCGAGCCGGGGCTACCCGATCTACCCGAGGGCTGGGAAGACGCGCCGTGGTCCGATCACGCCACGAAGGAATACTGGCACATCGGCCCGCAGTTGGTGCGCCTGGGCCTGCTCTCGGAGGTGGACCGCGCCGCGTTCCTGAGCTACTGCGATTACTGGGGTCGCTGGATGTACTACCGGGGCCAGGTGGCGAAGCACGGGGACAAGCAGACGACCGCTGGCGGCTTCGAGTCGCAGAGCGCCGACGTCCAGATGATGAACAAGGCGCAGGAAGGCGTGAAGAAGTGCCTGGCCATGTTCGGCTTGAGCCCCGCCGACCGGACCCGGGTGTCGTCCGGCATCAAGCAGGACCAGGAAGAGAACCCGTTCAAGAAACTCGCGAAGGGCAAACGCGCATGACCTATGCCGACCGGGCGAAGCGGTACGCGGAGGCGGTGGTGTCCGGGGAGATCCCGGCCTGCCGCCTGGTCCGTCTCGCCTGCCAGCGGCATTTGGACGAACTCGATAAGCAAGACGACGACGCCTTCCCCTTCGAGTTTGACCCTTCTGCGGCGGACGAGTGGTGTGCGTTCATCGAGTTGATGCCGCACATCAAGGGCCGATGGGCGAGGGAGCGCCGGAAGATCACGCTGGAGGACTGGCAGTGTTTTCTGGTGTCGGTCCCGTTCGGCTGGAAGCGGAAGGCTGACGGCCTCCGCCGCTTCCGCAGGGTGTACGTCGAGGTGCCCAGGAAGAACGCCAAGTCGACCCTCACCGCCGCGCTGGGTCTCAAGGCATTCGCCGCCGACGACGAGTTCGGTGCGGAGGTTTACTCCGGCGCGGGGTCCGAGAAACAGGCGTGGGAAGTGTTCGGCCCTGCCCGACTGATGGCGAAGAACACGACCGCCTTCCGGGACCACTACGGCGTCCACGTCGGAGCCAAGGCGCTCTCCATCCTTGGTCGCGCATCGAAGTTTGAGCCGATCATCGGCAAGCCCGGGGACGGCGCCTCGCCCTCGTTCTCAATCACGGACGAGTACCACGAACACGCGACCGCCGAGCAGTACGACACGATGGTGACAGGCATGGGCTCCCGCGATCAGCCGATGGCCTGGGTCATCACGACAGCGGGCTCTTCCATCGAGGGCCCGTGCTACTCGCTACGGTCCGAGCTGGTGGACGTGCTGGACGGCAAGGTGTCCGACGACGAGATCTTCGGCATGGTCTACACCATCGACGAAGATGACGACTGGACGAATCCCGAGTCGCTGCGGAAGGCCAACCCGAACATGGGCGTCAGCGTCCGGGAAGACTACCTGCTTTCCCAGCAGCGGATCGCCATCAACCACCCCCGGAAGGCTGCGGTCTTCAAGACGAAGCACCTGAACGTCTGGGTCACCGCCGCCGCGCCGTATTTCAATCTTGAGTCGTGGAACCGTGGCCGATCAGACGGGACGCCCGCCGAGTGGCTGGGCCACCCGGTCTGGGTCGGGGTTGACCTGGCCTCGAAGCGTGACCTCTGCTCCGTGGTGTCCGTCGCCAAGCGCGAGGTGGACGGCGAGGATCACTACTGGGCATGGGCCACCCACTACCTGCCGGAAGATCGGCTGGAGGCGCCTGAGCGGGCGCACTACCGGGGCTGGCAGGCGGAAGGCTGGCTCACCGCGACGCCCGGGGTCATCACGGATTACGACGCCATCGAGGAAGACGTGTTGGCGCTGGGCGAAGGCCACCGCATCGTCGGCCTGGGCTTCGACCCCTACAACGCGACGCAGCTTGCCACCCACTGGCTGAACGAAGGGATCCCGTGTGTGGAAGTCCCGCAGAACGTCCGCAATCTTTCCGAGCCCATGAAGTGGCTTGAGGCGCTGATCGAGGCGGGGCGGTTCCACCACTACGGCGACCCGGTGCTGACGTGGGCGCTCGGTAACGTGACGGCGCAGGAGGACAGAAACGGCAACGTCTACCCGCGCAAGGAACGCGAAGAGCGCAAGATCGACCCGGCGGTGGCGCTGATCATCGCCATGAGCCGCGCCATCGGTGAATCCGAGCAGGCGGGCTCCGTCTACGACGACCGGGGGGTGACGGTCCTGTGAAGCGTTACGTGCTGGATGCGCACATCTACGGCGGCGTCCTGCTGGTATCAGCGGGCGCGGCCATTTTCCACATCGGTGCGGGGCTGGTGGCTCTCGGCTCCCTGCTCCTGCTGCTGGGGCTACTGCCTGGAGGTGATCCGTGATCTTCGACTCGTTGCAGCGTGAAAAGCGGTCACTGGTCCCGCACCAAGGATCGTCGTGGTTCCCGTCGCTTATGCCGGGCATCGCCGCCCGAAGCAACACGGGCCGTCACGTGGACGAGCCTTCCGCCATGGCCTCGACGGCGGTCGGCGCCTGCGTCCGGCTGATCTCCGAGACCATAGCCACGCTTCCGCTCCACATCCACGAGGTGTCACCAACCGGATCCCGCTCCCGGGTCCGCGATGACCGCATCGTCCGGCTCCTGCATCGCCCGAACGAAGAGATGGACGAGGTGCAGCTCCGCGAGACCCTGACCGCCCACGCACTCACGTGGGGCAACGGGTACGCGGAGATCGAGCGCGACGGGCTGGGGCGACCGGTACGCCTGTGGCCGCTGCTCCCTGACCGTACCTTTCCCAAGCGGGACGTGGCGGACCGGCTGTATTACCGGACCACGGTGCGGGGCGAACACTTCGACCTCCCCGCCGAGAACGTGCTTCACCTCGCTGGCCCCGGGTGGGACGGCGTGGTCGGCTATTCGCCCCTCCGGCTCCACGCCGAGGCCGTGGGCTTGTCCCAGGCGACGGAAGAGTTCGGCGCACGCTGGTTCGGTGGTGGCGCCAGGCCCGGCGGCATCCTGAGCCACCCGGGACGTTTGTCCGAGCAGGCCAAGCGCAACCTGTCCGACTCCTGGCAGGACGCCCAAGGCGGGCTTACCAACGCGCACCGGACGGCGATTCTGGAAGAGGGCATGAGTTGGACCGCCATTGGGATCCCGCCAGAAGATTCCCAGTTTCTGGAAACTAGAAAGTTTCAGGTGGAAGAGATTGCCCGCATCTACCGGGTGCCGCTCCACCTGATCCAGCATCAGGAGAAGTCCACCTCCTGGGGCTCAGGCATCGAGGAGCTGGGGATCGGGTTCGTGACCTACTCGCTACAGCCGTGGCTGACCCGCTGGGAGCAGCGGATCAAGTCCGCGCTGATCGAAGAGGACAACCGCTACGCCAAGCACTCCGTGGAGGGTCTGCTCCGGGGATCCACCGAGAAGCGGGCCGACTTCTACGTCCGCATGGTACAGCACGGGATCTTTTCGCCGAACGAGGTCCGGGAGCTCGAAGACCGGAACCCAGTTCCCGGCGGCGACGCGCACTACGTACCGGCGAACCTGCTACCGATGGGCCAGCCGCTACCGGAGCCCGCGCCGCCCGCCCCACCCGAGGACAACCGCGCACTCAAGGCGGCGGAGAAGCGGGCCGAGGAAGACCGAAGCCTCGCCGTCCGTCGGCGCCTGCGCCAGTCGTTCCTGCCGCTCTTCACCCGTGCCGCCCGCCGTGTGACGGCCTGGGAGGTGGCCCGGATTCGAGCCGCGCTCCGCAGGATGGACAACCCGGCGGATCTGGCCGAGTGGGTCACGGAGGAATACGAGCGCACCGCCGCCCACGTCAGGGATCAGTTCCGGGAGCCGGTGCAGACCTATGCCGGGGCGCTGTCGGCCCAGATCGCGCCCGACCACGCGCAGGACGACGCCGCTCGGGCGGTGAACGAGTTCGCGGAAGACTACCTCGACGGAATAGGTCACCGGTGGACGTCCAGGAGTGCCAATGACATCCGTAACGCAGTCCGTGACACGCCCTCCGATGGATTGCTGAAAAGGCTGGATGAAATTGTCGAGCGGTGGGAAGAGACGCGGGCCGATTCGTTCACGCAGGACGAGGTGGTCCAGGCCACGGGCTCGATGTCCCGCGTGATCTTCGCCGCTGCCGGTGTGGTGGCGCTCAAGTGGCGGGCCAATCCCGGCGCCTGCGCGATCTGCGACAGCATGGACGGGCGGATTTCGAGCATCGAAGGCTCGTTCCTCCAGGAAGGCGAGACCGTCGCCGGCGAGGAAGGCCAGACGCCGCTTCGCGTCAGCCGAAGCATTGCCCACCCGCCGCTACACAGGGGCTGCACCTGCGACATCGTACCCGAATAGGAGATTGACATGGACTTGGAAAGAAGGCACTTCCCGGGTGCGGATGGCGTTTCGCTCCGGGCGATGGAAGACGACGGACAGCGGAAGCTGGTCGGCACGTTCGCCCCGTTTCGCAGCCGCTCCCAACTGCTCGGCGGACAGTTCTACGAGATCATTGAGCCAGGCGCGTTCGACGCGGTGCTCGGCGACGACGTGCGGGCGCTGTTCAACCACGACCCGAACAACCTGCTGGGGCGGTCGACCAACGGGACGCTCAGGATGTGGACGGAAGACGACGGCGCCCGGTACGAGGTGGACTTGGACGAGACGGACGTGGCCGAGCGTGTCCTCGCGGGCGTCCGGCGCCGTGACATCACGGGCAACTCGTTCGCGTTCCAGTTGTCCGGCGATGAAGCCGACGAAGAGTGGCGGAGCGAGGGCGGCGTGATGATTCGCCGGATCAAGCGGTTCTCCCGCCTGCTCGACGTTGGCCCGGTCACTTACCCTGCATACGAGGCCACCCAGGTTTCCGCCCGGTCGCTGGAGATGGCGTCCGACCACACGGGCGTGGATGTGCGGAAGCTCTGGAAGCGCCACTGGAACCTTGTCCGGCGACAGAGAATGCTTGACACGCGGTAGCGTGCTGCCATATTGTGGTAGCAGGCGGAAGGGTGCTCCCGAACGCGGCATGAGCCCAACCGTGACGTAGGCTAAAGCCGAGGCATGACCCGGACACGTCTACTGATCCCAGAGTCAACACGACCCTGGCATCGGTAGGCGTGTCTTTTTGCGCTCCGATGCCGCACAAGGAGCGAGACATATGAAGACCGCAGAACTCCGCAAGCGGCTGGCGGACCTGCTCACCGAGCAGCGCAGCCTGATGGCCGGATCCGACGTGCTCACCGAGGAGCAGGTCACCCAGTACGACGAACTCACCGAGAAGATCGAAGCCGCCCAGGCCACGCTGGAGCGGGCCGAGGCGCTGGAGGCCCGTGAGGCCAAGCTCTCCGAGTCCAAGCGGGCCGTTCCCGCTGAGGAGCCGACCACCGAACTGCGTGGAGCCCCGCGACCCGAGGCCGGAGCCCGGAAGGACGACCCCGCCGAGTTTCGCAGCCTGGGCGAGTTCCTGTACACCGTGGCCCGGCGCCCGAGTGATGCCCGCCTCCAGGACCTGTACAAGTCCCAGGAGAACCGGGAGCAGACCTTCGGCACCGACGCCAAGGGTGGATTCGCCATCCCCGACCAGTTCATTTCGACGCTGATGCAGGTAACCCCGGAAGAGGCAGTGGTCCTGCCCCGGGCCACCGTGATCCCTGCCGGGACTCCCCCGGACGCGCTCGTCACCATGCCGGTGCTGAACCAGACCGACGACGAGAATATGTTCGGCGGCGTTGAGACCGCGTGGATTGGCGAGGGTGACGTCAAGCCCGCCACCGACTTCAACCTGCTTGAGGTTGAGCTCCAGCCCAAGGAGCTCGCCGCGCACATCCCCATGACCGACAAGCTGCTTCGGAACTGGGCCGCTGCTTCGACTGTGGCCGAGACCCAGCTTCGCCGGGCGCTGATCGGGGCGCAGGAGGCCGCGTTCATCGGCGGAAGCGGCTCCGGTCGCCCGCAGGGATTCCAGCACTCCTCGAGCGGTGCGACCATCGAGGTCAACCGCGAGACGGCTGACACGGTGGAGTACGAGGACGTGGTGAAGATGTACGAGTCCACGTTCGGAACCGGGCTGATCTGGATCGGGACCCGCCGGGTCAAGGGCCAGCTGATGCGGATGACGGACGGCGAGGGTCGTCTGATCTGGCAGCCCGACGCCCGCGCTGGCGTGGCCGGTACCGTGCTCGGCATTCCGTTCATCGAGTACCACCGTGGGCCGCAGCTCGGCGCCCGGGGCGATCTCAGCCTGGTCGACCTGAGCTACTACCTGATCAAGCAGGGATCCGGGCCGTTCGTCGCGTTCGGCTACTCGGGCGACGACTTCGTGCGGAACAAGCAGCGCATCAAGATCTTCACCAACGTGGACGGCAAGCCTTGGCTGACCGCTCCGCTGGAGCATGAGAACGGCGACGAGGCCAGCCCGTTTGTGATCCTCGACGTGCCCGCCAGCAGCTAATGGCGAACTACCGCGTGATCTCTGAATGCAAGATCGCCGGTGAGCGGTACCGTGACGGCACCGTGAGCATCCCGCCGGATCAGGCCGAAAGCCTGGTCCGTGCGGGGTGCCTGGTGCCCGTCAGGACGCAGGCCGTGGAGACTGCGACGGCAGATCATAGCCGCGTGGAAAGAGCGGTCAGCGTCGATCAGTACCACCGGGGCGCGGGATGGTACGAGATCCCCGGTGTCGGCAAGGTACGCGGAGAAGAAGCCGCCCAGAGGGCACTGCGATGAATGGACATCGGCGCCTAGTCGAGAGGTTCGACCCCGAGCCCGTCAGCAGAACCGAAATCGAAACCCACTTGCGCATCGACGTGGGCGATGCCGCTGACGGTTACATGGAAGGGCTTATTCGGACGGCGGTGCAGTACGTGTCTGACTCGACGTGGCTGGGGCTTGTGGGCGAACGCTGGGAGATCGGGCTGCGGGATTTTCCTCACGGGCCGATCAGCCTATACCCGTTGCCGCTCCGTGAGGTGGAGTCTATCGAGTACCGGACCCGAGAGGGAGACGAGGTCACGCTCGGCGCAGCGGAGTACCGGACGGTCATCCGGACCGGAACCGCCACGGTCGAGCCGGTCGAGTCATGGCCCAAAGACGTGGACCCGGAGAGTGTGCGCGTGACCTACACGACCGGGTACCAGCCAGGCGAGGCACCGGCGCAGGCCAGACACGCCATCCGAATGCTGACGGCGCACTGGTACAGCATGAGGGAGCCTGCGGTGATGGGCGCTCGGGTGAATGAGGTGCCGATGAGTGTCACGGCGCTGATTGACCAAATCGCGATGCGGAGGTTCCGGTGACCGTGACCGTCAGAGCGGGGGATCTAAGGCATCGCGTCCGACTGGAAAGGCGAATTGATGGCTATGACGAGTCTGGGTCCCGCGAAGAGACGTGGCAGAAGATCGGGACCAGGTGGGCGCAGGTCAGGCCCATGTCGCAGAGGGCATTGATCGCCGCCAGGGAAGCGGGCCTCAAGCTCACGCATGAGGTGGAAGTGCGCTACCCGGCGCCGATGAGCGGCGTTGACCGCATCGTATTCCGTGGCCGCACCCTTTACCCGGAGGGGCCGCCGATGGACGTGGACGAGGCGCGGGTCAAGATCGTCTACCGATGCGAAGAGAGGGTAGACCCATGATGCGAATGACCAACTCCGACGACCTGATCCGGGCGCTTCGCGGATTGGATCAAGATGTACGCACCCGGGTCGCGCTGGATGCTATGCGGGCGGCGGCGGTGCCTGTTGTGGAAGAGGCTCGTTCCCGTGCGCCACGCAGGAGCGGCAAAGGCGCGGCGGCCATCGGTGCCGGTGTGCGCCAGTCCGACGAACTCAAGGTCCAGATCTCGGTGGGTCCGAGCGCGGACACCACGACAGCGAGCAGGCGCGAGGGTTTCTATTTGCACTTCATCGAGGTGGGTACGGTAGAGCGTGTCACACGACCCAGGCCGCCCCGGGAGGCCATGCCCCGGGGATCCGTGACTCGCTCCCCCTTCCTGCGCCCGGCGCTTGACGCACGGGCAGGTGACGTGAAGCGAATCGTGTCCCAGCACATCCGCCGCGCACTCGATCAGGCGGGCCGATGAGCCTACTGGCGGCGTTCCGGTCACTGGTCCTTTCGCACCCAGAAGTCACCGACGAGATCGGGGACAGACTACACGCGGAGTTCGTGCCGGAGCAGTCAGAGAGGCCAAATGCGTATTTCACGGTGATTTCGTCAGCACCCGTCATGCGGGTGGACGGGAAACCGACGCTGTACCGCTACCGCATCCAAATCGGTTGCCGTGGCAGAACGGCGATGGAGGCCGAGGGGGTCAGCTACACGATCCGCAAAGCCATTGAACACGGGTCGGGTGGCGGCATCACGAAGGTGCTTCACCTGGGCCGACTTCCGGGGTCATGGGACCCTCAATTACGTACCTATGCCGCTGACGACGATTACGCGGTGTGGTGGACTCAAGATCAAGGAGAGTAGCAATGTCGCTGGTATCTGAGGGCGCTGCACTGCGGCGTGGAGACGGAGCATCTTCCGAGGATTTCACTCTGTGTGGATTCGTTTCCTCGGTGAGTGGATTCGGCGGTGGGTCCCCGACCGTCAACGACGTATCGACCCTACAGGACTCGTACCGCCGGAAGCTCCTGGGCCTGCGCGACGAGGGGCAGGCCCAGCTCACCCTCCAGTGGGCTGGCACGGACGACGAGTTCCAGGGCATCCATGAGGACCGCGCCAATGGGGTTCTCCGCAACTGGGAGCTGGAAATCGCAGACGGGACGGTCTTCGAGTTCTCTGCCTACGTGCTGACCTTCGAGACCGTGCTGGAGACCGACACCCCGGTCACGGTCAACGTGACACTGGAGATCGATGACGAGATCGAGGTGGCGTGGCCGGGTGGTAGCTAATGGCCACCCGTGAACAGATCCGGGCACGGTTGGAGGCGGCAGGGCGGCTCAAGCAGCGCGAAGTCGTCCTGCCCCTCCTCGGAGACGATCCGGTCATCGTCCAGGAGTTCACTGCGGCCCAGGCTGCCGAGTTCGCGGCGGCGATTGAGGGCGTGGATGACAAGACTCCGCAGGGCAAGATGAGGGTGGCCGCCGAGCTGCTGGTCCGCACACTGAGGGACCAGGAAGGAGAGCGCATCTTTGGGGACGAAGAGGCGGACATCATTCTGGGGCTGCCCATCGAAGCATTCAACGCCCTTGCACCCGTGGCCGCTGAGGTGACTGGGGTCACTGAGGTCGCGCAACTTGAGGACGTGGGAAACGACTAAAGCGTCAGCCCTACCGTCTACTGACCTATAGGCTGGCGCAGCAGTGCGGTGAGTGGGACGTAGACGCGCTCATGGAGCGGGTCCCCATGTCGGCGCTGACGGAATGGGCCGCGTTCTACGGGATCCAGAGCGCGGGGCCGGGCAAGCAGCAGCAGGCCAAGCAACAATCCTGGCGAGACATCAAGGCAATTTTTCTCGCCCAAGCTAAGAAGCGGAGGAAGCATGGCGACAGTGGGAATGCTGAACGTCCTGCTGGAACTCGATAGTTCCAACTTCCGCGACGGCATCCGTTCGGCCAGCGAGAAGGCGCAGGAACTCGGCCAGAACATCCGCGACGTCGGATCCGCTATGTCACAGCGGCTCACGGCGCCCATCGTTGCAGCGGGCGCTGCGGCCCTGGCGTCTGCGGTAAACGTCGGCAATTTCGCAGACGAACTGCTCGACCTCGAGCAGATGACCGGGATCAGCACAGACGGCCTCCAGCGTTTCAGGGCCTTGTCCCTCGAGGCAGGTGTGGCCACGGACACTGTGGCCAGCGCAGTCAACGGGCTCAACCGGCGCCTTGCGTCGGGTGAGGAAGGATCCGGCGCCATGACCGGTGCAATGGAGCGCCTGGGCGTTTCGCTCCGCGACGCATCCGGCGAACTGCGCCCCATGGAAAACATCGTAGAGGAAACCATTCAGGCTCTCGCCGGGATGGAGAACATCACCGAGCGCAATGCTGAGGCCCAGCGCATTTTTGGCGGCAGGGCGCGAGATCTCGCACCCATCCTCGGTATGGGCGCGGACGCCGTAGCTGATGCGACGGCGCGGTTCGACGATCTCGGCATCATGATGTCGGGTGACGCGCTGGAGGCGGCCAACGAGTTCCGCCGGGACTTCGACGTGCTGAAAGCCACCGCTGGCGCCGTCGTGCGCGAGTTTGGCATGGCGGTCCTTCCGGTGATGCAGGACTTTGTTGCCCTCTTGCAATCAGAAGTGATCCCCCGGGTCCGGGCGCTCGTCCAGAGGTTCCAAGAACTCGGCCCGCAGACCCAGCGCACTATCGCAGTGGTCGGCGCACTCGTCGCCGCTATCGGCCCCCTCTTGGTCGCGCTGGGAACCGTCATCCAGGTCGCGGGCGTGGTCGCTGGTGCGATTGCTGCGCTAAACCCCGTTGTCCTGGCCGTCATCGGCGTTGTGGCTGCCATGTCGGCGGCATGGGTTCTATGGGAAGACGAGATCCGGGGCGCCGTCGACGCGGTGGTGGGCGTTGTGCGTCGAATGTCTGACACCGTGGGCACCGTGGTCCGTGCGCTGGTCTCGCTCTGGACCCGGCAATGGGAGATCGTGGGATCCGTGATCGCGTCGGTGGCCGATGTCGTTAGCCGGATTGTCACCACACTGATCGAGCGAATCCAAGAGGTCTTCCGGGGTGGATTAGGCCGCGTCATTGAGATCACGCAGGGCGCGGTTGAGGGTGTGTCCAACGCATTCGGTTGGCTCTACGACAGGGTGGTCGGCAATTCGATTGTACCGGACATGGTGGACGGCGTGATCGGCGAGTTCCAGCGCATGGAAATCGCGACCGTCGACATCACGCAAGCCGCTACGACGAAGGTGTCGGACTCGTGGAGACGCGGTGGCGACGAGATCGTGGAAGAGACCGAGGGGATCACCAACCGGATCCTGCGGACCTTCGACAACCTCGGGGTCGATCTCCCCGACTCCATACGGAGTCCGCTTGCGACCGCTCGCGACATCTGGAAGGAGTGGGGCGACGACATTCTCGACATCGTGCAGAACCTTTGGAACAAGGTCAAGGCCATTTTCGATCAAATGGCCGAAGGCGCCCAGGGCGTACCGCAATTCGGAATGCAGGGGCCCGCGGGCTTCGGACCCCAGGGCCCTTCGTTCGGCGGGGGTTTCGGGGGCGCCCCGTTTGATGACCGCAACCTGTGGGACAAGTTCACCGAGGGCGTCGGTAACATCCTCGGCAGCCTCCTGGGTCGTGGCAGGGATTCGCAGGGATTCACGGCTGTCGTTCAGCAGGTAGCGATATCGACTGACTTCCTGGCGCAGATGCTGGCCGAGCGCTTGGACTTGGTGCGCGAGGACCTCCAAAAGCTCTGGGAAACGCTCTGGATGGCCACGGAGCGAATCGTCCAGCTTCCGCACCACGTCGACGACATCCTGGACGCATTGGCCGACATGGGGGACCGCGCAGCCGAAGCCGCTGAGGAATCGGTCAGCGCCGTCGCTGCCATTGATGGCCTCCGCGACATGATCGCGGGTGCTGCCAGTGTTGTCGAGCGGGCCATCTGGGAATCTGCGGACCACGTGGCAAGGGCCATCGCGTCCATGGCCGGCGGTTTCGGTGAGCACATCGAGCGGGTGGACACGCGCCTTTCTGCTCAGACGGATCAACTGTCCCGGGCACTTGACCAGATGCGCCGGTCTATTTCGAGCTTGGCCTCCGGGATGAGGTCGAGCAATCAGGCCGCCAACCAGTCGGCCCTGCCGCCCGTGGAGCGTTTCGGCGCCGGATCCTTCGCCATGGCCGGTGCGGGTATGCGGTCTGGTGGATTTCGGGATAATGACGGATTCCTGCAATCAATCCTTGACACGACCCGGGCTATCGAACGCAACCAGCGCACCGGTGCGGCTGGCCAGGGCGTGACGATTCAGGTGATGCAGCAGCCAGGCCAATCAGGTGAGGATCTGGCTGAATTGATCGCGGCTCGTGTTCGTGAATTGGATTCCGCACTGGGTTCTGAGCGTATTCGATCCACCCGTGATGCAGGATCTGGAAGGGTGATCGCATGACCAGGCCCAGCCTTTATCTCGCCGACGGTCCCCGCTACTTGCTTGGGTCGCGTATCCTCTCCGCGATACCCGATTGGGTCGACGCACCGTGGGTGGAGTCGCGCCAGTCTGTGGAGTCCCGCCTCAGCGTAGAGTTCCCCCTTTCGGCCACGGGCGACTTGAGCCATACGCAACCGGGTCGCTTCGTCCGACAAGACTTTGGCGAGCGTGTCGTGGAATGGATCGTCGACCGCCGTTCCGTGGACGCCACCCGCGCCAACGTGCGCCTTGATCTGGTGCCGATTCATCATCTGCTGAGGTGGGCGCCGATTCGCCGCGAACGGACGGGCTTCCCCGCCGATACTGCCATCGCGTCCGTGAACCTGAACGCCCGCGAGATGATCGGCTCTTGGGTGGTTCCGACGATGGCTGGCTGGGGGTTCGACATATTCCGCACCGGTCGCGTGGGTGTCTCCGAGCGGAAGACTGTAGGCATGGACGGTTGGACGCCCCTTGAGTTGATGGGCTGGATGGCCGACGAGTACGGCGTGTTCTGGGACCTTCGCGCAGACGATGACGCTGGTGTTTACCGCATCGACTTCGGTTGGGTTGAAGGCGGCGCAGACTACGATGTCGTTCTAAATGATCCCGGTTCGCTGCTCGCATACTCACAATCGGAAGACCTGAGCAACACCCACACTGCGGTCCTTGTGACGGGCTCGACGCCCAACGGTGGCTCCCAGCCGTCGACACTCGGTACGGTTTCCCTACGAGCAGATCAGGTCGCGTCCATCAGCCCATCGGGTCCAGAGGGTCAGAACTGGAGGTTCGGCGTATCGGTTCCGGGGTCGGACGAGGACGCCGTACTTGAGGCTGGCCAGTGGGTGGGATCGTATCTCGCCTGGGCGACGCCATCGGGCATCGTGTACGGTGAGATCGTGCGCTCCGTGGCGCCCGGCGTTCTGGACCTGAACGCGACATCAGGGGCGCTTGTGGGGACTCCGGTCACGCTGACGAAGGACACCAGTGGCACCCGCGAGTCGCTCATCCGTTCTCCGTCTGGCCGCGATAGGCTGGGCGCACCGACTGATCTGGTCGGGATGGTCGACGGTCGTGGTCGCGGGGAGCAAAACTACCACCGCGACCCGTTCCACGTGGATGCGGACCTCCGTGGCGACATCTGGGACGGAGAGGGTGCCGCTGACTTCGATTACGCCGGTGTGTACGTGGGGGTGCGGTACCCCGTGCCGCCACGCTTGGATTCCCCATCGCTATCCTCAACAGGCCTCCCGACATGGAACCTGAACACAGACGGAGACCTCGACGTACACGTTGACCCGGACATCGCTATTACGGTGACAGGGTTCACGGTAAGCACTCCGGCTGGGGGCTTGGAGGCGAGGTTGATCGTCCTGGAGGGGTCTTCATTCGGTAGCGGCACCGAGATATTCAACGAAGACATCGGAGCAACGGGTAACACAAACCACGTCATCTCGGGTCTAACCATACCGCTAAACCCTGCGAACGTCTATACATTCCGCTTCCAGTATCAATCCGTAGCATTGGTCGATTCACCCGCCGTCCGCATCCAGACGTCGGGCGTGTCCTACCCGTACCAGACATCCACATCTGAGCCCGTAGACATCGCGGCGATCGTGGGGTCAAGCGAGGGATCCGGCACCCTTGGCCCGATGTACAATGTTCGTTTTACCACGTCTGAGCTTGACAGCAGTATCGTACACGGACTGCCCGCAAGTACCGATTTGAACGCGCAGAGCTTCAACGCAGCGACAAGGGTCGTCGCCCGTGATTTCTATTTCGGGTCCGCGTCAAGCTATCAACCGCGCACCTCCACGGTATCAGGGGCGCTGACCACCGACTCGTCCGGGCGGCTAACGATTAGCCTGGACCCAGGCGAAGACGCCGACACCGATTTCACCCGTCGCCACTACGTGTACTTTTTTACCGGCGAGAGCAACGCTCCGGGGTTTCAGGTCGGCGTTGTGTCATTCCCGGACGGGACTTCTCTCACCACGTCCAGAGAGATAGACAACATCGGGGACTGGTACCAGCCGGAAATCCCCCTCGACTCATCTGGAACGTCCGATCATATACCCAAGGCGCACATCGCATACCGGCCGCCGGAAAGCATGGGCGGCGCGAATCAGTCTTGTCGCTTCCAGGGGATTTCCGACGCCGGTGTACTGTCGCTCGACAACCTCCCGCCCGGACATGAAATCTGGCCGGGTGACATCATACAGACCGGCGTCGGGGGGACAACGGAAGTTTTCCGCTGCCAAGCATGGAGCTATGCGGCGGCTGATTCGTCTGGAGAGGCGGATGTCCGCGTCATCTGGATCGACAGGCACTGGGAAAGAGATCCCGGGGATAGTGTAAGAATCATCCAGCCGCCTGCAATTCCTGCGGAGCTCATAGGTCAATCGCACTGGGTCGTCTGTATCCAGCTCCTGCGAGATCTTTCCCCAGACTTGCTAATTCGAGGTCCAGGTGTCCGCAGGATACCGCAGACTGGCTCCCTGCCGGGCGTCGGGGTGTTCGCGGGCGCAATACAGATGCCAATGCAAATACCGGCGGGCCTCGGTACGCAGACGCATACGGCCAGGGTGGAGCGAGTGGACAACGGCAACACGCTCGCATCGTCTTCCTTGGAGGTCGACCATCGAGCCACCGGACGCAGGGGCCAAATGATCCGCGAGCCCTTGCCTTTTACGTGGCCGGCTGGCGTCGCCGTGCGGTTCACCTGGGAGAGCCCCGACAGCGCCGTCTCTTCGAGGCCGTTCACGTTCTACAGCGTTGGCCGCAACCTCTTCCAGACACCAGACGAAGAGGTGCCAATGATCGAGACCAGCCACGCGAACGTGCTGTATTCTGCCGGTCAACGGGCCTTGAGGCGTCACCGCTACGGCTTGGTGGAACCGACCGCGAGGGTCGTTGATCTTGTCCGCGAATGGGACCTGCCGACCGAAGCGGCCGAAAGGCTGCGGCCAGGATCCCGGGTCCGGGTGATGGTTCCGTCGGTCGGTGTCGACGAAGTGTTCGAGGTCGATCGTATCAGCCGGGACGGCGATGGCGAGGCCGTGGTCCACTTCGAGTCGCGCTCCAACCGGATCAGTCGCCAGATCCCCGCCCCCGGCAGGTCCTTCGCCTCGGTGCGTTACGACACTCAGACCGATCAGCAGACAACCGAGGTGCAGCGGACACGCCCGGTGGACGGCCTCCCGGCGAAGAAGCGACCGAGCGCATTCTTCCCAGACGACCACGACGGATCCGACCCGTCCCCGCCAGAGGTGAATCTGGGCTATGAGTGATTTCGTGATCCGCCTGAATGGCGCCAGTGAGCGAGAACTCGGATGGCTGCCGATGGCCGATGGGGGGCCGTGGACGGTTCCAACGTCCACCGTATCCTCTTCGCGGGGCGCTGGCCTGCTTGGACAAGTCTCTACAGGACTGCCTACGGGCCAACCCCGGACCACAGCGGTGTCGCTGCGGACCGAATCCGGTGCAGTCACCGAGCGCCGCGATGCCATGGACCGTCTCATCCGCCAGCTCGACGGGCTTGTGGAGGTGGAGTGGGGTGACGCGCCCGGGCGATACCGCCTATGCCGACTGGAAGGCGTAGACGCCCGCACGGAGATCACCGAATCGTCCTGGGTTGATGGATCCGGGCACTTGAGGGTTGAGCTTCGCCTGACCGAAGACGATCCCGTGGAGTTCGCCTACCAGCCTACCATCCTGGCTGTCGGCACGGATCCGGTGCGCCCCGAATTGGGTACAGCGCCTTCCGCGCCCCGCTTCGTCTTCCCGGGACCGTTCTCCGGGCTCACCATCGAATACCTTGGCGGCTCTGGCTTTGAGCTGGCCGTGCTGGAGTTCGGTGAGGTGGAGTCGGGTGAATACCTCGAGGTGGACTGCGGCACGGACGTCTCCCCCTACGTCGTGGTCGGTGACGCCAACGCCCGCGAAGTAGACTGGTCCGTGTGGGACGGCGGCTCGTTCTTTTCGTTGGATCCCGGTGATCGCCCCAGCGTCCGCGCCTCGGAGCCCGGCGTCATGTACTACCGCCAAGCGTGGAGGTGACCATGAGGAATCGCGGTGTACGCCAGCCCTACGATCAGACCCGGCCCCGCTCCCGCCTGCTCTTGGAGTGGCGGGCCTCGGACCTTTCGGCCAGCCCCATCACTCCAGGGACCGCTACGCTGACGCGCCCTTCATCTGCGACCATGACGGACTCCGTGGGCGCCACGTACGCCGCGCCCGCTGGTTGGCCTTCGTGGACGGTCACAGATGGCGCCGTGGGCCTCGATCTCGGTGACGGCGAGAGCCTGTCGTTCGCCTTCCCCGTGCCCGAGCCTTGCCGGATCGGGTTTGTGTTCATCGAGCGCGGCACACTGGCGGCATCGTCCGGTACACCGCTCTGGGCGGTCGGCGCTGGCGGTGCCGCAAGGCTAGAGCTGACGCGCCAGGGAGGGCCACGCTACCGGGTGACGCTGACCCACGGCGGGCAGTCCGTAAGCGCAGAGACGGGAGCCAATCCGACAACGGACGGAGAGGCCGCAGCGATCCACATTGAGGTGACCGCTGACGGTAGAGTTAGGATCGGCCTCCAGGAAAGATCCGGTCCATACATTGACTGGTCCGCATTTTCGGCGGCACACCCGAGCGGCCTGCCCTCCGCATGGTCCGAGCCTGCATTCGAGGTCAACGCTAGGGATGGCGGCGACCACGGAGATGTCGAGGTCCGGGCGGTATGGGCTGCTCCAAAGGGGATCACGCCCCGAACAGTGTGGGTCCGGGATGTCACCACGTTCATGCAGGCATAGGAGACATTATGGCCGCTACGTACAACATCCAGATATTCCAGCGGGCCACCTTCTCGCTGGACATTCAACTACGATCACCGTCACAGGACCCACGGGACCTCGACGGCTACACGGTGCTTTGCCAGCTCCGCC
>REEU01000032.1 GCA_007694905.1 Gammaproteobacteria bacterium | reverse complement strand
CTATGGCCCCGAAAACAAGCCGCGAATCATACCCGGGGGCTGGGCTGCAGGCAAGCCTCGTCACGGCCCGCCGGGACTGTGACGCTGTTCCGCTGAAGCGCCACCACGAAGGCGTAGGGTGGCTGCGCCGGGGGTGGTGCCTGAAGAGCGTCACCCGCCCCGAGAACAACAACCACAGGGACCACCCATGAAGATCGAGTTCGTCGCCCACGCCAGCGTCGTCTTGCGCCGTGACCCCGTGCACCTGCTCTGCGATCCGTGGCTCGCGGGCACCGCTTTCGATGATGGCTGGGCGCTGCTGGCGGATCCTGTGTTCGGGACCGAGGATTTTGCGACGGTCACGCACCTCTGGTTCTCACACGAGCATCCGGATCATTTCAGCCCGCGCACGTTGGCGATGATCCCTGAGCCTGTGCGCCAGCAGATCACCGTGCTCTTTCACGAGAGTCTGGACCGGAAAGTCGCCCTGCACTGCGAGAAACTGGGGTTCGGACGCGTCGTGGAGCTGCCCTCGGGCCAGTGGCAGACCTTGGCCGAGGGCTTTGAACTCAAGTGCGAAACCTGGGAAGGCTCGGATGACTCCTGGCTGCTGGTGCGCACGCCTGAGGGCACGGTCCTCAATCTCAACGACTGTCAGGCCAATTCCCAGGCACAGGTGGATGCGCTGCATGCCAAGACGGGCGACGTCGATGTGCTATTGACGCAGTTCTCCATCTCCGCCTGGGCTGGCAACGCGGAGGACCAGGCTCGTCGCGAGGCCGGTGCGGTAACCATGCTCGAACGCACGGTGCGCCAGACGCGTACGCTGAAGGCCAAGCATGTGATTCCGTTTGCCAGTTTCGTGTGGTTCTGTCATGAAGAGAACTTCTACATGAACTCCGCGATGCGCCCCGTGGGGGATGCTGCGGCGTGGATTGCCGGGCAGACCGAGGCTCAACCGGTGGTGTTGTATCCGGGGGATCGGTGGGCGCTGGGCAGCGTGCATGACAGCGAACTGGCCATCAAGCGCTACGCAGCCGATCTCGCCGGCATTGGCGAGCGGCAACGCTACCATGGTACGACCATCGACATCGCGAGCCTGATGACCGCCGCGGAACGGTTCAGCCAGCGCGTGATCGGCGATCGCTCGGCGCTGCGGGTGCGATTGAGCGCGGTGAAGCTGAATGCCGCCTACCAATTGCGCCGGCACAGCCGCCGTCGCCTGTGGGGGCGGCTCCGGGCCCTGATGGAGATTGCCCTGCTCCGGATCCGACCTGCGCGGATCTGGCTCACCGACCACAAGCGGAGCTTCGACTACTGCTTGCTGCGGCACATGGAGCCGGCCGGATATTCGCGCGAAGACTGTGACGTCGAGATGTCATCGGAGGCGTTGTTGTTTGCGTTTCGGTTTCTATGGGGGGGTGAGACGCTGATGATCAATGGGCGGTTCAGGGAGGTGGCTGAGGACGGGAGTCGGCAGTTATTCGAGTATCTTGGCATTGCCTGTGAAATGAACAAAGGTGCAGGAGCGCTGGCGCGTCCCCTCTAGCCGCGGACGAGTTCAACCCTTACTGCGGGGCTGCGGCGTACATGCCCCCGAAATTCGAGTGCCAATCGTGGCGAGCACCCGACGTTCCCGCTAGTATCAGCCAAGCAACTCTCCACGTTGGCCCATGTTGCCGGCTATGCGGCAATAGCTCAGGCACTGGGGAATATTCACGCACCAAGATTATGGCAGTACGGGGAAAAGCGTCATGCCGGGTCAACAGAACACCTTAACGCAGGCTATACGCCGCGACTCCCGCCTCTACAGGGTTCTTCGTTGGGCATATCAGCCAATCAAGGCCGTGAAGCACGAACTGAAGGGCTTGCGGGACACCAGGACCAAACGTCGCCTGGTGCCCGAATACCTCGCACAGCCTGGTTTCCACGGCCTTCATGTGGGGTGTGGTCCAAATCGCATGCCGGGATGGATAAACACCGATTTCGAGTCCGGGCATCCGGTCGACTTCGATCTCGATATCACCAAGCCGCTGCCGTTTCCAGACGCCTGCCTGGACGCGATTTACGCCGAGGAAGTCATCGAACACGTGGAACTGGACGAGGGCAGGATTTTTCTCGCGGAAGCCCGCAGGATATTGAAGCCAGGGGGGGTGATGCGCCTGACGACACCTGGAGCCGACGAATGCTGCAGGATCTACCTTGGCATGGAGGAGCGAAAAGCGGACGAGTGGGGACAGTTCTGGCTGAACCAACAGGAGTTTTCGCCAGAAATGTGGCTCAACTCATGCTTCAACTTCTACGGCCACAAGCACATCTACTCCGGTGCTCAACTCCAACGAGAACTCATTCGGGCGGGGTTCGGCGAAACCCGCTTCTGTAAGCCACATGTCTCAGAGTCAGGGATCGTAGAACTCTCGGGTCTAGAGCGCCGGTACGGTGACGCTCCAGATTGGATTTTCCTGTCAACCGTTATCGTTGAGGCCCGATAGTTCCAGCGAATCAGCACGCCTTGGTCTGCAGATCCGTTGAATCACCGATAGCGGAATGAGTCTTCACCGCGAGTTTTCTCGCAGGCGGCGTTCGACAGCCTCATGCGTTCTGGCTGCCCGGCGCGCATACCATGCGTCGGCAGAGTGGTGTAGCGCAGCCTCTCCGGCCCGTCTGGTGAGTTCTGCCAGGCGCCCGCGGCAGCGATCCAGCGCGAGGAGTGCTTCGGCAGCCTCATCCAGATCAGTAGGTAGGAGTTCGGTAGCATGCTCCGCACGCGCGCGCTGTTCCACGTAGGGGATAGGCGAGGCAATGAGCGGAAGGCTGGCGGCGTAGCCATCGAAGATCATCCGCGGAGTGTCTTCAGCCGTCGGCGTGAAGAGCAATCCGTCGAAGCTGGCGAGGCGCTCGATCAACTCTGGCCCGTAGGTCGCAGCCCCTGCAAGGTGCACAGCGCCCTGCACACCGACTTCATCAACAAGAGCGGCGATGGCCGCTTGCTCCGGTCCCGAGCCAATGATCTCCAGCTCGACACGAGCCCCTAGTGCTCGCGCGCGTGCGATAAGCCGCACCGAGACATCGACCCCTTTGCGTGCGACCAGACGACCGCAATAGACAAATCGGAGCGGCCGACCGCTCTCCAATGTAGCCAGGCGAGCCTCGATCTTCTCGAGGGGTGCGATCTCGCTCGAGAAGTAGGACGTGTCCTCGAATACAAGCAGGTTCCTTGCGAAGCGCGCATAGCGGTGTTCCAACGTACCGCTCTTCAGGAGCGACAGATCAGCACGACGCACCCCTTGCCGACATAGACGCTCATGCGCAAAGACATAAGCACGAACCCGGGCCCGATCGGTGACGCCGCTACCCGCCAGTGCAGGAGCCTGTATCACAACGTCGG
>REEU01000072.1 GCA_007694905.1 Gammaproteobacteria bacterium | reverse complement strand
ACCAAGACAAGGGGTTGAGTATGTTGGAAAAGTTGCACGGAATCCCGTCAAATTTCGCCTTAGACGCCCGTTTCTTGCCGGAAAAATGGACCGCTAACGCCTGTTACGCCAACTCTCACACGCATGCGCCAGCCCATGCGCGCGCGCGACGCCGGGGCCTGCGAGGCGGACAGCGGATGTCACGGCCGCGGCGACTGGCGGTCCAGGCGGAATCCCAAGTCGACACGGCCGGTGGTCGACATCGTAGCGCGGTACCCCTACCGTTTCTCCATTCGGCGGCCCGGATTGGTCTCGTGGTCGCTGGCGTATGCGCCCCAGACAGCCGTCTCCCGAAGCCATCTGTTGTAGTCGTGATCGAGATGCAGGAAGTCGGGCGCCCGAAACTCCTCAGCGTCGCGACGGAGCAACTGATCGCGGGGGAACAGGTCGAGTCGCGTCAGATCCGGCTCGACGGACGTCAAAAGCCTGCCTGCGGCCGCGAAGGCATCGAGGTGATTCGAGCGGTTGTCGACGCCTCCATCCAGGACCAGCGGGTTGCCCGCGAACACCGCATTGCCCGCGACCAACTGTTCGTACGCGGGATCGGGTGCGTCGATCCGGATGCCGAACCCCCGCGCCACGACCGTGTTGTACAACACATGCACGTCCTTCGGCCGATCGTTGTGTGGCCAGATCAGCAGCGCGTCCCCGTGACTGTTGAAGAACAGATTGTTGTACAGCGCCACGTTGCCCTCGCCCTGGAACAACCGCTGGTAGGGGTTCTGGTGGAACAGATTGCCGTAGATCAGGTAGCGATCCTCCGCCCCGGCGCCTTCGGGCGGCCAATGCCCTACCAGTAGATTCGGCCTTGCCCGGGCGCCGCTGTTCGAGCGCTCGGCCTTGCTGAACACGTTGTACCGGATCACGGTTTCACCTGGCTCGGTCGGCATCCCCGGCAACGGCTCGCGGACATTCTGGTGCTTGATCTGCATGTTGTAGCCCAGCGTATTCGCGATGACATTGTGCTCGATCAATCCGTGCACGAAGGGTCCGGTGCCGTCGGGCCGTCCCAGATAAAGGCCCGTCCCCACATCGCGGATATCGTTATGGCGGATGACCCAGTTCCAGGCGGGGGCGCGAGTGGTGATCCCCGTGTTGCCCTGCGAGCCGTCATGGTTGCGGATGCGCAGATGTTCCAGGGTGATGTCGTTGGTCCATGCACCTGGCGCCTCGGCCACGACGCCGGCGACATTGAGGCCCTGGCCATCAAGGGTCAGATGCCGGATTGTCAGAAACGCGGCGTCCCGAAGGCTCACCGTATTGGCCCCGGATCGGGCCAGAAACACGGCCGGTTCGCCGCTCTCGGGCCCGGAGATCACGATAGGGTGCTCTGCCGTGCCGGCGAGGTCATGAAGCCGCAGGCCATGACGGTATTGGCCGGGGGTCAGTTGCAGGCGGTCCCCAGGCCGAAGGCGGGAAACGGCAGTACGGTAGTTCTCCGGACCCGCTTCCAGCATGCGCAGCGGCGCTGGCCGGGAGGCTTCGCCCACATTGAAGTCGGAAAAGGCGGCCGCAGGGCTCATCAAGAGCCACAGGGTAAGAGAAGCCTGCACGAGCGCCGGCTTCGACAGACAGTGCCTGAACATCGTTGCTCTCCGCTTGCGGCGCTTGCCGGGTCCTCCGGGGTCTGGGGTCCTCCGGGGTCGGACCAGGGCAAGGAACTGAGTATGTTGGAGAAGTTACACGGAATCTCGGTAAATTTCGCCTTCGAAGCCTGTTTCTTGCCGCGAAAACGGACCGCTAACTCTCATGGCCCTGCGCCATTCCTGACGATGAAAAGCCGCAAACCGTAGGTCGGGTTAGCCTAGGGGGCGTAACCCGACGGGTCTCGCACCCGCCCATGGCCGCAAAGCAACGTCGTTCCCGGCACGCCGGGTTACGCTACGCCCGTTGCGTCAACTCTGACATGCCCGCATCGGGTCAGCCGATGCCCGGGGGAGACCTCCCGGGCCAGCGAGGCGGACAGTGGCTGTCGTAGCCGCGGAGCTTGGTGTTGCGGGCGGGATGGCGATGAAGTCCGGATCGACGTAGGCTGGACCTGCGCCTGATCGCGGGCTGTGACACGCCCGGCCCTGGCTGTCCGGGTTCATGCGCATGGTGCACAGTCCTGTTACTAACCGAGGCCCGATCCGATGAGCGACCCTTCCAGCGTTGATACCTTGAGTCCCTTCGACCGGTGCCGGTCTCAATCGCGTACTGCGCGCGCCGCAACCCTGCGGGGCCTTCTTCCGTTTCTGGCTGTATGGGGCATCGCCATGGGCGGCGTGGCCCACGCCGACGCGCTTCCCGGCACCGTCGAGCGTATCGAGCCCTCCATCGTGAGTGTCGCGACTTTCCAGTCCACTCGAAGTCCGCGCCTGCGCCACCTTGGCACGGGCTTCGTGATTGAGGACGGCCGGCTGGTGGTCACGAACCACCATGTTCTCCCCGATCTTATGGACACCGAGAATCGTGAGCGCCTGGTCGCGGTCAGCGGAAGCGGCCGGAACACCCAGATCCACGATGCCCAGATGGTGGTCAGCACGCGAGAGAACGACCTCGCGCTGCTGCGCATCAGCGGCCCCGCGCTTCCAGCGCTGGCACTGGGTGACTCCAGCACCGTCCGGGTAGGCGAGAAGTTCGCCTTCACCGGCTTCCCGATCGGCATGATCCTCGGCCTCTATCCAGCGACCCACCGAGCCACCGTGTCCGCGCACACGCCCCTTGCAATCCCCGCTCGCACGTCCCGCGAACTCGACGAGCGACGCGTCGCGGCCCTGCGACGCGACCCACCCATGATCTTCCAGCTGGATGCCACCGCCTACCCGGGCAACAGCGGCAGCCCCCTGTACCGCATCGGCACCGGCGAGGTGGTTGGCATCATCAACCAGGTGTTCGTGCAGGGCGGTCGCGAGGCCGCGGTCGGCAGCCCCAGCGGCATCAGCTACGCCATCCCCTCAGCGCAGCTCGCACCGCTCCTCCGCCAATACCGCGCACAGTGATCCTTCGGGGTCGGACCAAGGCAACGCATTGATTAAAAATGTAAAAAGCACAAAAATGCCGCTAAATTCGGCCTTAGACATCGATTTTTCGGGCCCAAAATGGGTGTCTAAGGCCTTCGCTGGGTTTAGCGCCGGAACGCCTGTGGTTCCGGGGGGCTGTTGTCCTTAACGGGGTCGAATTGGGCCAGAAAACGGCCCTTTAAGTCGTTTTGATGCGCGGTTTCAGGACTCATTCGTCATAAAAACAATGGGTTGTCTTGGTCCGACCCCGCATTGCTGTATTGCCTTTACTGGAGCCGAATCACATGCCCTGGGACGCCTGGTTCACCGCGGGACTGGTCACCCTG
>REEU01000017.1 GCA_007694905.1 Gammaproteobacteria bacterium | reverse complement strand
TGGCGGCATGATGTGGGGTGCGAGCGGTTGAGCTGCAATGGGAGCCGCGCCCATGTGGGCACGCTACCGCTCTACCGCGTTCGCCCTGGACGGTATCGGCTACAGATCTGGGTCCGCAAGGCTCCAATGGCCATGACGTCGCGATGCGTAGCCGTACGTCGATGCGCGTTCAACCCCTGAAGGCTAGGCTACGTTCCGACAGAATCGGTGGCAACACAGGAGCAGGGTGCAGTGCGACGAGCCCTGCAAGACGGTAGGATGCGTTGCGCGTCGCGGCCTGCAGGAGCGACACCTCCGGCCGGTCAGGCGCACTCGGGCATTCGCCGCCATCGCAAGGGATTCGGGTACTCATGATCGACGAAGCACGCCTCACCCACCTCGAACGGCTCGAGGACGAGAGCATCCACATTCTGCGCGAGGTGGTCGCCGAGGCGGAGCATCCGGTGATGCTCTACTCCATCGGCAAGGACAGCGCGGTGATGCTGCACCTGGCCATGAAGGCGTTCTATCCCGCCAAACCGCCCTTCCCCCTGCTGCACATCGACACGCGCTGGAAGTTCCAGGAGATGTATGCGTTCCGTGATCGCATCGCCGCGGAAATGGGCATGGACCTGTTGGTCTACGTCAACCCGGAAGGCGAAAAGCGCGGCATCAGCCCCTTCACCCACGGTTCGGCCATCCATACCGACGTGATGAAGACCGAGGGCCTGAAGCAGGCGCTGAACCAGTACGGGTTTGATGCCGCGTTCGGGGGTGCACGTCGCGACGAGGAGAAGTCCCGGGCCAAGGAGCGCATCTTCTCCTTCCGTTCCAATCAGCATCGCTGGGATCCGAAGAATCAGCGCCCGGAGCTGTGGCGGCTGTACAACGCCCACAAGCACAAAGGCGAGTCCATCCGGGTGTTTCCGCTGTCGAACTGGACCGAACTCGACGTCTGGCAGTACATCTACTTGAAGAAGATTCCCATCGTGCCGCTGTATTTCGCGGCGGAACGGCCGGTGGTGGTCCGGGACGGGACCTTGATCATGGTGGATGACGAGCGCATGCCGCTGGCCCCGGGGGAACGTCCGGTCATGCGCAAGGTGCGTTTCCGGACGCTGGGCTGCTATCCGCTCACCGGTGCGGTGGAGTCCGAGGCGGACACGCTCACGGGCATCATCCAGGAGATGCTGCTGACCCGGACCTCGGAACGCCAGGGCCGCGTCATCGACCACGATGCCGCCGCATCCATGGAAAAGAAAAAGCAGGAAGGCTACTTCTGATGTCCCATGTCCACGATGACCTGATCGCGCTCGACATCGACGACTACCTCGCTCGCCACGAGCGCAAGGAACTGCTGCGTTTCATCACCTGCGGCAGCGTCGACGACGGCAAGAGTACGCTGATCGGCCGGTTACTGTTCGACTCCAAGATGCTGTTCGAGGATCAGCTCGCCACCATCGAGCGGGACTCGAAGAAGTGGGGCACCCAGGCCGAAGCGATCGACCTCGCCCTGCTGGTGGACGGGCTCGCGGCGGAACGGGAACAGGGCATCACCATCGACGTGGCGTACCGCTACTTCGCCACCGATGCGCGCAAGTTCATCGTCGCGGACACGCCAGGCCACGAGCAGTACACGCGCAACATGGTCACCGGCGCATCCACCGCGGATGCCGCCATCCTGCTCATCGACGCCCGCCGCGGCGTGCTCACCCAGACCCGCCGCCACGGCTATCTCGCCCACCTGCTGGGCATCCGTCATCTGGTGCTGGCCATCAACAAGATGGACCTGATGGAGTATGCCGAGTCGGTCTACGACCAGATCGTCGCCGATTTCCAGGCCTTTGCCGGCATGATCGGCATCTCGGCGTTCACCGCTATTCCGGTCTCCGCGCTGACGGGTGACAACGTTACCGAGCCGAGTGCGCACATGGGCTGGTACACCGGACCCTCGCTGCTGAAGCTGCTGGAGATGGTGGAAGTGGATGCCTCCCGCATGCTGCGCGCCCCGTTCCGGATGCCGGTGCAGTGGGTGAATCGGCCGAACGCAGAGTTTCGCGGCTTCTGCGGCAGCATCGTCAGTGGTGCAGTCGCCCCCGGCGAGCGGGTGCGCATCCTGCCTTCGGGCAAGGAGAGCCGCATCGCGCGCATCGTCACGGACGAGGGCGATCTGCCGCGGGCCCAGGCCGGTCAGTCGGTGACGCTCACGCTCACCGACGAGGTGGACATCTCACGTGGCGGCGTCATTGTCACGGCCGACGCGCCGGCGGAAGTGGCGGATCAGTTCGAGGCACGCATCGTCTGGATGCAAGACGATCCGCTTTTTCCCGGTCGCAACTACCTGTTCAAGGCGGGCACCAGCACAGTCGTCGGCACCGTCACCGCTATCAAGTACCAGGTGAACGTGAACACCCTCGAGCATCTGGCCGCGGACAAGCTGGAACTCAATGGCATCGGCGTGTGCAACATCAGCCTCGACCGGCCGATAGCATTCGACCCCTACGATGCGAACCGGGAGATGGGCAGCTTCATTCTCATCGACCGAATGACGCATCAGACCTGCGGCGCCGGCATGCTCAACTTCGCCCTGCGCCGGGCCCACAACATCCATCAGCAGCACGTGGACGTGGACAAGGCGTCACGGGCGGTGATGAAGGGCCACCGCGCCGGCATGGTGTGGTTCACGGGGCTGTCCGGCTCCGGCAAATCCACGGTGGCGAATCTGCTGGAGAAACGGCTGCACGCACTCGGAGTGCACACCTACCTGCTGGACGGCGACAACGTCCGCCACGGACTGAACCGGGACCTCGGCTTCACCGAGGCGGACCGGGTGGAGAACATCCGCCGGGTCGCGGAGGTGGGCAAGCTGATGGTGGATGCGGGGCTGCTCGTGCTGACCGCGTTCATCTCGCCGTTCCGCTCCGAGCGGCAGCTGGCACGGGAGTTGCTCGACGAGGGGGAGTTCATCGAGGTCTACATGAACACGCCGCTTGACGTCGCCGAAGCGCGGGACCCCAAGGGTCTCTACAAGAAAGCGCGGCGCGGCGAGCTGAAGAACTTCACCGGCATCGACTCGCCCTATGAGGCGCCGGAATCCGCAGAGATCGAACTCGATACCTCCAAGGTATCACCCGAGGAGGCCGCCGATCACCTCCTCGCCACCCTGCGCGAACTCGGCATGATCCGCTGATCTACCCTTCCCGGGTGACCAGGTCCAGGCGTGCCAGACCTGAGCCCGCCACGAACCATCGTTCAAGCTGTCGCGGAAGGAACAACGGCGATGTACGCGAGGCACCAGTGGGAGCTGACGTCCGCGAAGCGGGCGTCGCGATCTGCGTCACGCCTGAACCCGGCGGCAGTCCGCGATCGCGACGCCGCCCTGCGGCCTGTGAGGCCCAG
>REEU01000083.1 GCA_007694905.1 Gammaproteobacteria bacterium | reverse complement strand
ATCAGTCCCCGATCGCTGCGTCGCCTTCGGCGCCTGCAGGCTCCCACAAGGCGACGTTCATGCGTCACCCTGTGGGAGCGCCCAGGCCGCCGCAGGCGGACGGGCCGAGTCGTTGTGCGTGACGCTCGCGTCAGGATCAGTCCCCGATCGCTGCGTCGCCTTCGGCGCCTGCAGGCTCCCACAAGGCTGCGCTCGAGCGATCGAAACCCCACGTTGGCGTCGGGAGTGGTATCGTGGCCGCTTCCCGCCAGCACCCGTCGGAGGACCTCGGTTCCTGCCATGACAGCCCCCGAATTCGTCCATCTTCGTGTCCACACCGAGTACTCCCTGGTGGACGGGCTGATCAAGGTCAAGGATCTCGTGCAGCGGGTGCGTCGCGCCGGCATGCCGGCGGTGGCGGTCACCGATCAATCCAATCTGTTCGCGCTGGTGCGCTTCTACGCGGCCTGCCAGAGCGCTGGCGTGCAAGCCGTCGTCGGCTGTGATGTCTGGCTGGCCGGCGCCAACGAGGACGACGAACCCAGCCGCATCACGCTGCTGGTGCAGGACGCAGTGGGCTACCGGAATCTCACGGAGCTGGTGTCCAAGAGCTTTCTCGAGGGCCAGCGTCAGCAGCGGGCACTGATTCAGCGCGACTGGCTTGATGATCGCGGTGCCGGGCTCATCGCGCTCATGGGCGGCCGCGACGGTGAAGTGGGACGGCTCATGCTCAATGAGCGCCCCGAGGAAGCCGCCGAACTGCTGAAGCGCTGGCTCGAGCTGTTCCCGGACCGGTTCTACCTGGAAGTGCAGCGCACGGGGCGTCCCGGCGACGATGCCTGGGTGCATGGCGCCGTGGCGCTGGCGACGTCCCTTGATTGCCCCGTGGTGGCGACCAACGAAGTCTGCTTTCTCGATGCCGAAGACTTCGAAGCCCACGAGACCCGGGTCTGCATCCACGAGGGTCGCGTGCTCGGTGATCCGCGTCGGACCCGCCGCCACTCGGAGCAGCAGTATCTGCGCACGCCGGCGGAGATGGCCGAGCTGTTCGCTGACCTGCCCGAGGCGCTCGAGAACACGGTGGAGATCGCCCGCCGCTGCAGCCTGGAGCTGAAGCTCGACGAGTACTTCCTGCCGGACTATCCGATTCCGCCGGGCGAGACCGAAGCCAGCTACTTCGAGGCCGAAGCCCGGGCCGGCCTCGAACGCCGTCTGACCCGCATCCTCGATCCTGCCGCTGCAGCTTACGCCGAGCGCCGTCGCAGCTACGATGAGCGCCTCACCTTCGAGCTCGGCATCATTCTGCAGATGGGCTATCAGGGTTACTTCCTGATCGTGGCCGAGTTCATCCGCTGGGCGAAGCAGCACGGCATTCCCGTGGGTCCCGGCCGCGGCTCCGGCGCCGGCTCGCTGGTGGCCTACGCGCTGGACATCACCGATCTCGATCCCCTCGAGTACGACCTCCTGTTCGAGCGCTTTCTCAATCCGGAACGGGTGTCCATGCCCGACTTCGACGTCGACTTCTGCATGGAGGGGCGCGACCGGGTCATCGCCCACGTGGCGGACCTCTACGGCCAGGAGGCGGTCTCCCAGATCGTCACGTTCGGCACCATGGCGGCGAAGGCCGTGGTGCGCGACGTGGCCCGGGTCCAGGGCAAGCCCTACGGCCTCGCGGACAAGCTTTCCAAGCTGATCCCGTTCGAGGTCGGCATGACCCTGTCCAAGGCCATGGCTCAGGAGGAGGCGCTGGCCAGCTTCGTCGCCGAGAACGAAGAAGTCGGTGAAATCATGGAGATGGCCTACAAGCTCGAGGGCCTGGTCCGCAACATCGGCAAGCACGCCGGCGGCGTGGTGATCGCGCCGGGCCGGCTCACCGACTTCGTGCCGCTGGTGGCGGACGACTCCGGCGCCATCATGACCCAGTTCGACAAGGACGACGTGGAGCGGGCCGGGCTGGTGAAGTTCGACTTCCTCGGCCTGCGCACGCTCACCATCATCGACTGGGCCATGCAGACCGTGAACCGGGAGCGGGCCGAGCGCGGCGAGGCGGCGCTGGACATCGCCGATCTGCCGCTCGGCGAGCCAGCCGTGTTCGAGCTGTTGCGCAAGGCCGAGACCACGGCCGTGTTCCAGCTCGAATCCCGCGGCATGAAGGACTTGATCCGGCGTCTGCAGCCTGACTCCTTCGAAGACATGATCGCGCTGGTGGCTCTGTTTCGTCCCGGTCCGCTGCAGTCCGGCATGGTGGACGACTTCATCGACCGCAAGCATGGCCGGGCCGCGGTGACCTACCCGCACCCGGATCTCGCCCCGATCCTGGAGAACACCTACGGCGTCATCCTGTATCAGGAACAGGTGATGCAGATCGCCCAGGTGCTCGCGGACTACACCCTCGGACAGGCCGACCTGCTGCGCCGCGCCATGGGCAAGAAAAAAGCCGAGGAGATGGCCAAGCAGCGGCAACTGTTCACCGACGGCGCTGCGGCGCGGGGCATCGATGCCGCCACCGCCACGTACATCTTCGATCTGATGGAGAAGTTCGCCGGCTACGGCTTCAACAAGTCCCACTCCGCCGCCTATGCCCTGGTGTCCTATCAGACGGCCTGGCTGAAGGCGCACCATCCTGCCGCCTTCATGGCCGCGGTCATGTCGGCGGACATGCAGCACACGGACAAGATCGTCACCTTCATCGAGGAATGCCGGCAGATGGACCTGACCATCCTGCCGCCGGACGTGAACCGCGGCCACTACCGCTTCACGGTCACCCCCGAGGGCGCCATCGTCTATGGGCTTGGCGCCATCAAGGGCGTCGGCGAAGGCCCCATCGAGATGCTGGTGGCGGCACGCGCCGAGGGCCCCATCAACGACCTGTTCGACCTCTGCCGTCGGGTCGACGCGAAGCGTTTGAACAAGCGTGTGCTCGAGGCACTCATCCGCGCCGGCGCGCTGGATAGCGTCGCGCCGCCGGACCGCGCCGGCCACCCGCACCGCGCCGCCTTGCTCAGCGGCATCGACGAGGCCCTGCGCAGCGCCGAGCAGGCCGCACGCAATGCCGAAATCGGCATGGGTGACCTGTTCGGCGAGCCGGGCGCAGCAGTGCTCGAGGCGCCCTGCGTCGGCCATGGCGATGTTCGGCCGTTCACCGATCAGCAGCGCCTGCAGGGCGAGAAAGAGACGCTCGGGCTGTATCTCACCGGCCACCCTATCGAGGCCTACGAAGAGGAGATCCGGCGTTTCGCGCCCGTGCGCATCAGTGAGCTGCGGGCCGAACGGCATCCGCAGCTGGTGGCCGGCATGATCGTCGATCAGCGCGTCATCCGGACCAAGCGCGGGGATCCCATTGCCTTCGTCACCCTGGATGACCGCAGCGGCAGGATCGAGGTGTCGGTGTTTGCCGATCTCCTCGAGGCGAGCCGGGAGAAGCTCACCCGCGATGCGCTGGTGGTCATGGAAGGCGAGGTGGGGGTGGACGACTACTCGGGCTCCACCCGGGTGCGCGCCCAGGCCGTCTATTCGCTGACCGAGGCTCGCCTGCGCTTCGCCGATGCCGTGGACATCCGTTTGTCCGCGGAGCGCGTCGGTCCCGATTTCGCCGAACAGCTGCGGCGCATCCTCACCCCCTATCGCGGCCAGGGCTGTCCGGTTGCGGTGTGTTATGCCCGCTGCGACGCGGAGGCGCGTCTCAAGCTCGGTGAGGAGTGGCGGGTCGAGCCCTGCGACGATCTTCTGCAGCGTCTGAAGGAGGACCTCGGCGTGGACGATGTCCGCCTGCGCTATCGTGATGTCGGCATGGCTTGAGCGGGACGCGGGCGCCGGCGACGCGGTCGCGGCCGTCGCTGCGTGTCTGCGGACGAAGCTGGCCGATCTGGCGCCGGTCAGGCGCATCGTCGCCTGCTCCGGTGGTCTTGACTCCAGCGTCCTCTTGGTCGTGCTGGCCCGTTGGCATGCCTTGGAGGGCTGGCCGCCGCCCCGCGCATTGCACGTCGACCATGGCCTGCAGCGTGATTCCGTGTCCTGGGCGGCTGCCACCGAGGCGCTGTGCCGCAGTCTGGACGTGGCCTGCGACGTGCACAGGCTCGAGGTCGAGCGTACGGATGCCGGTCTCGAAGCTGATGCCCGTCGTGCCCGGTACGCCGCCTTCGCCGCACAGGTCGCGGATGGCTCGACGTTGCTGCTCGCCCATCATCGTGATGACCAGGCGGAAACCCTCCTGCTGCGGCTCCTGCGCGGTTCCGGTCCGGCAGGATTGGCCGCAATGCCGGCACGGCGCCGGCTCGGCTCGGGCTGGCTGCAACGACCATTGCTGGATCTCGACCGCCGCGTCCTGCTCGCGGCGGCCGATGAACTTAAGCTCGAGGTCTGCGAGGATCCGAGCAACGCGAGCCTCGAACAGGACCGGAATTACCTTCGGCATGCGATTCTGCCGCTGCTGGAACGACGCTGGCCCGGCTACCGCCAAACCCTGGCGCGGGCAGCAGCGCTGTGTGGTGAGCAAAAAGCGGCGCTGGCCATTCTGCTGGGCCCCGCGCCTGCTGAGTTGCCTGTAAACAGCCTCGATGGGCCCCTGGAAGTGGCTGCGGTACGCCTGCGTAACTGGCTCGCCGCAGCCGGGGTCCCTGCGCCTTCACGGCGCCGGCTGGCGGAGATCCTGCGGCAGAAGGATGCCCGCGCCGATGCCGGTGTCTGTGTCGAACTCGGACCCTGGCAGGTTCGGCGCTTCGCGGGTGCCCTGTTCGTGGTTCCGGTTGCCCGTCCGGAGCCGCCGGCCGGTGCCATGACCTGGCGTCCACCAGAGCCGCTGGTCATGGCGCACGGATGCCTCGCCGCGGAGCCGGTCGCAGGTGCGGGCCTGAAGCAGGTGGCAGGACCCATCGAGGTTCGCTTCCGCTGCGGTGGCGAACGTCTTCGGCCGGCGGGACGCGTGGGCAGTCGCACGCTGAAGGATCTGTTTCAGGAAGCTGCGGTGCCCTCATGGGAGCGCGCAGGCGTGCCGCTGATCTTCGTTGCCGGCGAGCTGGTGGCCATTGCCGGGCTGTATGTCGCCGCAGGCTGGCAGGCGGCGCCGGACGAGGCCGGGTGGCGGCTGATCTGGACGCCTTCAGAGCCCTGACGGCGCCGGCTTTGATTGAGCCGGTCAGGGGGCTCTGTTAATCTGAGCTCCCATCCGTGGGAAGCTGTTTGCGGCGGCACAGCCCCCGTGACTTCGCATAGCTCCACGCTCGAGCAGGATGGGTTCTCCATGACGCAATACATCTGTGTGACCGGCGGCGTGGTGTCCTCTCTCGGCAAGGGCATCCTTTCGGCCTCCCTCGCGGCGATTCTCGAGGCCCGGGGCCTGAACGTCACGATTCTCAAGCTCGACCCTTATATCAACGTCGATCCGGGCACCATGAGTCCGTTCCAGCACGGGGAGGTGTTCGTGACCTCCGATGGCGTCGAGACCGATCTCGACCTCGGGCACTACGAACGGTTCCTGCGCACCCGGATGACCCGGCGCAATAATTTCACGACCGGAAGCGTCTACGCGGAAGTGCTGCGCAAGGAACGGCGGGGCGATTACCTTGGCGGGACCGTGCAGGTCATCCCCCACATCACGGACGAGATCAAGCGTCGCATCCTTGCAGGTGCAGCCGGCTACGACGTCGCGCTGATCGAGATTGGCGGTACCGTCGGCGACATCGAGTCGCAGCCCTTCCTGGAAGCCATCCGGCAACTGCGCCTGGAGGTGGGCTTCAACAACTTCATGCTGATCCACCTGACGCTGGTGCCCTACATTGCCACCGCCGGTGAGACCAAGACCAAGCCCACGCAGCACTCGGTCAAGGAACTGCGCTCCATCGGTCTGCAGCCGGACGTCCTGGTGTGCCGTTCGGATCATGAGATCCCCGACTCTTCGCGCCGCAAGATCGCGCTGTTCACCAACGTTGAGGAGCGGGCGGTGGTACCGCTGCAGGATGCCCCCTCCATTTACCAGATCCCCTTGATGCTGCACGAGAGCGGACTCGATCGTATCGTCTGCGAGAAATTCAGCATCGACGCACCGGAAGCGGATCTGACGGAGTGGCGCCGGGTGGTGGACGCTCATCTGCATCCCGATCGCCGCATCCGCCTGGCCATGGTCGGCAAATACATGGATCTGCTCGATGCCTACAAGTCGTTGATCGAGGCGCTGATCCACGCCGGCATCCAGGCCCGGACCCGGGTGGAGATCGAAGCCATCGATGCCGAGGACATCGAGCGGGATGGCACCGGCCGGCTCGAAGCTGCCGACGCGATCCTCGTTCCCGGCGGCTTCGGCGGTCGGGGGTTCGAAGGCAAGATTGCCGCGGCCCGCTTTGCGCGTGAACGCAACGTGCCGTATCTCGGTATCTGCTATGGCCTGCACGCAGCCATCATCGAGTTCGCCCGCAACGTGGCGGGCCTCGAAGGTGCCAACTCCACGGAGATCGATTCCGAGAATCCGTGGCCTGTGGTGGCGCTGATCACCGAGTGGACGGATCGCGACGGCCGCATCGAGACTCGCAGCGGCGGCAGCGACCTCGGTGGGACGATGCGCCTCGGGGAACAGCAATGCCGGCTGCTGGAGGGCAGTCTTGCTCGCCGCGCCTATGGCAGCGGTGAGATCGGCGAGCGTCATCGACACCGCTACGAGGTCAACGAGCACTACGTCGCGCGTCTCGAGGAGGCCGGGCTGCGCATCAGCGGGCGATCGGTGCCGGATGGGCTGGTGGAAATGATCGAACTGCCGGACCATCCCTGGTTCGTGGCCTGCCAGTTCCACCCGGAATTCACCTCCACGCCTCGGGAGGGCCATCCGCTGTTCTCCGGGTTCATCGAGGCCGCGCTGACGCGGGCTGCAGATGGCGCCGTGATCGCGCCCTCGGCGGCGCGCGAGGCGGTCTGAACAGTATGCGCCGGGTCTTGCGCGGCGGTCTCGGGTGCGTAACATGCGCGCCGCAGCATCCCTTTGGACAACCCCGATGAAACTGTGCGACTTCGAAGTGGGCCTCGATCAGCCCCTGTTCCTGATCGCAGGGCCCTGCGTCATCGAGAGCGAGGCGTTGGCATTCGAGACCGCCGGCCGCCTCAAGGAGCTGTGCGCCCGGCTGGGGATCGCCTTCATTTACAAGTCGTCCTTCGATAAGGCGAACCGGTCCTCGCACGAAAGTTACCGTGGGCCAGGTATGGAAGCCGGGCTGGCGATTCTCGAAAAGGTCCGTGATCAGCTCGCTGTCCCGGTTCTGACCGATGTCCATGAAGACACGCCGCTGGCCGAGGTCGCCGCCGCCGTATCGGTGCTGCAGACTCCAGCATTTCTGTGCCGGCAGACAAACTTCATTCAGAACGTGTGCCGGCAGGGACTGCCGGTGAACATCAAGAAGGGTCAGTTCCTCGCCCCGCACGATATGCGGCAGGTGGTGGAGAAGGCGCGTGCCACCGGTAATCCGGGCATCATGGTGTGCGAACGGGGCGCCAGCTTCGGCTACAACAACCTGGTCTCCGACATGCGCTCGCTGGCCATCATGCGCGAGACCGGCTGCCCCGTGGTCTACGATGCCACCCACTCGGCGCAGCTTCCGGGTGCCGGCGGCAGTGCCTCGGGCGGCATGCGTGAGGTGATCCCGGTCCTGGCCCGGGCCGCGGTGGCGGCCGGTGTGTCCGGTCTGTTCATGGAGACCCATCCGGATCCGTCCAAGGCGCTGTCCGATGGGCCCAATTCGTGGCCGCTCGATCGCATGGAGGCGCTGCTTGAGCAGCTCGTCGCCATCGACCGGGTCGTCAAGTCCAAACCGCTCGCGGAGGCCGACTTCGCCTGAGCGCAGTGAGGAAAGTGGATACAGCATGACCGAGATCGCCTCCGTTCACGCCAGGGAAATTCTCGATTCCCGCGGCAATCCCACCATCGAAGCCGAAGTGCTGACGGCTTGCGGTGCTTTGGGTCGCGCTGCTGCGCCCTCCGGTGCGTCCACGGGCTCCCGAGAGGCCCTGGAGATGCGTGATGGCGATGCGGACCGCTACCTGGGCAAGGGTGTCCGCAAGGCCGTGGCGGCGGTGAACAGTGAGATTGCGCAGGCACTGGCCGGGCAGGATGCGGAGGATCAGACCGCCCTGGATCGGCGCATGATCGAACTCGACGGCAGCGAGAACAAGTCCCGCCTCGGCGCGAATGCCATGCTTGCCGTCTCCCTCGCTGCGGCGAAGGCGGCCGCGGCGGCCCGGCAGCAACCCCTGTATGCCCATCTCGCGGCGCTGGCCGGTACCCGCTACAGCATGCCGGTGCCCATGATGAACATCCTCAACGGCGGCGAGCACGCGGACAACAACGTCGACATCCAGGAGTTCATGATCCAACCGGTGGCGGCGGAGAGCTTCGCGGAAGCCTTGCGCTGCGGCGCCGAGATCTTTCATGCCCTGAAGAAGGTGCTCAGTGAACGCGGTCTGTCCACTGCGGTCGGTGACGAAGGCGGCTTCGCACCGGACCTGCCCTCCAATGCGGCGGCGCTGGAAGTCATTGCGGAAGCCGTGGGGCGCACCGGCTACCGCCTCGGCGAGGACGTGACGCTGGCGCTGGACTGCGCGGCGAGCGAGTTCTACCACGATGGGGTTTACGATCTCGCCGGTGAGGGCCGACGCTTCGATGCCGCGGACTTTGCCGGCTACCTCGAGACCCTGGCGGCGGACTACCCAATCATGTCCATCGAGGACGGCATGGACGAGTCGGACTGGGACGGCTGGAAAGTCCTCACCGACCGGCTCGGAGATCGGGTGCAGCTGGTCGGGGACGACCTGTTCGTTACCAATACGCGCATCCTTCGGCGCGGAATCGACGAAGGCGTGGGCAATGCCATCCTCATCAAGCTCAACCAGATCGGAACCTTGACCGAGACCCTCGAGGCCATGGCCATGGCGCGAGAGGCCGGGTTCGCCAACGTCATCTCCCACCGCTCCGGTGAGACGGAGGACGTGACCATTGCGGACCTCGCGGTGGGCACCGGCGCGGGACAGATCAAGACCGGTTCGCTCTGCCGGTCCGATCGGGTTGCCAAGTACAATCAGCTGCTCAGAATCGAGGAGGCGCTCGGCCGTGACGCGCCGTATCGAGGCCGCGCCGAATTCCGGCGCTGAGTCCCGCTTCACCTGGATCGCCCTCGGCATCCTGGTTCTGCTGCTCATTGCGCTGCAGTTCCGGCTGTGGTCGGGCAAGGCGAGCTGGGCGGAAGTGTCGGAGCTGCGCGAACGCCTCGAGGCACGCCGCGCCGAGATTGCCTTGCTCGAGGCTCAGAACGCGGGTCTCGAAGGCGAGGTGCGCGTGCTGAAGTCAGGCCCTGAAAGTCTGGAGTCCAGGGCGCGCAGCGAACTCGGCATGATCCGTACGGGTGAGACATTCTTCCTCGTCCTGCCCGAAACGCAGGGGAGCCCGCGGTCTCCCGCGCATACCGACTGATGACCTGCGTCCTTCCCGACTGGCCGCAGCCCGGTGAGCCTCTGTTCAGGGGTCGGTATCGAACCACGCCGGAGGCCTTCCGGGTCGACGAGCTCCCGGGCTGGGCGCCGAGCGGTGCCGGCGAACATCTGCTGCTACGGGTCGCCAAGCGCGGTGCGAACACGGCCTGGGTGGCGCAGGCGCTGGCGCGACGGGCGGGCTGTCAGCCGTCGGACGTGGGCTACTGCGGCGAGAAGGACCGCCACGCGGTCACCACCCAGTGGTTCAGCCTGCGTGAACCCAGGCAGGCGCTGCAATGGAGCGGTGACGAGGTCGGCGACGGCTGGAACGTGCTGGCGCTGGCGCGGCACGATCGTAAGCTGCGCCGCGGCGATCATGCCGGTAACCGCTTCAGTCTGCGGCTCGAACTCGAACACGCGCCGGCCCCAGAGGCGGTGGCTCAGGCGCGCGCCCGGCTGGAGGAAGGTATTCCGAACTACTTCGGCCCGCAGCGTTTCGGTCGCGACGGCGGCAACCTTGCGCGGGCGGCGGCATGGGTGGACGGGGCCCGACTGCCTGCGCGTGGTCCTGAGCGCGGCCGCATCCTGTCCACGGCCCGGTCACTGCTGTTCAATGAGGTCGTGGCTGCGCGGGTGCGCGCCGGGTGCATTAGCGCTGTTCTCGACGGTGACGTGGTTGAGGATGCTGCGAATCGCCAGGGCGCCCCCACCGGTCCCATGTGGGGTCGCGGTCGCAGCGCCACCGGCGGCGCGGCCGCAGCGTTGGAAGCGGCAGCACTTGCCCCGTACCAGCGCTGGTGCGAGCGCCTGGAGTACGCGGGGCTCAAGCAGGAGCGGCGGGCGCTGGTCGTTCGCCCTGGCGATGCCGTCCTGGACGCGAAGGGGTCGAGCCTGCAGTTCGAATGCGTGCTGCCGCCCGGGGTATTCGTCACCTCCGTACTGGCGGCGCTGGGGACGTTCTTTGATGGTTCCGGCAACGGGGATGGTCCCGGCAACGGGGATGGTTCCGGCAACGGGGATGGTCATGACGGACAGTGACTTGATGGGCATCGGTTTCACTTCGCGGCGGACCCGGGATCGCCTGGTTCGCAGACTCGCGGATGCTGGCATCACGGACGCACGGGTGCTGGACGCCATAGCCGAAACGCCGCGTCACATCTTTGTCGATGAAGCGCTGGCCCATCGCGCCTATGAGGATACGGCGCTGCCCATTGGCCATGGCCAGACCATCAGCCAGCCCTATGTGGTGGCGCGCATGACGGCGGCGCTGCTCGAGGGCGGGGTGCCGGATGCGGTCCTGGAGATTGGTACCGGCTGCGGCTACCAGACCGCGATTCTGGCGCGCCTGGTCCCGCGGGTGTATTCGGTGGAGCGTATCGCTCCGCTGCTGGATCGCGCTCGGGAGCGGATGCGTCGGTTACGCATCAACAACGTTCATCTCAAGCATGCGGATGGCACCCTGGGTTGGCCTCAGAAAGGCCCCTTCGGAGGTATTCTTGCGACCGCGGCTCCCCGCAGCGTGCCCGACGCGCTGCTCGAACAGCTGGCTCCGGGCGGTCGACTGATCATTCCTGTTGGTGAAGGTGAGGTGCAGGAACTGGTGCGCGTGCGTCGCAGCGCCGACGGCTTCGAGCGGGAGCGCCTGGAGTATGTCCGTTTCGTGCCGCTTCTGGCCGGAACGCTGCGTTGAACGACCATCCCCATGCCCCGGACGAAACACGTCGTCCGCGCACACTTCGTGGCTGGCTTGGCCTGTGGTTGCGTGGGGCGGCCATGGGCGTGGCGGAACTGGTCCCCGGCGTGTCCGGCGGCACGATCGCGTTCATCACCGGCATCTACCAGGAACTGGTGGGGACCATTCGCGCCTACGATCAGCGCTGGTTGCGGCTGCTCCTGAGCGGTCGCTGGCGGGCGGCTTGGGAACGGGGTAATGCCGGCTTCGTGCTGATCTTGCTGTTCGGGATGATGAGCTCGCTGGTGCTGCTTGCGGCCCTGGTACAGTGGCTATTCGTTCATCATGAGATCTACCTTTGGGCGTTTTTCTTCGGTTTGATCACGGCATCGGTGGTGTATGTGGCCGGCGTCGTGACGCCCTGGGATGGTGCGCGGCTCAGCCTCGGCGTCTTCGGCCTCGTGACCGGGACCGTGCTCAGCCAGCTCGGCGGCATCACGCCGGGCGAGGGCAGTCTGGTCACGCTGGCCGCCGGTGCCATCGCCATCTGTGCCTGGATCCTGCCGGGGATCTCAGGCAGCTTCATGCTGCTGATGCTGGGGCAGTATCAGCGGGTGGTGCGCGCCATCGCCGAGCTCGATGTGGCGTTTCTCGCCGTTTTCGCCTGCGGCTGCGCGCTGGGCCTGCTGGCTTTTTCGCGCCTGTTGAGCTGGCTGCTGCGGCGATTCTACGCCGGCACCCTGGCGCTGCTGTGTGGCGTGATGGCGGGATCGCTGCAAAGATTGTGGCCGTGGCAGCAGATGCAGAGCTACTACCTGGATTCCGACGGTGGCGCGGTCATGCTGCGGGGGAAGCCGATGCTGCCCTGGCAGTTCGAGGAGTTCTACGGTGATGACGCCCTTCTCGTCGGTGCGGTTCTGGCAGCGCTGGCCGGCATGGTGGTGGTGCTCGTGCTCGATCGGTCCACGCGGTAAGCGCGTGCGCGATGTCAGCTCTGGCGTCCTGGTGGTCTGCCTGGCGGCTTGGCTGTTGACAGGCTGTGCGTCCGGCGGTCCTGCGCCGGTGGACGATCGCACGTCTGCCCGGGCGGCAGCAGGTGCCGGCTATCACGTGGTTCAGCGCGGTGACACCCTGTACTCCATTGCCTGGCGCTACGGCCGGGACTGGCGTGATCTCGCCGCCCGCAACCGCATCCCGGAACCCTACGTCATCAAGCCCGGCGACCGCCTCTACCTCGAAGGGACGGCCCCGCGGGCGGTAGCGGCGAGCCGCCCGCAACCCACTGCTGCGCCCCGACAGCAACCTGCTGCCACGCCACGCCCCACGCCGTCACCGCGCCCGGTGCCGGCAGCGGCAGAACTGACGTGGGCGTGGCCGGTGGATGGCGAGGTGGTGCGGGCGTTTTCCGCCGGCGGCGCACGGCCGAATCAGGGTCTGGACATGCGCGGCCGGGAGGGCTCCGTGCTGCAGGCATCGGCGGCCGGGGAGGTCGTCTATGCGGGCAGTGGGCTCAGAGGCTTCGGCCAGCTCGTCATCGTCAAGCATGACGAGCACTGGCTGTCAGCCTATGCCCACAACAGTCCGACGCTGGTGCGGGAAGGGCAGCGGGTGAGTCTCGGAGATCGTCTTGCGGTGCTCGACGGCAGCGGCGAGCGCAGCCGCATCGTGCACTTCGAGATCCGGAGGCAGGGCAGTCCGGTGGATCCCGTGAGTATCCTGCCGCGGCGTTGAGGCGCGGTCGCGGGACCGCTCAGCGTTCCAGGAGTTTGAGTTTGTCCGGGACCCCGTCCCACTCCTCGGCATCCGGAAGCGGATCCTTCTTTTCGGTGATGTTCGGCCACACCTCCGCCAGTTCCTGGTTGAGCTGTAGGAAGTTCGCCTGATCCTCGGGCAGTTCGTCCTCGGAGAAAATGGCGTTGGCTGGACATTCGGGCTCGCACAGCGCGCAATCGATGCACTCGTCGGGATGGATCACGAGAAAGTTCGGGCCCTCGTAGAAGCAATCCACGGGGCAGACTTCTACGCAATCCGTGTGCTTGCACTTGATGCAGTTGTCGCCGACGACGAAGGTCATTGCAGGGACTCTCCCGGAACAGGGTTCGCGAAGCGGGCGTAGTTTAGGGCTCCGTGCCAGGAATATCCATGGCACGGGCACCTGTATCGGTAGCCGGCGCATCGACTGCGCGGACAGGGGGCGCTGCGGCGAGCGGCGCACCGCAGGGGATGCGAACAATCTGCTTCAGTTCCGGGGTGGGTCCAGCAGCGACTGCAGATGATAGAGCGCGTCGAGGGCCTCCCTGGGGCTCAGGCTGTCTGGGTCCAGCGCCTCGATGGCGCGCTCAAGGGCGGAGCTGACGGGCGCCGGTTCCGGTTCGATTTCCGGCGGTCGAACCGCGAACAGATCCGACTGGGTGGGGAACTGCTCCCGCGAGAGGCTTTCCGCTTCGAGTTCGGCGAGGCGTTCACGGGCGGCATCGATCACGGCATCGGGCACGCCTGCGAGCCGTGCCACCTGCAGGCCGTAACTCTGGCTGGCGGGTCCCGGCTCGACCCGATGCAGGAACACGATGCGGCCGGCATGCTCGGTGGCGGTGAGATGGACGTTGGCCACACCCGACTCCTGCTCCGCCAGGCTGGTGAGCTCGAAATAGTGGGTGGCGAACAGGGTGAACGCATGGATCTCACGGGCGATGAAACGGGCGCTGGCCCAGGCCAGGGAGAGTCCGTCGAAGGTGCTGGTGCCGCGGCCGATCTCGTCCATCAGGATCAGCGATGATGACGTGGCATTGTTGAGGATGCTTGCGGTTTCGGTCATCTCCACCATGAACGTGGAGCGGCCTCCGGCAAGATCGTCAGCCGCGCCGATGCGGGTGAAGATGCGGTCCACCGGGCCGAGCTGCGCTGCCCGGGCCGGGACGAAGCTGCCGGTCCAGGCCAGCAGCACGATGAGTGCGGTCTGGCGCATGTAGGTGGACTTGCCGCCCATGTTGGGGCCGGTGATCACCAGCATGCGGGTGGCGTCGTCGAGTTCGAGGTCGTTGGGAATGAACGGTGCCTCCAGCACCGCTTCCACCACCGGGTGGCGACCCTCGTGAATGCTGATGCCCGGGGTCGAGGTGAGTTCCGGGCAGCACAGATCCAGGGCCGCGGCCCGCTCCGCGAAGTTGGCCAGGACGTCGAGCTCAGCCAGACCTTCTGCGGTCTCCTGCATGGGCCCGAGGTCGTCATTGAGGGCGTCGAGAATGCTCTCGTAGAGCTGCTTCTCCCGGGCCAGCGCCCGGCTCTGGGCTGACAGGGCCCGATCCTCGAACGTCTTCAGCTCCGGCGTGATGAAACGCTCCGCGTTCTTCAGCGTCTGCCGGCGCACCCACTCCTGCGGGGCCTGCTCCGCCTCCCGGCGGCTGGTTTCGAGGAAGTAGCCGTGCACCCGGTTGTAGCCCACTTTCAGCGTGCTGAATCCGGTGCGTTCCCGCTCACGCCGCTCGAGATCGAGCAGGAAGTCGCCGGCATGCTCGGACAGGGCGCGCAGCTCGTCGAGCTCGGCATCGTAGCCGGCCGCGATCACGCCACCGTCGCGCAGCACGGCGGGCGGATTGGTCATGATGGCGCGGGTCAGTTCGTCGTGACTCGCCTCGTGCTCGCCGATCTGACCCCGCAGCACGGCCAGGCGGGGTGAATCCAGTTCGCCCAGGCGCGCGCGCAGCGAGGGCAGCAGCGTCAGGGCATCGCGCAGGCGGGCCAAGTCCCGCGGCGATGCGGACCGCAGCGCAACCCGAGCCAGGATGCGTTCCAGATCGCCGACGCCCCGCAGGGTCTGCTGCAGATCCTGCGCGGCGCTGCGGTCGAGCAGGGTGGTGACGGCCTGCTGCCGCAGCCGGATCGGTTCCGGGTCCCGCAGCGGGCGGTGCAGCCAGCGACTCAACAGGCGGCTGCCCATGGCGGTGGCGCTGCGGTCCATCACCTGCATCAGCGTGTTGTCCCGGCTGCCGTCCAGCGCGCGATCGATCTCCAGGTTGCGGCGACTGGCGGCATCCAGGGTGATGGCCGTATCGGCCTGCTCCCGGCGCAGGCGGCGGATGTGGGGCAGGGCGCTACGCTGGGTCTCCTTGGCGTAGTCCAGCAGCGCACCGGCGGCGCCGAGGGCCGGGCCGAGATCCTCGCAGTCGAAGCCGGCGAGATCGCGGGTGCCGAGCTGGGCCAGGATGGCATCCCGGCCGGTGTCCTGATCGAATACCCAGGGCGGCCGTTTGCGGGCGCCACGCCGCTCCCGCACGGTGGCCGGCAACGCGGCGTCTTCGGGCAGCAGCAGTTCGGCGGGGCGCAGGCGCTCGAGCTCTGCGAGCAGGGCATCCTCGCTGGCCACCTCGGCAACGCAGAACGTTCCGGCGGCCAGATTCAGCCATGCCAGGCCGATGCCGCCGGGGCCCGGCGCCACGGCCAGCAGCAGCTGATCGGAACGCTCCTCGAGCAGGGCCTCGTCCGTGAGCGTGCCCGGCGTGACGATGCGCTGCACCCGGCGTTCGACCGGCCCCTTGCTGGTGGCCGGATCGCCCACCTGTTCACAGATGGCCACCGATACGCCGAGCTTCACCAGCCGTGCCAGATAGCCGTCGACCGCGTGAAAGGGAACCCCGGCCATGGGGATGGGCTCGCCGGCGGACTGCCCGCGCTGGGTCAGCGTGATGTCCAGCAGCTCGGCGGCGCGGCGGGCGTCGTTGTAGAATAGCTCGTAGAAGTCGCCCATGCGGTAGAACAGCAGGGTGTCCGGATGCTCCGCCTTGATGCGCAGATACTGCTGCATCATGGGCGTGTGCGCGGAGGAGGCGGGCGCCTTCAATGCCATGGTCTTACCATCGCCAGCGGGGCCGGGAGTGAAGCATCCGCCCCCGGAAAGCGTCAACCTCATAGCGCAGCTCCACTGTGCGCGGACGTGCGCTCCCACTGCGTCATGCCGGAGTCTCGCGTGATGCCAGTGGGAGCCCACGTCGCCCAAAGGGCGGCGTCGCGATCGCCGACTGCCGTCGACTCGAAGCGTGCTGCCGCGTTACGCCAATCGCCACGCCCGCTGCGCGGACGTGCGCTCCCACTGCGTCATGCCGGAGTCTCGCGTGATGCCAGTGGGAGCCCACGTCGCCCAAAGGGCGGCGTCGCGATCGCCGACTGCCGTCGACTCGAAGCGTGCTGCCGCGTTACGCCAATCGCCACGCCCGCTGCGCGGACGTGCGCTCCCACTGCGTCATGCCGGAGTCTCGCGTGATGCCAGTGGGAGCCCACGTCGCCCAAAGGGCGGCGTCGCGATCGCCGACTGATCCCGAACTTCGCGCCACGCAGATCGGCGCGTCCGCTCTGCAGACACGCGCTCCCACGACTATCGAGCGGGTGCAGCGCTAGACTGCACGCTCGCGCACCAACCCGGAGGGTCTCCATGCCATCAAGCCCGTCCCTGGAGACCGTCATCGCACAGCTCGCCGAGCGCCTGCTGGCCGACCACCTCTGGCTCGCCACCGCGGAGTCCTGCACCGGCGGCGGCATCGCCACCGCCTGTACCGAAGTGGCCGGCAGCTCGGGCTGGTTCGCCGCCGGCATCGTCACCTACACCGAAATCATGAAACAGCGCCTGCTGGGCGTTGACGCTGCGCTGCTCGCACAGCATGGTGCCGTGAGCGAACCGGTGGCCCGGGCCATGGCCGAAGGTGCATTGACGGCTACCGGTGCCGACTTCGCAGTGTCGGTCACCGGCATTGCCGGTCCCGGTGGCGGCGAGGTCCTGCAGCCCGTGGGGACGGTCTGGTTCGGCTGGGCCCAGCGCGGTGTCCACACCGAGACGGCAGTCGAGCGCTTCGACGGTACCCGCGCTGCGATCCGGTTCCAGGCCGTGCTGCGCAGCCTGTCCGGTGCCGTTGGTCTGCTGCAGTCATGACAGCGGCTGAATCGAGGCGATCTCGCACGCTAGAATCCGCTCCATCTGCCAGCCGCGGGCTGGCATCCTGACATTCTGCATGATACTGTTCATGCATCCAGTCAGTCGCCCCATGGCGACTGCAACCATACCGCCAGCCTAGACGGGGAGCCGAAGCAATGGCCCAGGACGCGAACAAGGACAAGGCACTCAGTGCCGCCCTCTCCCAGATCG
>REEU01000018.1 GCA_007694905.1 Gammaproteobacteria bacterium | reverse complement strand
CGTGAAAAATGCCTGTGGTGCATGCTGGGTGGAGCTCGTCGGGCGTTCCAGAGTCGATAAAGCAACGCCTGTTCTGTAATTTCCGCCACCCTTCGGCGGTCTAAGTTATTACTCTGCTTCGGTCTCCATGTTGAGATAGATTCGTCCGGTGACCCACTCCTCGGAGATCTCCATGGCGATGGCGGTGACGAGGCGCTCGCAGGATGCCTCGTTCGGGAACAGTGTTGCCACACGGGTTCTGCGCTTGATCTCCTTGTTCACGCGCTCCAGGACGTTCGTGGTGCGCAGTCGACGTTGGTGAGTGGTGGGCAGAGCAAAGACCGCCAAGCCCTGGGGTATCGCCTCAGCGGCCCAGGCCGAGAGCTTCGGCGCCTTGGACTGATACTTCACAACGAAGTGCTCCAAGAGGCGCTTGGCTTCGTCGGCGTCCGGCGCGTTGAAGATGTCGCGGATGGCCGCGGCGACCGCCTTTCGCATGTCCTGTCGTGGCACATAGGCGCCGGCGTTCTGCTGCAGGTGAAACTGGCAACGCTGCCACGGGACCGAGGGGAACACCGCCTTGCGAGCCGCCTTGAGTCCCGCATGATCGTCTGAGACGAACAGCTTCACGCCGTGCAAGCCGCGATCCTTGAGGTCGATCAAGAAGTCGCGCCAGTGCACTTCGGCTTCTGACAGCTTCGCCGACACGCCCAGGATCTCCCGCTTTCCGTCCACGCGCACGCCCAGGGCCAGCAGCACCGCCGCATCAAGTACCTGGCCACCCTGTCGCACCGACTCGTAACGCGCGTCCAGCACGACGTACGCATACGCTCCCAGCGGCCGGCTGCGCCACGCCGCGAGCTCCTCGTCGAGCAACGCCGCGCAGCGTGAGACCTGCGTGGAGCTGACCTCAAAGCCACACAGCTCCTCGGTGATCCGCGCCACCTTGCGGGTGGACACGCCGGCCACGTACATCTCCGCCAGTGCCAGCTTCAGCGCCCGCTCCGACCGCAGTCCCTTCTCCAGCGACTGTGGGTAAAACCCGCCCTCGCGAACCTGTGGCACCGCCAGCCGCAGCTCTCCCACCCGGGTCTTCACCGTCTTGGGCTTGTATCCGTTCGCATAACCACGCCGCTGCTCGCTGCGCTCGTAAGCCGACACGTTCAAGTGCCGCTCGCGCTCCAGGCACATCGCCGTATTGATCAACGCCGTCAGCGCCTCAGACAGCCCCTCCAGCCCTCGCTCAGCGATCAGTTCCACTGCGGACAAACCTCCAGTATCCTTCTCTCGACAGGCCATTCTGCTTCTTCCTTTCTGAATTCACGGTCAATGAATCCGCGAAAGGATAGCGGGTGGCCTGTCGCCTTTCAGGCTCCGACCAAATTACAGAACGGATGGTGCACTACCCCAGAATCTGGATGCAGATACGCGCCGTGCGCTTCTCGACGTCATTCTCGATAATGCTACGCGCCCTTTGTACTCGCCCACTCAGTTTGCAAAACTGGCCATTACCGGAAAGCTGGACTCAATCTTGTCTCTGGGTCGCGCTGATGGTGACGGGTTACGCTCCTACGCCAACACCGCTCGCCTCCTTGCCCCGGGGCAACTGTCGAGGCGTACCTTCGAAGTCACGGAAAGACTCGTCGATGTCGTCAAAGCGATTGGCGGTCGGTACGACCCTTAGTTCAAGCCCCGTTTTTCGCTCTGCGGCTCCTTGCACCCGACTTCGCCGCTAGAATCGCATGCCGAGATTTTTCCCGATCTCGATGAGAACTGTGCAGGCGATCTCAAGCGTCTCCACTGGAAATTCCGTGTTCCCGTCGATCAGCCACAACTCTCCTATGACATTCACCGTCAAGAACAGGCCCTGCTCAGTCGGGGCCTCGCCGATCGTCTTGCTTGGGATCTCGCTCCTATAAACGACCGCAAGCTCTCCGTCTGCCTCCCCGCTTGCCAGGACTGTCCCTACCCCAAGACGCCGTTGCACGAGGCTAGTTTCCTTCGGTTGCAGCGCGAACTGTCCAAGCGCTGCCCACTCAGCCTCGGCCTGCACCCGTGCATCGCCTGACACCTCAAGCGCACCCCACTGCTCCTCGGTGATGCGGAATCGCGATCTCATGTCTCCCCCTCGCTTGGCTCCCCGCCTTCCATTGCCGCGCCCCTCCAAGCACCCCCGGCGCCAGCCAGGGGTGCTCTTTCGCTATCGGCTAGAACGGTACATCTGGCGATTCGTCCGAATCGTGGCTTTCCGCAGCCCTCACGTCGCTGCCGGACACCTGTCGGTGTTCCTGCTCGTGATTGCGTGCCGGCGCCACCGGCCCTCGGACGCCCAGCATCTGCATCTCGGCCGCCACGACCTCCGTGGTGTACCGATCGATACCCTGATTGTCGGCCCACTTCCGCGTACGCAGTTTCCCCTCGACATAGACCTGCCCGCCCTTTTTCAGGTACTGAGCGGCGATCTCTGCCAGCTTCCCAAACATCACCACTCGGTGCCATTCGGTGCGCTCCTCGCGATTGCCGTTCTGCTTGTCGAGCCACGACTCGCTTGTGGCTACCTTGATGTTTGCCACAGCGCTGCCTGCCGGCGTATACCGGACCTCCGGATCCGCGCCGAGATTACCGACCAACGTTACCTTGTTGACTCCTCGCATGATTACTCTCCAGTTTTTACTGCAACGACGCAGATTCACCATGAGCTGCGCCTGCTTGTCGCGGCGTGCACCGCGTATCTATCAAGATAGTCGAGGTTGCCGATCCGACAAGGCGCTCCTCGATGTGTGACTGCGCTACCCTTCGCCTGGCCTAAGCCCGAAGCACCTTCGCCTGGCCATCCCGAACACGCCGCGCGCAGAAGCGGCGGCCCCTCCGCCGACGAGTAAGTCATCGGAGGCGGAACGCCCGCAGGCAAAAACGCCAATCTCGCGTTTTTCCCGGGCCCCCTCACCGAAGCTGCGTTGCGCAAAGCGAGGATGAGGGTTATCGGGGGAAGTTGATCCCAGCGGACTTCGCGACTTGCGGACGAACGGCCGACGGAAACGGCCCTGTGATCGCTATCGTCGTGATCGCTCCATGGAGGGCGGTCCTAACCTCCTCAGAACCCGATACCCCGACCCGCTTCCTTGATCGGCTTGAGCCATGCCGTAATGTTTTTCCCGCGGTTACTCTTTTTCTTTGGCTTGACTGGTTGTTCTTCTTCTTTTGATTTTTGTTCTCGCGTCGCGCGTGGCACGCTTCCATTTGCCAGTGCGGCCCTGTACTGCGATTCAGTGATGATCATAACGCCCCACTTCTTGGCGGCATCCATTTTCGTCTTTCCCGGCCGTTCGCCGACCACAAGATGGGTCGTCTGGCTGGTAACCCGTGGTTCAACGTTGACCCCGTGAGATACCGCCTCGGACTCTATTGCGGCACGGGATTTAGACATCTTGCCAGTGAATACCGCAACCCGAATCGTGTTCAT
>REEU01000278.1 GCA_007694905.1 Gammaproteobacteria bacterium | reverse complement strand
AATGCGCCGGCAAACGCCCGCCCTTCGGGGCCCTCAGGGTGCGCCCGCCTCCGCGTTGCGCTTGCTTGACGTAGCACCACTATGCCTGCGCAAGCGCGCCTTGATGCGAACGCGCCCTGAGGGCCAGAGTCGCGGAGGAGTTAATCAGCACTTCCTTAGACGTAAGTCTCGAAGGTCCGGTGCAGGCAGGCGTTGTACAACGCCTTGATCCGGTCTGGCTCGCTGCGCATGATCAGGAATGCCCCGTCGCCGATTTCGCAGACGATGTGATCGCCGACTTCGGGAATGTCCTCCTTCCGGCAGGCCATCTGCCAGACCCGGGGCCGCATTCTTTTTCCATCTCCAGCTGATGGAACTGCCGGCAGGTGTAGCGTTCGGCCGGGATGGGCTCGGAGCCCATGTGGTCGTTGCGTGTCTGACGCAGGACCCCGGGTACCGGAACCTTATCCTGGTCGAGCAATTCCTGGACGCTGATACCAGGTGACCGGGCTTCGCGGGGTGCAGGTTTGCCGCTCGTGGACATCACGACTCCTCTCGCTCTCGTCGCGCTGGGCGCGTTGACGATCGGGGCAGGAGCACAGCATAAAACCATCAAGCGGTCAGGTTCTGTCCGAGGACAGCAGCGCTTCGAGAGCGAACACGTGATCGTCGTCGCTGTCGAGCAACCGCAGCGACTCGGCCAGGCGCTGCAGATACTCACGATTGCTGCCGCTCGGGCCGTGGGCGCCGGCGATCTGGGCGGCGATTGCGGCAAGAGGCGCGGGACCCAGCCAGGCGAAGTTTCCCGGCGCAGCCACGTAAATCAGAGCCTCGATGGCGTCACCATTGCGGGTTGCGAGATTCACACGGTGGCGTTCATACCCGTTTTTCTCGCGATGATCGAGTCCGGCAAGTACCGCCGCAGCCGCGTCGGCGGGTACGCGGTAGGCGATTCCATCACAACAGCAGTCAGGTGCGGACTCGACCAGCGTGACGACGCGTCCGGGCGCGTCGGGCAGGCCCCGGTGATCGTGGCTGCCCTGCCAGAAACGGCGCGACCATCCACGCAACCGCGCGGGGACTCGATCACTGTAGGGGAGGTCCGGCTTCCAGATCAGTGAGCCATAGCCGAACAACCAGAACGGATTCGCTGACACTTGGAGCCCTGCGAGTGTCAGTGGGTCCAGGCACGCATCGTGCCAGCCGATTCCCGATCCACACGTTCGTGAACGCCAATGAACATCTCGCGCAACTTTTGCTGCAGGTCTTCCATCATCCGAACAGCCATCTCCGCTTTGGCCTTCATTGCTCGCAGAAGACTATATCAGGTTTGTTTTCCGTGACGGGTTGCGATCCCAGGGTTAGCCTTGATCTCCGTGCCGACGAAGGAGCCCGCCGCCATGCGTGTTGCCTTGGAGGCCCAAAGCCTCCCATTCGAGAACACCCCGTTGTTCGATCGATTCGATGATCGCGACGGGATCGAGCGCGCGCAGGTGAAGCAGCCGGTCGCACAGATCTCCTTCGGTCAGGCGCCGGCGCCGGGCTGCGACGCGTTCGCCCGAGTCCGCCCATGAACGCCATTCCCTGGGTAGCGTTCCGAGCGGGCCGCGCCGTGGCCAAGACCGCATGACGTCGCGCCACTGGTCGCTGCTCGGGGGCGCTGCCGAAGACCAGGTGGCACTGGTGCTGCAGCAGGACGATGAAAACGGTCTGTCCGTGGCCTGGTTCGGAGACTGGCAGGGCCCGCAGCCCGGGGCGTTACCACCGCAAAGGCGGCAGCGTTGGGGCGCGCGACTCGATGCCGGCCCCGGCTGGCTGATCGGAGCGGGCTATGGTGGCGGTTATCCTGCTGCGCCGGCGCTGGAGTTGCGGCGGCCCGACGGCCGCTGGACTTTTCTTCCCGAAGCCGTCGACGTACGTCCTATGGACGCGGATTCTCTCGAGGTCACGCTCACGGATGGCCGTGTCGGGGTCAGGCTCGATGTCCGCTTCCGGCTCGTGGTCGAGACCGGCGTGCTCGAGGTCGACACCTGTATCAGTAATCTCGAGGCAGCAGACCTCGTCGTCACCTGGTGCGCCTCGGCCCATCTGCCGCTTCCTTTCTGGGCGGACCATCTTCTCGATCACGCGGGCGACTGGTGTGCGGAGTTCCGGCGCGAACTGCGACCCCTCGGCGAAGCGGGGCTGCTGCGCGAGGTGCGAGAAGGTCGCAGCAGCCATGCGCGACCGCCGATGCTCGCCTTCAGTGAGGGGACGCCACTGCCGGATCGCGGGCGGGTCCTCGGCATGCAGCTTGCGTGGAGCGGCAATCATCGCAGCCGGGTGGACCGGCTGCCTCACGGCTGCGACATGGTGCAGCTTGGCGTGTTGCCGTTGGCGGATGAACTGCTGGTTGCACCCTCGTCCTGCTGGCAGGCGCCCACGGCCCACGTGGCCGTGTCCACACGCGGTCTGGATGGTCTCTCCGAACGCTTTGCCCGCCACTGCCGTGCCCGGGTCCTGCCGAAACAGGGGCAGCGCTGGCCCCGTCCGGTACATCTGAATACCTGGGAAGCTGTCTACTTCGACCACGGCATGCAGCGCCTCGAAGCGCTGGTGGATGCTGCGGCTGCGTTGGGTGTCGAACGCTTCGTGCTGGACGACGGCTGGTTTCGCGGCCGGACTGACGACCGCCGTGCGCTGGGTGACTGGATTCCCGACCCTGAGCGCTATCCACATGGTCTCGCGCCGCTGATCGAGCGGGTTCACGACCGCGGCATGGGTTTCGGGCTCTGGGTGGAGCCGGAGATGATCAGCGAAGACAGCGAGCTGTTCCGGCAGCATCCGGGCTGGGCGCGGGGGTTGGCCGGGCGCGCGCCCTTGCTTGGCCGTCAGCAGAGGGTGCTCGACCTGACGCGTCCCGAGGTGCTGGCGCACGTGTTCGAGACCCTCGATGGCCTGCTGCGTCGTCATACCATCGATTATCTGAAGTGGGATCACAATCGAACGCTGACCGAAGCCGCGGCGGACGGTGGTCCGGGTCATGTCGGTCAGACAAAGGGCCTGTATGCACTTCTGGATCGGCTACGTGCGGCCCATCCGGAGGTCGAGATCGAATCCTGCGCCAGCGGCGGCGGACGCCTCGACTGGGGCATGCTCGAACGCTGTCATCGGGTGTGGAGCAGTGACAGCAACGACCCGGTACTGCGTGCGCGGATCATGGTGGGCGCCGGCCTGTTTCTGCCGCCGGAGGTGCTCGGTGTACACGTGGGCCCGGAATGCGCCCACACCACGGGCCGCTCGACTTCGCTGGACTTCCGCGCTGCGGTTGCGTTGCTGGGACACTTCGGCCTGGAGCTGGATCTGCTGGCGCTGTCCGATGCAGACCGGGTGCGGCTAGCGGCTCACGTCGCTCGCTACAAGCGTGTGCGGGACCTGCTGCACGCCGGTCGTCATGCCACACCGGTGTTCGATGCGGACCACATCGTGCGTGTGGTGACCGCCAAGGATCGCCGCAGCGCGCTCCTGATCGTCCTGCGACTCGACGACCGCGCTCCGGGACGGCCGTTGCAGTTCCGCTGCGTGGGATTGGATCCATCCTGCGACTACCGGCTGCGACTTGCCGAGCCGTTGCCGGATCCGGATCTGCGTCCGATCGGTCTGGTTGGCGGCAAGGACTTCGCGTCAGCCGGAGCCGTGGTGTCCGGTGCCTGGCTGGCTCATGCCGGCCTGCGTCTGCAGTTGCCGGCGCCTCAGTCTGCGGCCGTTTTCGAACTCGAGGCCTGCTGAGCACGTTCGTTCGCTTCAGGACTTCCCAACAATGGCATCCTCGCCGTAGAGGGCGGCGGCGAATTTCTCCACGTTCGGTCCGCGGCGCAGGTGATGGCCGCCGTCTACGGACAGGATGACGCCGGTGATCCACGTGGCTTCCGGGCCGCACAGGAAGCGTACCGCTTCGGCGATGTCTTCCACCTTCCCGGTACGACGGATCGGCATGCAGTCCAGGTAGTCGGCGAGCACCTCCGGATCGTCCTGCAGACCCTGACTGAGGTCGGTTTCCACCAGTCCTGGACAGACCGAGTTGCAGCGGACGCCGGCAACGCCAAGTTCGTCCGCGGTGTTCTGGGTGAGCATGTCGATGGCCGCCTTGCTGGAGCAGTAGGCCCCCATGAAACGATGGGTGCGCACCCCGGCGATGGAGGAAATGGCACACATCGCACCCCCGCCGGAAGCGGCAATGGCCGCCCCGGCGTGCTTGTAGGTGAGCAGGGTGCCGTTGAGGTTGGTGCGCATCACCCGCTCGAAATCCCCCAGATCCTGATGGATGACCGGGCCCAGTGCCCCAGTGCCGGCATTGGCCACGGCCACGTCGAGTCTGCCGTCATCGCCGCGGGCAGTCGCCACCGCGCGTGCCACGTCTTCCTCTGCCGCCACGTCGCCGGCAACGGTGAGCACCCGTCCGGACGGCGCCTGCAGTGCCTTGAGCGCGGCCTCCAGGCGTTCCTCGTCCCGGCCCATGAGGGTGACCGTCGCACCGTCAGCGATGAAGCGCGCGGCGCAGGCGAGTCCGATACCGCTGCCGCCGCCGGTGATCAGGATGCGCCAGCCTGCCAGTTTTGCTTCGCTCATGGTCTACGACCCCTCGTCCGCTCGTGTATGGCCCGGCCGGGCATGATAGAAGGCTGGAACGCATTCGTCACCGACTCGCACGGGCTGATGCGTCCTCCAATTGGCGGCAGGCAGAGGAGCTGAGCATGGATTTCGAAGACGTGGCACGCACGACTTTCGCGGCACGGGCATTCACCGAGGAGGCGGTGGACGATGCGACCGTCGCGCAGATCCTCGAGGTGGCCCGATTTGCGCCCAGTGGCGGCAATCGTCAAGGCTGGCGGGTGATCGTCCTGCGCGATGCGGCCACACGCAGTCGAATGCGAGAGCTGATGGAGCCGGTCGCCCGCCGTTACGTGGCCCAGCGCATGCTGGGCGAGAACCCCTACAGCACGGTGACCCCGAGCCGGGTCACCGAGGAGCAGGTGGCTGCCGTGACGTTGCCGGCCGGCCTCCTGGATTGGGTCGACACGGCGCCCGTGATCCTGGTGGTGACCGTCGATCTCGACGTGGTGGCGAGTTTCGATGTCGACCTCAAGCGGGTGGGTGTCATCAGCGGCGCATCCATCTATCCCTTTGCCTGGAACATTCTGCTGGCGGCCCGGGCCATCGGGCTCGGGGGGACACTAACGACCTTTCTGGCCGGTGCCGAAGCGGCTGCCGGCGAGCTGCTCGGAATTCCGGAAGGACATGCGCTTGCAGCGGTCATGCCCATCGGACGGCCCGTCCGGCAGTTGACGCGCCTGTCGCGAAGGGCGGTGGCCGAATTTGCCACGCTCGAACGCTTCGACGGTCCACCCCTGACTTGAGCCTGGGCTGAGGATCGGGGCCTCAGGCCTCATCGGGCTGCACGTCGAAGGAGATGGAGATCTGCGGTCGACTGTGCGGGAACGGCAGCGTCCCGTGGTAGAAATAGGACGGAAAGAGGTAGAGCCGGCCTTCGCGTGGTGCCACCCGGCGGATGCGCGGAGCACTCGGAACGTGCAGGTCCGCACCTGGCCGACCGAATTCGAGCCAGCCGGCTTGGCTCTCGTCCTCGGCGCCCATGCCAGCGGGCAGCTGCACGTAGTAGATGCCGGTCAGCCATCCCTGCGGATGCATATGCGCCGCCTCATGGCCGCCGGACTGCAGCAGCAGGGCCCAGGAACTGATGCGGTGGCGCCGTGGTGCGGCAGCAGTGAAGGGGTGCTGCGGTTCAATGGGCAGCTCCTTGCGGTACTGGCGAATGGCCTTCTCAATCTGGCGCTTGAACGCCGCCATTGGTCCGAGCCGGCCTTTCAGCAGCTCTCCCGTGCGATAGCCGTTGCGGGTGCGGCCGGACGCATCGCGCTCCAGCGTCGGGTGACGCTGGATGTGAGCCCCCAAGGCCTTGTTGAAGCTTTCTAGGTTCGGATGGCCCTTGGGCGGCTTCAGCCGATAATGGCGAACGAAATGCTTGTGATCGAGCAAAGCGTCTGCGGAGGCCAGATCACCGGCGGCTTCCAGGGCGTGGGCCTTAAACGCCAGCGCGCGCGAATCCCGCGGTGCATGCGCAAGTCGCCGGGTGCACACGGCCACGGCTTCCTGCGCCCGGTTCGCTGCAAGATGCAGGGCGCATAGGTTGTAGCTGGCTGCGGCAAGGTCGGGGTCGAGTTCGATGGCGCGTTCATGAGCCGCCACGGCCGCCGCATCATCGCCGCGGGCGCGGTCAATGGCGCCGCTGTTGAGCCAGAAGCCGGCATGATTGGGAAGGTGCTCGAGGGCTAGATCCATGCGTGCCCGTGCGGAGTCGAGATCGCCAGTGGCCTGATGGATCATGGCCAGGCTGGTATGGGCACCGGCGTGCTCGGGGACCACTGCCAGGACCTTTTCATACAGTACGCGTGCGTCCTGCAAGGCACCCGCACGATGGCGTTCGATGGCCAGTGCCATGGCCTCTTCAACATCGAGAACCCGCTGTGTGCTCACCTGTGCTGCCGCTCCCGGTTGGTCAGGATCTTTGCTGATGCGGCCATGCTCTCACGACCGGCTCCGGGCGCCCAGATCGCGCCAGCATCAGGACTGCCACAGAAGTTGACCCTGGGATTCGGAGCCGTTACAAGACACTGATCGCCGGCTCTGGAACAACACTCCGGCCCATGCGTGGTGCGGCTGAGGTGCGCCGCCTGCAGCTGGGCGGTCGGCGTCGTCTCCGGCCGACACGTGGCCAGGGCATGAGCGGGCTCAGGACGTCACGAGGACCGGTCTGGTATGGCACTCAATCTGCGGTTCAGCCCGGAGGACGAAGCCTTTCGTGAGGAGGTGAAGCACTTTCTCGAACAGCACCTCGACGCTGATCTCAGGGAGGCAGCCCGCCGTCAGACCACGGTGTTCGCGGACAAGGACGTGGCGATGCGCTGGCAGCTCATCCTGCACCGGGAGAAGGGCTGGGCAGCACCGAGCTGGCCCGAGGCGTACGGTGGGCCGGGCTGGAGTCCGATCCAGCGTTACATCTTCAACGAGGAGTGCGCGAAGGCGGGCGCCCCGGGGGTCATTCCGCTGGGTCTGCGGATGCTGGCGCCGGTGCTGTTCAAGTATGGCACGCCGGAACAGCAGAGCTATTACCTTCCCCGCATGCTCAATGGCGATCACTACTGGTGTCAGGGCTATTCAGAACCGGGATCGGGTTCCGATCTGTCCAGTCTGAAGACGACTGCGGTGAAGGACGGTGAGGACTATGTCGTCAACGGCAGCAAGATCTGGACGACCCACGCCCACTTCGCGGACCACATCTTCTGTCTGGTTCGCACCAGCACCGAAGGCAAGCCGCAGGCGGGGATCAGCTTTCTGCTGATCGAGATGAACACCCCCGGCATCAGCGTTGAGCCCATCATCACGCTTGCCGGCGACCACGAAGTGAATCAGGTCTTCTTCGACAACGTGAGCGTGCCGCAGCGCAACCGGGTCGGGCCGGAGAGTGAGGGCTGGACCGTAGCCAAGTACCTGCTCGAGTTCGAGCGTGGCGGCGGGGGTGCCGCGGCGCGGCTGAAGGTGGCGCTCGATGAGCTGAAAGCTCTGGCACGCAAGGTCGGCGCACAGGGCGAGTCGCTGAGTGGCGAACCTGCGTTCAGTGGGCGCATCGTGGAACTCGAGATCGGTATTCATGCGCTTGAGTTCGACGAGCTCAGAACGCTGTGCAGGATGGCCGACGGTGACTCTCCTGGTCCGGAATCTTCACTTGCCAAGAACACCGCGGTTGAACTCGAGCAGGTTCTCAACACGCTCAAGCTCGAGGCCATCGGCTGGTATGGCCTGCCGCATCACAACCTGATGCGACTGCAAGACAACAACGCGCCGACCGTGGGTCCGGCGGAATTCGAAGCCGTCAACGGTTGCTATTTGAACAGCCGTGCCGCGTCGATCTTCGGCGGCAGCCGCGAAGTGCAGAAGAACATCATCGCCAAGACCGTCCTCGGCCTCTGAAGTCCCTGCGGGCACCCGTATCATCTTGCTATATTCGCGAAGTCCGCAGCATGGACTGCGCCAGCGGCTGCGCGTTCTGACGAGGAGCTTGGGTTGAAGCCATTGCACTACCAGACGCTGGTGGCCGTTGCAGACGGCATTCGCAGCGGCGAGCTCAGTTCCGAGCAGGTTACGGCAGCGATGCTCGAACGCATTGGCAGGCTCGAGCCCGAACTGCGCGCCTACGTCCGCGTGTTCGAGGAGGAAGCGATGTTGCGTGCGCGGGCCCTCGACGCAGAGCAGGCCGCAGGTCGTCCGCTCGGGCTGTTGCATGGCGTTCCGGTGGCGGTGAAGGACCTCCTCACGCTGCGCGGTCACCCGACGACCGTGGGCACTCGCGTCCTCGAGCGCTGGCAACCGGAAGAGGATGCCACCGTCGTGCGACAGTTGAAGCATGCCGGGGCGGTGATCCTCGGCAAGCTTAAGCTCACTGAGGGCGCTTTCTCAGAACATCATCCTGAGATCGAGGCGCCGCGCAATCCGTGGGATCTGGGGGCTTGGACAGGCGTGTCCTCGAGTGGCTCCGGGGTCGCGACTGCTGCCGGCCTCTGTTATGGCAGCCTGGGTACGGACACCGGTGGCTCGATCCGGTTTCCCTCCGCCTCCTGTGGCCTGGTGGGCGTCAAGCCCACCTACGGTCGTGTCAGCCGCCGTGGTGCCTTCCCCCTCGCCGAGTCGCTGGACCACATCGGACCCATGACGCGCAGCGTGCGCGATGCGGCCCGGATGCTGCAGGTGCTGGCGGGACAGGATGCTGCTGATACGAACAGTCTCGACGTGCCGGTGCCCGATTACGAAGCAGCGCTTGAACTCGACCTTCGCGGCATCAGGCTTGGCGTCGATTTCAGCTGGGGCGAGCGGGGCGTCGCGCCATCGGTGGCCCGGACCGTGCGCGATGCGGCAGAACTGCTTGCAGGCGGGGGTGCGACGGTGCGGAACGTGACCATGCCGGACGCACGGACGCTGGTGGATGGCTGGGCCGTGACCTGTGGCGTCGAGGCGGCACTGGCGCACGCGTCCACGTTTCCATCGCAAAGGGATGCCTACGGCCCATCGCTCGCGGCGCTGCTGGATCTCGGCCTGCGCAGTCGGGGTATCGAGTACGCCGCGCTGGAACGGGAACGTGAGCGGTACAAGGCCGCGCTGAACGTGCTGTTCACTCAGGTCGATGCGGTGCTGTTGCCGGCCATGCCTTTCCCCCCGCCGCCACTCGGTACGCTGAACGCGTTGGAGGACGAAGGTGCTGCACCGATCACGTTTACTGCACCTTTCGACTACAGCGGCAGCCCTTGCGTGACTGTCCCGGCCGGTTACACCGACGAAGGTCTGCCGTTGGCGTTCCAAGTGGTCGGGCCTGCGCTGTCCGAGGAACGCCTGCTGCGGATCGCACATTACTACGAGATCGAGAGCCACGCTTCGGATCGCCACCCGCCCGCCTATCCCTGAGGAGACAGGCGAGCGCGTTGTACGCGGGGCCGCAATCAGCTGCGGTAGTCCAGGATCGCGCGACCGCTGATGCGTCCGGCTTCGAGGGCGTCGGTTGCCGCATTGATGTCTTCGAGCTTATAGCGCTCAGTCACCAGAGCGTCGAGGTCCAGCTCACCCTTCTCGAACCAGTCCACGAAGGTGGGGAAATCCCGGTCTGGCACGCAGGACCCGCCGATGGATCCGACGAAGCGTTTCTCGTGGAGCAGCAGATCCAGGGCCTGCAGCTCCATCGGCGTCATGGGTACGCCCACGAGCACTGCCGTACCGCCGATGGCAGCGCCGAAGTGGCCACCTCGACAGGCAGGTACTGCCTGTTCCATGGTCTTCTTCAGGCCAATGCAGTCGAAGGTGTAGTCCGCTCCGGTCACGGGCTGCTGGAAGATGGTGTAGATGTTCTCCTTGGCCGTCAGGGCGTGGATCGCGTCGACGGCATCTTCACGACTGGCATTGATGCCGTGGGTGGCGCCGAAGCGCTTGGCAAACTCCAGCTTGGCATCGTCGAGGTCGACGACGATGATCGGATCGGCACCACGCATGCGGGCTGCGACCACGGCGGAGAGACCGACGCCGCCGGCACCGAAAATGGCCACGCTCTCGCCTTTCTTGACGTCGGCCGTGTTCAGCACGGCCCCGGCACCGGTCATAACGGCGCAGCCGATGATGGCGGTGACGTCGGTGCGCACATCCTTGTCCACCTTCACGACGTATTGTTCGTCCGCCACCGTATGATCCGCCCAGGTGTAGACGTTCTCCGCCATCGCGAGACCCTCGGACGTCTCCAGCGTAGCGATGATCGGCAATCGACCGCTGGCATGGATGTCCCGCGGTACCCAGGTCACGAACACGTGATCGCCTTCCTGGACGTGGGTGACGTCCTCGCCGGTTTCCATGACGACACCGGTGGCTTCGTGACCGAGGACGACCGGGTGCTCGCGATCGCGATGCATCTGGTGCAGCTGGCTGTGGCAGACGCCACTCGCGAACAGTTTGACGAGAACCTGATGCGGTCCCGGATCCGGCAGCCGGATCGACTCGATACGAAGAGGGGCCTTTTGCTGCGGCAATACGACGACGTTGGCGTTCACGCTCATCTGCTGGGCTCTCTTTCAAGTTGCGTGCATTCATCCGAGTGTGCCCTTGCATATCGCGGGGGAGCAAGCCGGGATCCCTGGTCTACACTTCAATCGGCATGCGGACGTGGAGCGGCACGTGAGCGAGATGGGTTATCGACTGGTTTTTCGTGGTGAAGTGCTCGAAGGCCAGGACCGATCCGCGGTGGCGCAGCGACTGGCTGCGCTGCTTAAGCTCGATGCGCCAAAGGTGAAGGCCCTGTTCAGCGGCAAGCCGGTGGTTCTGAAGCGGGACGTCCCGAAGGATGTGGCTGCCCGCTACCAGGCTGCGTTCCGGGACGCCGGCGCACGCCTGCGGGTCTCGGCCACTGCGGCCGAAGGGGCGGAGCGGCAGGGAGCGCCCGCTGCCAGGCCGACTCTCGCCCAGCGGCTCGCGGCTCAGGAAGCGGCCAATGAACCCCCCGAGGCCTCCTCGCCCGCTGCTGCCGACGCAAATCCGGGTGCTGCGCCTGGACGGCCGATCCAGGCCATGTTGCCGGAGCATGTGACCGGCGGTGTCGCCTGGTCTGTGGCTCCCGCCGAGGGTGATCTGCTTGATGATGCGGAACGGCAGCGAGCGCCTGCAGTGGCCGTCGATGTCAGCCATCTGAGTGCTGCGCCGGCCGGCAGTGGTTCCCTGCAGGACGTGCTGCCGAAGTCGCCGCCGCCGCCTCCGGCGCCAGACACCTCGCACCTCGAACTCGATGCGCCGGGCGCCGACCTTGCTCCGCCGCTGAGCCTGCCTCAGGTCGAGCTCGCGCTTGATTACCTGACCCTGGCAGAGCCGGGAGCGGATCTCGGCGAAGAGCGGTCCGAGTCACTGCCGTTGCCGATTCCGGAGCCGGGCTTCGATCTGGCGCCGGCCGGAGCGGACCTCGAGACGCTCGCCGACGAGCCGCCTCCGCCGCCACCCGATGTGTCCCATCTGAAGGTGGAGTGACCGCCTGGTGCGCGTCCCGCGCCGATGCGCGAAGCGGGTCAGGTCTCGGCCCTGTCCTGCAGGCGAGCCACTTCGGCGTTCATGCGATCCCACTGATCGAAGAGAAAGTCCCGCAGGGCCTCGGCTTCGGCCGGGACTTCAGCAAAGGGCACGCGCCAGAAGCGGATCCTGACCTGGGTGTCGAGCCAGCTGCCGTTGAACAGGGTGCCGAAACTGGCCGAACCCTCGAATCCCGTATGCGCACAGAAGACGATGTCACGTCCGGGATTGGCGGCCAGCAGACCTATCGGCCCGGCGGTCCGTGGCGGCAGCACTCGATCCCATGCCTGCGCCCGTGCCGCCAGATCGGCGTCCCGCGCCTCGAGGCGCGCGAGGATCGCGTCGCGTTTCGCGACTGAAAAGCGGGTGCCTTCAGGATAGATGAGGACACCGTGATCGGGCGGCAGGTCGCGGGTCAGGGCCTGAATTCCGGCGACTTCGCTGCTGGTCTCCTGTGACTTTCGGTCGATGAAATAGTTGGGCAGACGATTGCCGACGATGTCCAGGCAGGGATCGAACAGCAGTTCGCGCTTGAGCACATAGCGCAGCCTGCGGACATGGCGTGAGCAGTAATAGACGATGGGGATGAGCGTGTCGCCGATGCTGCAGTGGCGCGGCAGCATGATCACGCCATCACCATCGAGTTCCGCGTCGCCTTGAACATCGAAGCGCAGGCGGAAAAGGAAGGCGGCGCTGCGTTTTAGGGTGTCTGCCCACCAGAATTGGAGTTCGAAGTTACGCTCCAGGAAGCGTTCCCGGATGCTCGCATCGCTGCTGCGTCCGTCACGCAGCCAGAGCCACGCTGATGCGATCACGCCCAGGGTCTCGCACCAGAGAAACACGGTCACGAACAGCAGGACCCGAGGCGCAGCCCGTGCGGCCGGAACGAACAGGGCCATCAGGGCAGCGAGCAGGAGCCATAGCGGCAGGCTCGCGGTCACAGCGAGGGTGGCCAGGAACAGCAGCGGCAGGGTGATCAGCCGGCGACCGACAAGGTTCAATGGGGCAGGCCTCGTCATTCGCGGCACGGCATCCTCTCGTTTCCGCCGCGCCGATGGCGCCTGCGGTGGTTCACGTTCGTGTGGGTGCGCAAGACGGTGTGCGCCTGGGCGTCATGGACATTCCCAGACTGAAGGTTAACCGCAGTTTGGGGCGGCTGTCTGCGGTGCGGAAGCGGGGCTCGAGGATGCGCTCGCCGCCGGTTGTGGGAGAATAGCGCCCGCGGCGGCAGTGGCTGTCGTTGTACTGGTGATTCGAGGCTGCCCATGTCCACCCGCAGATCTGCCGCCATCCTGCCACTTGGCCGGATCCTCGCAGGCGCACTTGCGCTGCTTCTGGAGCGGCGCTCGGCTGTGCTGCATGCCATGACGTTGCCCTGGGTGGTCCATGCCGTGCTCGAGGTCTGGTTGGCGTTGGCGGCGGCGTCCGCGCAGGCGGCGCTGCCTGCTCTGCTGCTTCTGCGGGCTGCCGTTTACGTGCTGTTGGCGGTCAGTATCCATCGCTTGATCCTGCTCGGCCCGAACGCCGTGCCGGCATTCGGTATGGCGCCGTTCGGGTTCAGGGAACTGCGTTATCTGGGTTGGTCTGCAGCCCAGTTTCTTGCGGCAGCCTTCGTGCTGCTGCTGGCCTCGCCCTTGGTGGCGATCAGTCAGCCCATCGGTCTCGCTGCCGGCCTGATCGCCGCCGCCTGGATCGTGGGTCGCATGGCGCTTGCGCTGCCGGAAATTGCCCTCGAACGGGTTGTGGACCTGACGTCGATCTGGAACCTCGGTCGTGGCGCCGGATTCGGGCTCGGACTTATCGTGATCGGTCTGCCGTTCGCCACCCTGGTCTTTCTGCCGCTGGCGATGTCCGGAAGCCTGATCCTGCGGCTGATCTCCATGACCGGATCCATGCTGTTCGTGGTGTTCGCCCTCGCGGCGCTCGCTCTGGCCTGGCGGCATCTGGATTGGTTGCGGCGTCCAGGGGTTGATCCTGCTGCACCCGCCTCGGTGAACCTGGGGCCGGATGCTGCCAGGGGGCTGCTGGAAGTCGATGTCAGCGGCACCTTTGGTGCCCGGGACTTCGGCCATGTCGCAAGCGGTGACGGCCTGTTGCCGTATCACGGCCGCCTCACGGGTCTGGTGATCACGCTCAACGGTGCGGCATGGGAGGGTTCCGAGCGGGCCTGGGATGCGCTCGACACGTTGCTGGCGCATTTGGGATTCGTGCGGGTCCATCACGAGCATCTGCAGCGGGTCGCGTTGGTGGCTCCCGGCGATTGGCAATCTCTCGCGGAGCGCCTGGGTAAACACTTTGCCCACGCCGAGTTCAGGACGTTCGCTCACGATGAAGTGCAGTCCGCGCGCGCCTGGTGCGCGAACGAGCGCTGAGCCCAAATTTTCCTTACGAGGCGCTCGCCAGCGTATGGGGATAGTCCCAGGGTCGTTGCGACAGGCGGTTGAGTCGCCACACCACCGCGATGGCCACCACGGTCAGTCCCAGGGACAGGCCGATCCAGAAGCCGTACACGCCGAGTTGAATGCCGAACCAGCCAAGGCCGAGCCCGGCGCCGATCGGTAGCGCGACACCCCAGTAGCCGCCCAGCGCGATCATCATCGGCGTTCGGGTGTCCTTGTAGCCGCGCAGTCCACCGATGGCCGTGGCCTGGGCATCATCGACGAGCTGGTAGAGCGCCACGAACAGCAGCAGCTGGGCTCCAAGTGCCGCAACCTCCGCGTCCCGCGTGAAGAAGCCGATGATCGCCTCCCGGCCGAGCACGAGGACAGCGGCGGCGATCAGGGCCCAGACCATGGACGCCCCGAGCGCGACCAGCGCTGCCAGCCGGGCGCCATCGTTGCGTCCTGCGCCGAGCTCATGGCCGACCCGGATGCTCGCCGCCATGCCGAGTCCCAACGGAATCATGAAGGCGACTCCGTTGATGCTGAATGCGATCTGCTGGGCCGCAACCGCAGTTGCACCCAGCCGCGCTGCCAGCAGGGTGACCATCGAGAAGGCCGCGAACTCGAAGAACGCGGTGAGTCCAATAGGGACGCCCAGCCGGACCAGCTCCCGGATGCGCTGTGGATCGGGCATGGAGAAGCGGGCGAACAGGCCTGTGCGCTTTCGATAGCGGGCGCGACTCACCACCCAGAGGATCGCGAGGCATTCGAACCACATCGTGATGGCGGTGGACCACGCGCAGCCGATGCCGCCCATGGCAGGCATGCCGAGATTGCCGAACACAAAGACCCAATTCAGGAACACCTTCAAGCCCAGCGCCAGAAAGGCCACCACCATGGCCGGTCGGGTCTTGCCGAGCCCGTCGCACAGGTAGCGGAAGACATTGAAGAACATGACGCCCGGCAGGCCGATGGAGGCGATCCGGACGTACTGTTCGGCAAGGGGAATGATGTCCGGATCGACGCCGATCAGGCGGTAGGCGGTACCCGCCTGGCTCACCAGCAGCACCACCGCTGCGGACGTGGCAATGGCCAGCCAAAGACCCTGGCGTACGACCTCGCCGGTCTCTGCGGTGCGCCCGGCACCGTGCAGGCGCGAGATCGTAGGCGTCAGTGCCATGAGTACGCCCATGAGCAGGATCATGGACGGCCAGATGATCGTACCGCCGAGTGCGACGCCGGCCAGGTCGTGCGCGCTGGCGCGGCCGGCCATGATCGTATCGACCACGGCCATACCCATCTGGGCCATCTGCGCTGCGACGACAGGGGAGCCAAGTCGCACCAGCCGGTTCAGTTCGGCTCCGAGCGCCCCCGGTGTCACCGGGGCGCGGACGGGCTCCTTGGCACTCGAGACTCGGACGACGATGCTCCGGCGGGCGGATCGGGCGGGCGATTCTAATCTCCGCCTGCGGCAGCGCCTACCCTCCGGGTTTGCGGGTCAGCCGATCGTCGCTTCGATCAGCATCATCACCGCAAAGCCTACGATCAGTGAAAACGTGGCTGCCGTCTCGAACCCCCGGCGGTGGGTCTCGGGGATGATTTCGTCGCTGATGATGAACAGCATGGCGCCGGCGGCGAAACCCAGGATCGCAGGCAGCAGGGGTTCCGCGAGCCACACCGCCGCACTGCCCAGCAGGCCCCCAAGCGGCATGACGAGCCCGGACAGCAACCCGATCCAGAAGGCATGGGCGCGGCTGTAGCCGACGGCGAGCAGGCTCACCGCGACGGCGAGGCCTTCCGGAATGTTCTGCAGGCCGATGCCCAGCGTCAGCGCCGCACTGCCGGAGAAACCGCCCGCCGCAGCGCCGACACCCACCGCCATGCCCTCGGGAAAATTGTGTAGCGTGATGGCGATGACGAACAGCCAGATCCTGCCGAGGCGGGGATCCCGGGGCCCTTCCGGACCTTTGATGAAGTGTTCATGGGGCGCGAAGAGATGGATCAGCCAGAGCAGGACGGCGCCTGCGATGAGCCCACCGATCACCACCAGGGCCGCGAGGCTTTCGCTGCCGAACTGCTCGCTGCCCCGTTCCAGTCCGGGCATCAGCAGGGAGAAAAACGTGGCGGCGAGCATGATGCCGGCGGCACTGGACAGCAGCATGTCCTCCACTCGCGGTTCGAGGCGGCGAATGAAGAACACCGCTGCTGCGCCGAGCGCAGTGCCAATGGTGGCCAGGCTGCTCGCAAAGGTGCCGAGAACTATGGGATGAAAGTCGTCCAACTTGACCTCCAGAGCGAACCTTAGGGAAGTGCTGATCAATTCCTCCGCGACTCTGGCCCTCAGGGCGCGTTCGCATCAAGCCGCGCTTGCAAAGGCAACCAGCCTTCCCTGCGCGACGCGCCTTGCCACTGCACCGGCAATCACCCGCAGAGCCGTGGAGGAATTGATCAGCATTTCCTTAGCTCCTCCCGCGGCGCTGGATCGTTCTCCATCCGCGGCCGATTCGCCAGGCTGACGATGGCTCACGACTTCGCAACGGCCGCGGCGACGTTGCTCTCAGTGGCGTGCCGGTGCATCCTTTCTCCCCAAAATCTGGAAAGGGCGCCAGATGATCGTGCAATCCAGTGACCGGGAGCAGGCTGCTTCTGCGTCATTTGAAGACTCCCCCGCAGACGCCTCGATGGCAGGATCGGATCGGCCGCAGACTGTCGATGAAGGCGCTGCGCTCGAGACGGGCTGTTACCGCGACGAGAGTACGGTTGCCGAGTCAAGCTTGCGCATTCTTGTTGTCGAGGACGATCATCATATCGGCCGCCTGGTGGAGCGCATCCTGGTCAGGGAAGGTTTCGAGGTGGTCCGGGTCATGGACGTCGAAAGTGCCTGGAACGTGCTCGATCAGCCGCGCAATGTTGATCTGTTGTTTACCGACGTGGTGCTTCCTGGAAGCAGCAGTGGCGCGGAACTCGCGGCCACGCTGCGGGCGCGGCGGCCCGAACTGCCCATTATCCTCACCACCGGCTACGACCAGAGCAGAATCGCAGGTCACCCGGGCCTGCTCGAGTCCGTCGCCTTCCTGCCGAAACCCTTCACCGCGGCCCAGGTCCGCGATCTCGTGCGGGTGGAACTCGGCCGCAACTGACGTTCAGTCTGTGAAAGCGCTCGTGTACACCGAAAGGGCCTGAGCCCCGCCGGTGTGCAGGAAAATCAGATCATCGTCGTCCACGAAGGCCCCGCGCTCCAGCATGGCCAGGAGGCCGGCCATGCCCTTGCCCGAGTAGACCGGGTCGAGCAGGACGCCTTCGCTGCGGGCCAGCAGGGTGACCGCATCCACCATCGCTGCAGTCGGCAGCCCGTAGCCGTTGCCCAGAAACCCGTCCACCACTTCTACGCCGTGGGCTGCCGGTGCGATGCCGGGTGCCAGCCGGGCAAGGACTTCGGCCGTGAGCGCTTCGATGCGGGCCGCAATCTGATCGCTGTC
>REEU01000033.1 GCA_007694905.1 Gammaproteobacteria bacterium | reverse complement strand
CAATGATTATTATTTGCGTACCGGACCCGTGAAGTCGTAAACCTCGAAGCGGCCACCCACGCCTGCTAGCTCCAGTCCTGACCGCAGCCCCGCCGGTGTGACTCGGGTCCCCGCTAATCCACAGCCAGCCAGCCCGCAGACGGCAAGCCAGCCAAGCAATCTTCATCCATCGCTGGAGCCGAAGATGTCTGCGTGCGCTGATCCGATCGCGGAACGGAGCCAATCCGTTCTGCCGTGCCCTGAAACGCCGCAAACCCCGGACGCAGCCGCGCCGTTCGGGCGTAGAGGTGCGCACCGCACGCTCGCTGACTATCCGGGCATTAGCATCCCACAAGGCCGGCACCGATCGCACTGGAAAACGATCTCCGGCGACCAGAACCCTGCTTTCCCACCAACCAGGCTGTCGCCGCCTGTTCCAGTTTTCGAATCCACGCCCAGCCTACCTGGAGACTTGCCATGAAGCGTCTCGTCTATGCGTTCGTCCCGTTCCTGCTTCTCAGCACACCTGCCCTCGCCCACACACCGCTGTTCGCCTGTTACGACAATGCCGATGGCACGGTGCTCTGCGAGGGCGGCTTCTCCGATGGCTCCTCTGCCGCCGGAGTCACCATCCGCGTCCTCGGCGCCGGTCGATCCGTCCTTCTCGAATCGCAGTTGAACCACCTGAGCGAGATCGAATTTGACAAGCCGGAGGGCGAGTACATCGCGGTGTTCGACGCCGGGGAAGGACACATCATCGAAATCCCAAGCAGTCGGATTCTGCCCTGACCCATACCCCCGGGCTCGCGAAGCCCCCCGGAAAAAGGAGAACGTAATGCCCGTTTCCATCCGCATTCTGCTAACCGCCGCTCTGCTTTCTTCAGCGGCCAGCGCACAGGCGCATTTTCAGTTGCTTTACACCCCGCAACTGAACCACGCCGACCCGGCCACACTGCCGTTTCGAATGGTGTTCACTCACCCCGCCGGCAATGGCAAGGTGATGGACATGGCCGATCCGGAGGCCTTCTTCGTGGTGCACCGCGAGGAGCGCACCGATCTGCTGGGGCAACTCAAGCCCATCACCTGGCAGGGTTCCGAGAACCAGGGCCGTGCCTTCGAGGCCGAGATCCCGGTGCGCCGCAACGGCGACTATGTCTTCGTGCTGACCCCCGCCCCCTACCTTGAGGAGGGTGAGGGCTACATTCAGCAGTTCACCAAGACCATTGTGAACCGCGGCGGCGCGCCGACGGACTGGAACGAGCCAGTCGGTCTGCCCGCCGAGATCCTGCCGCTGGTCAAGCCTTATGCACTTTACGCCGGCATGATCTTCAGCGGCCAGGTGCTCTCGGATGGCGAGCCGGTGCCCGGGGCCGAGATCGAGGTCGAGTTCATGAACCACGACGTGATCCTCGAACAGAACACCTTGCGGGCCGAGGGGCACCTGGACTTCCCGTCGCCGGCCTTCGAGACCTTTGTGACCCAGGCCGATGCCAACGGCATCTTCCATTTCGCCGTCCCGCGGGCCGGATTCTGGGGTTTCGCGGCTCTGGACATCGGTCCCGTGACCGAGTACCAGGGCGAGGCCCTGAGCCAGGAGGCCGTGATCTGGGTCCAGGCCCATGAGCTACGCTGAGCCGACCCTCGACCGCGCCAGTCCTGGCGCTCGGTGCCGTATCCTGCGCCTGACCGCGCAGGGTGCGGTCAGGCAGCGTCTGCTCGACATGGGCTTGTTGCCGGGAGCGCGTGTATCGCTGGTGCGGCGCGCGCCGCTCGGCGATCCGCTGGAGATCCGCGTGGGGGATGGCGAGAGCTTCATCGCCATCCGCCAGACGGAGGCGGAACAGGTCCATGTCACCCACGAGCCGTGAGCGGCATTCCCGAGGCCCAGTGCCTCCATGGCCCCCAAGCGGCCGCAGCCGCCTGGGCCGATTGCCGTACCGAAGCCACCCAGGCCTCGGCCGTCGCGCCGCCGGGGCGGCGCCCCCAATCCTTCAGATCCAAACCGACTTGAGTCTCCGATGCCCAGCCATCCCGCACGTCCGCAACCCGTGATCGTCGGGCTGGTTGGCCAGCCCAACAGCGGCAAATCCACGCTGTTCAATGCCCTGACCGGTCTGCGCCAGCACATCGCCAACTATCCCGGCGTTACTGTCGAGAAGAAGACCGGCCGCCTCGACCGCCACGGGCGGCGCATCGAACTGGTCGACCTGCCCGGCAGCTACAGTCTGAGCGCGTTCTCCCCGGAAGAGCGAGTGGTCAGCCAGTTCCTTCTCCAGGAGTCACCGCAAGCCGTGATCAATGTCCTGGACGCGACCCAGTTGCGGCGCGGCCTGATGCTGACGCTGCAGCTCCTGGAGATGGGCCTGCCGCTGATCGCCGTGCTCAACATGAGCGACGTCGCACAGCGCAACCAGCAACCCGTGAACACCGGGCGTTTGTCCGCGGCCCTGGGTGCGCCCGTCGTCAGCACGATCGGCCGGCGTGGCCAGGGCCTCGAACCCCTGACCCAGACGCTCGACGATGTGCTCGACGGCCGGGTCCGAATCGCCACCCGGCTACCCGACTACGGACCGCTCGAGGGACCACTCGCGACCGTACTCGAGGCCCTGCCGGAGAAACTGCGTTCCCGCTGGCTCGGGCTGCATCTGCTTGAAGGCGAGAGCGACGCGCGAGCATTGATCGGGCCGTACCTGTCCGCGGAAGAACTCGAACATACCCTGACGGTGGCCGCTCGCGAGCGCGCCGATTTCACGCAGCGCCAGGGCATCAGCGTGGCCGATCATATCGTCGGGACCCGGAATCGTCAGGCCCACGAGATCGAATCGGCCTGTGTCCCGGCCGGGACACCGGGACGCATTTCGCTGTCCGAACGCGTCGACCGCGCGGTCCTGAACCGGTGGCTGGCGCCCGTATTCCTGCTCGCGACCGTGTACGCGATCTACCACACGTCGATCGTGCAGGGCTATGAGCTGACCCACTACACCTGGCCGCTGCTCGCCGGCATGCGCAACCTCGCCGCCGAATGGCTGCCAGCGGCAGGGTTCCTGTACGACCCGCTGACCCGCTCCATGGCCCTGTGGCTGATCGACAGCGTGAACACGCTGCTCAACTACGTGCCAATCTTCCTGATCCTGTTCGCGCTGATCGCGATCCTCGAGGATTCCGGTTATATGGCCCGGATCGCGTTCATCCTGGACCGGATCCTCCATCGCTTCGGCCTGCACGGGCAGTCCACCCTGCCGTTCGTGCTCGGCGGCGTGTTCGCCGGCGGCTGCGCCGTTCCCGGGGTGATGGCGACCAAGGCCATTCCCGACCCGCGGGCGCGGCTTGCGACCATCCTGACCGTGCCCTACATGAACTGTCTGGCCAAGGTCCCGCTGTACACCCTGCTGATCGGCATCTTCTTCGTCGACCACAAGGGGCTGATGCTGTTCTTCATCGCGACCATTACCGTGATGGTCGCACTGCTGGTCGCACGGCTGCTCACCGCCAGTGTCCTGCG
>REEU01000019.1 GCA_007694905.1 Gammaproteobacteria bacterium | reverse complement strand
GCGCAGGCTCGAGACATAGCCGGGGATCCAGCCACCGTGCCCGTAGACCGTGCCGTGCGATGTATCGGCATGGATCGCCACCCCCGCACCATAGCGGATGCCAGGCGTGTCGGGGTCCACCGGCACGCTGGCGAGCAGCTGTTCGAGATAGGGATTGGGCATCGCGGCGCCCGCGAACAGCAGCTGCCCCCAGCGCGCAAGATCACCCGATGTGGAGGCGAAGCCACCTCCGGCCGACTCCACGGCCGGGTTCCACAGCAGCCGACCGTGCGCATCGGCGGTGCGCTCGGGCATGCCGAAGGGGTTGTCGGGCGCGACGTAGCCGACCGCAAGCCCGGCCAGGTCCGGGCGATCCGACGGCACCGTGGCGCTCAGGCCCAGCGGATCGAGAAAGCGCTCGCGGACGGCCTCATACCAGGTGTCGCCCGTCACCGCCTCGATCACCAAGCCGAGCAGTACATAGCCGGTGTCACTGTAGGCCCAGGCCGTACCGGCCTCGAACAGGGGCGCCTGCCCGAGCACGAATGCTACGAGAGCCTCCGGGTCGAACCTACCCTCGCCCATCCCCAGCCTGGCCCAGGCGTCCTGGAATGCCGGCAGATGCACATGATCCGGCAGGCCGCCGGTGTGGCGCAGCAGTTGGCCAAGGGTCACCGTGGCCGCGTTGGGCAGGGCGTCGAACCACGCGCGGTCGCCCAGATGTTCGGCGAGGCGATAGGCTTGTGACAGGGCGCCTTCGTGCTCCAGCGCCAGGACGGTCGCTGCCACGAAGGTCTTGCTGATGCTCGCGGCCAGCATCGGCGTCTCGGGCGTCATGGGGCGACCGCGCTCGCGATCCGCAAGGCCGCTCGCGGCACTCACCACCGTGCCGTCCGGCAGGGCGATCGCCGCGGTGGCGCCGGGAAAGGCATGGCGCTCGCGGAAGGCCTCCAGGGTCGCGGCCAGCCGGATGCTGAGGTCCGACCCGCCCTGCGCCATCGCGGGCGCGGCGGCCGTGGCCAGTGCCAGCATGCCCACTGCGACCAGCAGCCCGTGCATACCGTTACTCCATGGCGCTCGGGCTGGAGGCACTGCGTGACGGCACCACCGCCGTCACCGCGCCTGTGCGGCTGAACATCGTGCGCCGGTGCCACCACACAACGATCACGGCCACCGCGACAAGAAGCCAGGTATCCCATGGCTGCGCATCCGGCCAGACCGGGTTGATGAGCTGCCAGTGGAACAGCATCGGCCAGAGCAGGCTGCCCCGCGTGCTGTTGAAGATCGGCGTGACCAGCACCGCGAGCGTGACGTTGCCGATGAAGAACGGCAGGAAGTGCCAGTCGGCGAAGACCACGCCCGCCAGAAAAAACGCCGGCAGATGCCAGAGCCCCCAGGTGACACCGATGATGAGACCCGCCCAGATGGGCGCCATGTGCCGCTGCAGCAGGGGCTGCATCACGCCGCGCCAGCCGAACTCCTCGATCGGGCCCAGCAGCAGCATCATGAACAGCACCGCCACCACCGCCCCTGCCCCCTCGGGCGGCAAGGGCGCCAGAACCGGGCCACCCTGGATCAGCGAGCCCGCGACGAATACGAGCGGCAGCACCAGCACGATGAATACCGCCCAGCCAGACGTCCCCCGCCACAGCAGCAGGCGGGACAGAAAGGCACGCAGACCAGACCGGCCGGAATGGAACCCGACGATCAGCACGGCTGCGATGGCGGGCGACCAGGTCGCGACGAAGAAGAAGGGATGTGCGCCGCTGACCTCACCGAAAGTGACCGCGGCCCACTCGGGTGCCAGGATGTAGACGCCGATCAGCCCCCAGGTGATGAAGAAGGTGATGCCGAGGAAGGCGGCGAGTGCCGAGGACGGGATGTCGGTCGGGCGCCTCGAACCTGGCTCGCTTGGGTTCATGCCGCACTCACCGTAGGGCGGGTCAATATTCCAGGATCCGCGTCTATGCCCAGTTTTCCAATCGCAGCCCTGGCAAGTTCTCGAACTGCTTCATATTGTTGGTTACCACGACAAGACCTTTTGCGCGGGCGTGGCCAGCGATCATCTCATCGTACGGCCCGATCGGGCGGCCGGCCTTTTTCAACTCCGCACGCAGTTGGCTGGTCTGGGCGGCGGCTTCCCTGTCGTAGGGCAGCACCTCATGCGCCTTGAACGCCTCGCGAACCTCGGAAGGACGGTTCTTGATCGTGTAGATCGCGATATTCGTGTCCAGCAGGCACTTCAGCATCAAAGCGCCTCGCGCTCCTCGGGAGCCGGCTGGTGGCGCTCTGTCATGAAGTCCTCCGATACGGGCTCGGATTCAAACCAGGTGTCCCAGGATTCCCCGGCGGGCGTGATGATCCGTGCACGGCCGTCGGCGACGATGTCCACGTGCGTCACCTCTTCCGGATAGGCCACCCGCTTGGGCAGCCGGACGGCCTGACTTTTATTGCTCTTGAAAACGCTGACACGCTCCACGAGCCATCTCCTCATGCTTGCATATCCCTGCGGTATATCCGACGCTAGCGTAGAGTCTGGGATATGTCCATGGGATGTACTCGCACGCATGCGGGGTGAGCGACCCCGCAGTCCCCCGAAACCGGGTCACTCCTCTGAACTTCGGCCTCTCACTCCCCCAACCCCGGCTCCGCAAGTTTCGCGCCAGACTCGATTGCTAAGGTGAAGTCCGTTCATATGGTCGCGGAGCAGATCGGAATGAAACGGGTGGTTGGAATTTTCACAGGGGTGCTGCTCCTCTGCGCATCATCCGCTGGTGCGATGGCGCAGGGTGCCGATGGCGGGATGCGCATTACCGTGGTCAGTGTCGAGGCACGGCGCCCTCTCGAGGGCGTGACCGTGACCGTCACCGATCGAGACGGCAACGTCGTTATCGCTCGCACGGAGGCGAGCGGCACGGCCGAATTGAGTGGCCTCGAGGCGGGTCTCTATGCAGTCACCGCCGATGGCGTCGACCTTGTTACCGTCAGGGAACCCAGCGTGCGTGTGGTCCGCCGCAGCGTGACACCGCTGACCATAGAGATGCTCGCACGCACGGCGGCGCTCGAGGAGATCGTGGTGACAGCCCGCGCGCAAACTGCCGATCCGCATGGGGCGGTGAGCAAGTCCCTGCTGAACAGGGAAGAACTGCGCAGTGCCGTTGGCTCAGGCAGTGACGTCATGCGAGCGCTTGACGGCGTCCCCGGGCTGATCTCCGATGGAGAATTCGCCAGCTTCTCCGTGCGGGGCCGCGGCCCCCGAGACAACCTGATTCTGATTGACGGCGTGCCGTTTGACCGTGTGATCCACTTCGACCAGACACTGGGCGAGGAGGAGGACATCGGTGGCGGTGGTCGCTACTCCATCTTCGCACCGAGTTCCATCGAACGTGCGGAGTTCTCGCCCGGCGGCTGGAGTGCTGCCTACGGAGGGCGCTCCGGCTCCCTGCTGAAACTCGACGTCGCTGGCGGCAGCCCGACGCCCAGCGCCAGTCTGCGGGTGGACATCG
>REEU01000139.1 GCA_007694905.1 Gammaproteobacteria bacterium | reverse complement strand
GCCGGAGGCCGCTCCTACCAGACGACCGGCTCCGCGTAGGAGCGACCTCTGGTCGCGATTGCCGCGCTTGATCGCGGCCGGAGGCCGCTCCTACGGGAGGTGGGCCTCTCGGCGGCCCGGGACATCCGAATCCAGCGCACGGATGATGAACGGGGCGGCGCCGGAACACCGACGCAAAGTGTCATGCGATCGTCGGATTTCGTCACATGTTTCCCTGGTTTTTCTCCGCATATCTTTCTGATTACGTGAATATTTTAATGGCACAAAACGTGCAGAGGCCCCTTGTGTCGGCGGACGCCCGTCGGGACACGTCTAGGCCGACGACTGACAGGGATCATGGATATGAAGAAGGCACACTTCCTTGGACTTGGCCTGCTTGGGCTCGCACTCGTCGGGCCAGCTCAGGCGACACCGATCGTCACGGATACTTTCAACGCTCAGAATTCCGGGAGCACGCTGGTCAAGAAGGATACCGTCTCCTTCGTCCACCAACTGTGGGACCAGGACTTACAGGGGTAATCGTGGAGAAGGCCGAGATCAGGCTTACCTTCAGCGGAAGCGGACGAAACTGGACCAAGGGCCGGTTTAATGTATGGATTGGCGACGATCTGGTAATGGAAAAAGAGAATTTCGCCGAATCCATTACGATCCAGCTCAATCGCGAATGGCTCGAGACACTTCGCAACGAGAGCAGGCTTTGTGGTTCGATCGAGAGAACCAACGCGGCCGGATCAGCCACGTTTACGGGCTCGGAACTGAAGCTCTGGGGATCCGGGATCACGCCGAGCGCCACCAACACCGCCGAGACCGCCGCAGACGCCACACCGGTCCCTACACCGGGTACCTTGTTCCTGCTGGCCGCCGGACTGCTTGCCGCGATTGCACTCCTGCGACGTCGGCTGCGTTGACCGGGGCTGAAGCACAAGCCTCTCTGGTGCCGCAGGGTCCGCACTGTGCGACACGTGCGAGTCGTGACAACGCGAGCCATGAGCCGGCGATCGGACGCACGAGGGCGGCGGAGCTCAACGGCTCGCGGAACCGGCTGCTGAATGGAAGCGAGTCGCGAGATGTGCCCTTGACGCGTAACGGCGGCCACCCCGAGACTGAAGGGTCCGCTGATCCATGCCCGGTTTACGGGCCAGGCAACCGAGATGTCGACCGATGTATGAACAGTTTTACGGGCTGAAAGCCGATCCGTTCCGCCTGAGCGCCGATCACCGGTTCTGCTTCGATCACCGCAGCTACGCGCGGGCGAAGGCCTATGTGCAGTACGCGCTGTACCGGGCCGAGGGTTTTGTGATGGTCACCGGCAGACCCGGGACCGGAAAGACCACGCTGATCAATGATTTGCTCGCCAGCCTTCCGGACAAGGAGTTTGTTGCCGGGACGCTGGTCAGCACCCAGCTGGGCGCCGAAGACCTGTTGCTGATGACGGGCTACGCCTTTGGCCTGGACTTCCACACGACACAGAAAGCCCTGGTGCTGCAGCGCCTGATGGAGTTCCTGAACCAGCAGCATCGGCAAGGGCTGCGCACGCTGCTGATCATCGACGAGGCGCAGGATCTCGCGCCTTCGGCCCTGGAGGAACTGCGTCTGCTCACCAACCTGCAGCGCAACGGCGAGCCACTGCTGCAGATCGCGCTGCTGGGCCAGGAGGCGTTGCGGGAGCTCGTGCGCAGCCGGGCGATGGAGCAGGTGCAGCAACGGCTGATCGCGGCCTGGCAGCTGGACCCGCTGGAACCGGAGGAGACCATCGGCTATGTCCGGCATCGACTGGAACGGGCCGGGTGGCAAGGCGACCCGACGTTCGAACCGGGCGTCCTGCGTATCGCCCACGAGTTCAGCCAAGGGGTTCCCCGGCGGATCAACCTGATCTGCAGCCGGCTAATGCTGCACGGGTTCATCGGGGAGCGCCACACGTTGACCGTGGAGGATGCGGTGACCGTGGCCAGGGATCTGCATCGCGAGGAGCTCGCGCGGTCGGACTACCAGCCGGACGAGGCGCTCGCGCACACCCTGGCGCCCGGGGAGCAGGGCGCGGGAGGGCCCGCGACGTCCGGAAACGACAGTGGGGACGACGTCTGGTCCGGGATCGATCATGGCCTGTTCTGGACGGCGGCCCGGAAGGAGCCGGAGCATGCCGAGGCTCCGACCGAGGCGCCGATGAACTCGAACCCGGAGCCTGACGGGCCTCGCGCCGAAGCCCAGGTACCCGAGAGCCCGGGGCCTGACGAAGCCCATCGTGAGACCCTGGTGTCAAGGAACACGAAGCTTGCCGAAGAGCCGGCCGAGTCCTCGAAGCCGCCGAGCCCGGAGCCTGCCGCAGCGGCCACGGAAGACTCCTCGCTTCCCCCATCGCCTGCGCGAGGATCTGCGGCGAGCACCGAACGTGCATTCGAATCGGAGCCAGCACCCGCGGCCGCACGCCAACTGAAGACACGTGCCGCGGCGCCGTTTACACCGACGGGTCGCGAGACCGGCCGCGTTGACGCTAGCGCCGCGGAAACAGCGGATTCGGTGCTGCATATCGTACCTGCCAAGGAAGAGCATTGGGAACCGACGCGAGCCACTGCAGGACCCGGGCGACGACCATCCGGAAAACCGCGATCGCGTGTGTTGCCAAGGGCCGTACTGATGGTTCTCGTTACGGCTGCCGTGGTGGCGGCGCTTTTCCTGTGGCGCACAAGCACCGTGCAGGAGTCGCCGATAGCCGACGGAGTGTCCTCGTCTATGGTTAGCCTGGAACGGTGGTGGGGCGAGTCCTCGGCTGCCGCCTTGGGTGCGCTGCAGTCCCTGCGCGCGGAAATCGCCGGGAACGGGGATGCGGCTAGGGACGAAATGGAGGCCGATGGCGCCGACGATGCTTCCATCGTGACTCTGCCGCTCCGGGAGCCAGGGGCCGGCGCAGAGGCCGGCAGAATCCCGGACGGTCTGCGGGCCGACTCCGCGGACCCTGCGGCTGCGGATCGTGCGCCGGGCGACGGCGTGACGGCCGGCGCAGTGCCTGCTCCGGAGACGCTCCTCGAATCCGCCGCGGCGTTGCCATCCCGCGCCGCGGCCGACGGCCGTTCCGCCTCTCCCCTTGAGAGCGCTGCCCGGGGGGACCCAACCGATACTCCGTTAGCCGACACCATGGCCGACGCCGCCGCTGGCGCCACCAGTCCATCGGTTCCGTCGGAACGGGCATTGCCGGCCACCCCAGCCGCGAGCCAACGCGCGGAGGCCTTGATCGAAGCCCCGGCCGCCCCCGTGTTGCCCGACCCAACGTCCGACACCGCCGGCGGCACACGCGCGGAGGCGCCTGTGCCCGCACCTGCCCAGGCCACGCCACCTCCCCTTGACCAGCCCACACAGAGATCCGCTCAAGCTGCGAGTCCGGAAGCAGCTGCGCTGCCCAACACACCGCAGGGCTCGATCATTGGCGGACCCGCCGTAGCGGAAACCGCAGCCCCGGAGGCGCCCCCGCTGAGCGGCCGGGTTTTTTTCCGTGTCAACAGCACCACCGTGGAT
>REEU01000210.1 GCA_007694905.1 Gammaproteobacteria bacterium | reverse complement strand
ATGCGCAGGGTAGTCCCTCAGGGAGTCGTTCCTGAAGCGTTGAGGTTGAAACTAGGCACGACTGCATCGAGCGTGGTGATGTCGGCGACACCGGCGCGATCGAGTTGCTCTGCATTGACGACCGTAACCGCGATCGCAACGTCCTGATTATCGGTGGTCCGCCGGCTGGCGCTGACTGTAATGACCGGGAGGTAGCCGGCGCTGGCGTCCGTTCGTGTCTGCTCTGGCTGATCCTGTGCTGTCGCGACCGCTGGCAAAGCAATGCATGCCAGCGTAGACAATCCCGTCAGCCAGGAACGTTTTGTGGCTCGTTTGGTGATCATGCCGCTGTCTCCCCTCCGCGTTGCCCGACGCTTGATGCCTCGTGGCTGGCTCCCGGAAGACACCGCGACAGCGGGCCTCGTGAGGTTACCGCGCTGATCAATCAGCTTCCGGGATCGATCTCAGGCAGGGAAGCTAGCAGCCCCAATCACTGACAAAAATCCAAATTGCGACATTCTGCTGAGATGGCCCTAAACCTGGCAGGAACCGTGCCGCCTTCAGGGCTCGCCGCTTGCCTGCCTCAACCAGGCAAGAAGATCGTCAACGCTGCGCACCTCGATCGAACCATAACGCCGCTCAATCAGGCGCAGCTCTTCGAGCTCCGTCAGGGCGCGGTTCATCGAAGCGCGCGACAGGCCGATTGTCGCGGCAAGATCGGCCTGCTTGAAGCGCACCTTCGGTTTGGCTGGTGGGGGCGGTGTGAGGATCAGGAGGAACTTGGCGACGCGCGGCACAAGCGGCAGCATCCGGATCGCATGGAGCATCTCAAGCAGGACATTCGAACGCATCAGCGTTGCGCACATCAGGGCGTTCAGAAAAACCGGCTCAGCCTCTCCGAGCTTAAGAAATGCCTGTGACGGAATACGGAGGATCGTCGTAGGGCCGACTGCGGAAACATCGTGGCTGAGCGGAATCTCAGTGAAAACGGTGAATTCGCCGAAAGAGTGCCCCGGCCCGAGAAAGGACGTGATGATGAACTCCCCGTCGTTTCCGTAGATTCCCGTTCTCGCAGCGCCGGTTTCGATGATCGACAGCCCCGGATCTCTGTCTCCACGGCTATGGATGAATTGCCCGTCTGCGAGCTTTCGACGATGCCCCCTGGCTGTCAACCGCGCGATCTGATCGTCGGACAAGAAGCTCAGGAAAGGCTTAGGGTGATAACGAAAGGGTTCCATGAGCCTAGCCTGCATGTCTCACCGATTCACCGCTGCGGAAGCGCATCTACCGGCAAATCCTCCGGTCCTTCGCTGCGGTTGCGCTCGGTCCGGGTGCTGTTGGCGCGTCACCCTTCGGGCGCAGTGCGTGCGACCCGATCCGCAGTCCTGCATATCGGTCGCGGCCCTGTCGAGTTCGCCTACGCGCCCGCACCTTCGCACGCCGTGTCTTTGCCGGCACCTGCACGGCCTCGCTTCGAACATTGATGAGATGAGCAGGCTGGAATGTTGCACTTTTGACATTCCCCCTCAGGAACCTCTGGTACAAGGTATTGACTCGGTGTGCTGCCCATACTCGGCAGCACAATACCTGCATGAGGTGCATCCGGGGCTTCCCGGATCATGAGCGCTTGCTGAGAAACCACTTTAGGCGTGGCTCTGGCAATCTCATGCACGATTGCGCTGGCGCACAGAACTGTCGCCGCCTGCTTGTGAGAGTGCTGTGTCTGAGATCGAAGCCGCCAGACGGATCTTTTTCTTGACGTTCCCACTATACGAGATGTCGCGTATGCGACAGCGAATGTTGCTCCACCCCGATGCCAAGCTCAATACCTTGGTTCACCGCAGGAACCTGTCACGACCGAGCGACCGCGTGATCACGACCCCGAACACCGACACGCTTTATTCGAGTGCCTGGCTTGATCTCGCCGGGAACCCGGTCCGGCTCACGATCCCCGTCATGGGATCGCGTTATCACAGCGTGCAACTGATGCACGCCTTCTCGGACGCGTTTGCGGTCCTTCGCAACGACGCAAGCACAGCGCGCCAGTTCCTGATCGTGGGACCGGACTGGAACGGGCAGGCGAGCCCGCATGAAGAGGTCGTCCGCTCGCCCACCAGGGATGCTTGGCTGGTTGCCAGGACCTTTGTGCGAGGCCCCGGCGACCTTGCCGAGGCGCAACAAATGCAGGGCGCATACACGATCGACGGCGACAAGCGTGCTCCCGGCGAATCGAAAGAAAAAATCCCCGCGCGCCCCAATGGCGGTCAGTTTCTTGCGGTGGTCGATGCGGCGCTGGCGCGAGGGCCGCTTCCGGAAGCCCAGGCAGGTCGGGTCGGCGGTTTTTCGGGCATGATGGCCATCCGCGTCAACGGCGATACTCGGTTCCAGATCAATCCAGCGATGCGCGCAGTTTTCGACCGCAACCTGAACACATTCTACGACGAGGCGGGTCAGGCCTTTGAGCAGTCAGGGAGCCTGAAGAACGGCTGGCGATACCCTTCACCCAACATTGCGGAGTTCGGCCATGACGATTTGTATCGCAGCGCGATGGCACTCGGTGGTCTCGCTGCGCTGCCGATCAACGAGGCGATCAACCCCCTGACAACGCAGGATTCGGCCGGTGTCCCGCTTGACGGCTCGTCGCACTACCGGTTGAGCATTCCTGGCAATGTTCCGGTCGACGCCTTCTGGTCGCTGACCCTGTATGAGTACGATGGAGCGGGACGCTGGTTTCTGTACCCGAACCCGATTGATCGTCATGCCGCGAACAGCACGGCAAGCGACATCGAGCCGCAGGCTGACGGAACCATCCTCCTGCACATTTCGAACACACAACCGGCAGGTCGGGCCAACTGGCTTCCCGCTCCCAGGGGACATTTTTTGTTGGTACTTCGCGCCTACCGGCCTCGTTCCAGCTTCATTGATGGCTCGTTTCACCTGCCTGCGGTCGAGAGGATTGACGCCTAGCCCGCCTGCATTGATCAGGCGGGCATGAAGGCGCAAAGCACCGTTTGCGGATCCTGGACTCGGACCATTGCAGAGTCCGAGCGCACGCTGTTGAAAATAAAACACGTTTTAACCTGTTTGCAAGTTGGCGTCGCGGCGATCATTCGGGTTCTGTTCGGACTGCCGGGGACCCTTGATCACCATGACCAGCGAACGAGAGCGACTTCACAACCTGTTTCCAGACCTCGACTTCGATCCGGAGGCCCTCCGGGCGAAGTACCGGGCGGAGCGCGACAAGCGCCTGCGCGAGGACGGTGAAGCCCAGTACGCCGAGGCCGCAGACGCCCTGGCGCACTACTCGGACGATGATCCCTACGCCAAGCCGGAGCCCCGCGAGCCCCTGAACCTGGAGACTGACGTAGCGGTGATCGGCGGCGGCTTCAGCGGCCTGATGGCCGCGGCCCGGCTCAAGGAGCGCGGCGTCAGCAACTTCCGGCTCATCGAAGCCGGCGGCGACTTCGGTGGCACCTGGAACTGGAGCCGCTATCCCGGTGCCCAGTGCGACATCGAGTCCTACTGCTACCTGCCGCTGCTG
>REEU01000116.1 GCA_007694905.1 Gammaproteobacteria bacterium | reverse complement strand
TCCCACAGCGCCAGGCCCGAACGGAGGTTGTGGGAGCCTGCAGGCGCCGCAGCGATCGGGGACTGATCTGGAGGAAGCTGGAGCGTTGCGGCGAAAGCTCGGCCCGTCCGCTGCCTGGGCCCTCCCACAGCGCCAGGCTCGAACGGAGGTTGTGGGAGCCTGCAGGCGCCGCAGGCGACGCAGCGATGGCTGGGCGCGGCGATGCTGAGCATCGACCCGTCCGCTGTGTGGCCTGGACTCGCCCACAGGCCCCGGAACCGGGAGCGGCCGCGGTGGTCCAAAGTGGTGCCATGCTCTGCAGGGGCTGGCGCTTGCGCGTCCCCCAGGGCAAGGGGAACATCATCGCGTTGCAGTGACTGAACGAGGTTCCACGTGCTGCAGGTTCTCAGAGGATTCGGTTTCGCGTCACTGGCGCTGCTGCTGCTCGCTGCCGGTCCGTCCGTACTGGCGTTCGGAGAGGTGCGCCTGGGCGAGCGCATGCACAAGGAGCTGCTCGAGGCGGGCATGATCTACGACGACGAGGCGCTTTCAGCCTACGTCGAAGAAGTGGGCCAACGCCTTGCCGCCGTCAGTCAGGACCACCGGCGCATGGAGTACCATTTCTTCGTGCTCGATGATGCTGCCGTCAACGCGCTGGCCTTTCCTGGTGGCTACATCTACATCTCCCGCGGCCTGCTTGCTTATCTGGAGAATGAATCCCAGCTCGCTGCCGTCCTCGGTCACGAGGTCGGCCACGTCTCTGCGCGCCACGTCGCCCGACAACGGCGGGCAGGACGGACCAGCAGCATCCTGTCGGTCATGGCGGGCATCCTCACCGGCAGCGGTGCGATCTACCAGATGGGTCAGGCTTATGGCCAGATGCTCATAAGCGGCTACGGACGGGAGATGGAGCTTGAGGCGGATGCGCTCGGTGCCGAGTACCTAGCCCGCGCCGGCTATGATCCCAATGCCATGCTGCAGGTGCTGCAGGTGCTCAAGGACCAGGAGCTGTTCGCGGCCCAGATCGAGCAGCGCCGGCCCACGTATCACGGGTTGTACGCCACCCACCCGCGCAACGACCAGCGCCTGCACGAAGTGATTCGCCTGGGGGCCGCCAACGCGGGTACCGGCGAGTATGTGGAACCGGTCGGGGACTACCTCGCCATGATCGATGGGTTGCCCTGGGGTGATGCGGCGGCGGACGGCGTAGTCCGTGGTAGCCGCTACTACCACGGTCGACTGGGCATCGTGATCGACTTCCCCGAGGGCTGGAACGTTCGCGATGGTGCAACCACGCTGACCGCTGTGCCCCCGGGCGTGTCCGGTGCCGCCATGACAGTATCGCTCGAAGCACTTGGCCAGGAGGGCGGCAGCCCAGAGCAGTTCATCACGGGCCATCTCGGGCTCGAGGTGGCTGCCGGTGAAGCCATCGAGGTGGACGGCATGCCGGCCTACCTGGCGGTGCTTGCGCGTCAGGACAATGCCGCCCGGTTGCAGCTTGCGGCGGTAGCCTTCAAGGAAGGACGGGCCTACATCTTCAGGGGCAACAACGAGGATTCCAGTTTCGACGGGCCCTTCATCGAAGGCTTCTCCGAAACGGTCGGGTCGTTCCGCAACATGCAGGCCGGCGACCGGTCCGCAGCTACGGAAACCCGGGTCGCCCTCGTGCAGGCGCGCCCCGGTGACACGTTCGAGTCGATGGCGCGACGTTACCGCATGGGACGTGACGGGGCCGACCGGCTGCGCCTGCTGAACGGACGGTACCCTCGGGGTGAGCCGCGCGCCGGCGATTATGTGAAGGTCCTGCGCTGAAAGAGTTTCCCGAAGGTTCCCGGATCGGGCTGCAAGTCGCCCGTTCGCAACGTACTCGGGCGCCCGGTATCCTCGCAGTCGTTCTGGTCAATGCAGGAAAAAAGATGAGCATGATCGTACGAGTTCCAGCCCTGATGCTTGCGCTTGTCGCGTTGTTGGCAGCCTGCAGCAGTGAGGTCGACACGGCCGCAGACGTCGCGGCCGAATCGCGTCAGGCGATGTCGGCGACGCCGGCGTTTCCCACCACAGTCCACGAGACAGGAACTGAGTACCAGTCCATTAAGGTGGTCCAGCTTGCAGCACTCGAGCACCCCTGGGCGGTGGCGTTTCTGCCGGACGGACGCTATCTGGTCAGCGAGAGGCCCGGTCGTCTGGTCATCGTCGATGACGGCACGTTGACACCCGTGGCGGGTGTGCCCGACGTGGCTGCGCGCAATCAGGGAGGGTTGCTTGACGTGGTGCTGCATCCCGACTTCGAGAGCAATGGTTGGGTGTATCTCACTTATTCGCTGGGTGACAGCTCGGAGACCACCACGGCCCTCGCACGGGCGCGGTTGGAGGGCCAGGCGCTGGTCGACCTCGAAGTGCTGTTCGAGCAGGACCGCCGCTCTGGACCCGGGCGCCACTATGGATCGCGCCTGGCTTGGATGGACGACGGCACCCTGCTGATGAGCATCGGCGATCGGGGGGCCGAGCCGCCGCGGGCCCAGGATCCGATGGATCACGCCGGGAGCTTGTTGCGGCTCACCGAGGACGGAGGGGTGCCGTCCGACAATCCGTTCGCGGACGGTGCCGATGCGCTGCCGGAGATCTTCTCGTACGGTCACCGCAACATTCAGGGGCTCGTTGTCCATCCTGACACCGGAGCGATCTGGGTCACCGAACACGGTCCGCGTGGTGGCGACGAACTGAACCTCGTGCGCGCCGGCGAAAACTACGGCTGGCCGCGAGCCGGCAAGGGTCGTGACTACCGCACCGAAGAGATGTACGGCGAGGCGCGTAGCATCGAGGGCATGGTGGACCCGGTGTACGAATTCCTGCCCACCCTGGCGCCTTCCGGATTGGCGCTGGTGACTGCGGATACGTTTCCCCGCTGGAGTGGCAACCTTCTCGCCGGTGGCCTGCGCCCGGAACGCATCGCCCGGCTGGTGATCGAGGACGATGTGGTGGTGCACGAAGAGACCCTGCTGAACGGTGCCGTCGGCCGCATTCGCGACGTACGTGAGGGGCCGGACGGCCACATCTACGTGCTCACCGACGAGGAGGAGGGTGGTCTGTTCCGCATCGAACCGAATTGATCCCGGCGCACGGGGCACGCCGGAGCCAAGTCAGGCGCTGATCACGGGTTGCCGCCGCTCCGGCGCGCCAGCGCCCTGGTCGAGTTCCAGACCGTGTTCTTCACCTTCTTGCCAGTAGCGCAGCTTCACCTTGGCGCCTCGCTCGGTTTCGCGGACGGCTTCGAGAAACTGCATCGGCGTTGCGATGGCATCGCCGTTGACCTCGAAAATGAGGCTGCCGGGTTCGATATCCGTTCGCGCAGCGGCGCCGACCACTCGCCGCACCAGCACGCCGGGGCGGTCGGGAAGATCCATAGCCTGCCGTTCGTCCTGACCCGCCTCGACCACAGTTATGCCCAGGGCGGTGACCACCTGACGGTCGGGCAGGCCTTCATAATCCAGATCCTCGCCGGCAATGAGGACCGAAGGCGCGACGTGGATACTGGCACCGCTGCGCACAGCCAGCGCCAGAGCATCGCTGGGGCGGCTGTCGACCCGGATGGGCGCGTCCTGGCCAGGGACCCGCATTTCGAGCATGCCAAGGAAGGTGTTGTTGACAAGATCATCCACCAGAACACGCTCGAGGGTCGCCCCGAGCGCGCTCATCATGCTGATGGCGAGATCATGCGTCATGGGCCGTGGAGGTTCGACGCCATGCATGGCCATGAGGATGGCTCGGGCCTGGTCGAGTCCGATGATGATCGGTACCACGTCGCCGGTCTCCAGGTGTCGCAGCAGGACCAGCGGTGCGCCGGCCGTGGCGCTCACGCCTACGCCTGCCAGCTCCACCGGTACCAGTTCCGCCGGGTCGATACCCAGTTCCCGGGCTTCGACGGACGGCCAGGCGAGGCAGCCTGCAAACAGGGTGATGGCCAGCAGGCGATGGATCGTATGGAGTGATGCAGACATGGGCGCGTGGCCTCCCGGCTGATTGGGCCCGTTTACGTGTCCACCGACGGACATCCCGGCAGTCTGCCAGGGAAGTTGCGCGGGAGACAGGGTAGGGTGAGTGAGCCGAATCGGGACACAATGGGATGTCATCCTTGCTGAACAAAACAGGAGATCAACGATGAGTTGCAGGTGGTGCATGGGCCTACTCGTGCTGCTGCTGCCAGTCATGAGCTGGGCGGAGTTTGTCGCGCCCTTCGTGGTCACGCCGCAGCGCGATGTCGATCGGATGATGCGCCTCGCCGAGGTCGGCCCCGGCGACTACGTCATCGATCTCGGCTCAGGCGATGGTCGGATCGTCATCTCGGCCGCAGAGCTCGGTGCAGTCGGTCACGGTATCGAACTCGATGCAGGCCTCGTCCGGGAGGCACGGTTGCGGGCCGAGGGTGCGGGCGTTGCTGACCGGGTTGCATTCGTCCAGCAGGACCTGTTCCAGAGCGATTTCAGCCGTGCCACGGTCCTGACCATGTACCTGATGCCGGACGTTGTGATGCGATTGCGCCCGGTGCTGTTCGAGAGCCTGGCTCCGGGAACGCGCATCATCTCCAACAGCTTCGACATGGGCGACTGGCGCCCGGAGCAGCATATTTCAGCCGCGGTCAGCGGCGGCCTGTATCTGTGGATCGTTCCCGCCAAGGTGTCCGGGCACTGGACGCTGAGTATCGATGGCCACGGCGAACCCATGGATCTCGAAATTGACCAACACTTCCAGGACATCGAACCGCAACTGCAGGGTCGGGATCAGGGCTACTTCATGGAGGATGTCAGGCTGCATGCGGACAGGATCGACTTTCACGCTGTGAACCGACACCGCAGCTATCGATTCTCCGGTCGGGTAGACGGCGATGGCATGAGCGGCTACGTGCACATTCAGGACGGTGACGAGATCTCTGTGGCCCATTGGCAGGCCACTCGAAGCTGATCTCGGGGCGCCTCTCATTCAACCCATGGCAACGTTTGGGCGTTTTGTGGCGGCAGTGGGAGCCTACGTCGCCCGCAGGGCGGCGTAGCGATCGCGGACTGCTGCCTAGCTCGAGCGTGACGCAAATCGCGACGCCTGCTTTGCGGACGTCAGCTCCCACCGGGCCTCGCGAACGTTGCCCTTGTTCCTTCCGCGCCACCGTGAATGGTACGCAGTCGGATTCAGTCCGGACGCCGCGGTGGCATGCCGGGGCGGGGAGTGGCTTGTCGGGGCGCCGGGCTTCCTGCCGTTTCGGAGCGTGAAGAGCGTACTCCTTGAGCCGAACTGCGCGAGGTTCGCGGGCCGGTGCGGACGTTGGACGGTGCGTTGGCGGGTCGCATGGCCGGGCTCGCGGGGCCGGTGTTGCGTGGGGTGGATGCTCGCGAGCCTGCTCGTGCAGCGGCGTCGGCACGGCCGGGCTGCCGAGGCGTGCTGCGAATGTCACGCCGGGTCGATGCAGCGCGCTGCGAAGCGCGAACGGAACGTTCCCGCGTCGCCTGTTGCTGCCTGGGGCCAGCATCGCTGGCCGCTGCCCTGCGGTCGCTGCGTCCGCTCTGCCGCGGCTCGCGATGTTCCGAACCGGAGCGCGCACTGGCTGCGGCCGCTTCCGCCTGCAGGGCGCGCAGACGTTCACTGGCCGTTCGTGTATCGATGGCGCCGGCCCGCTGCTGAGACAGGCTCGCCGTCGGGCTTTCAGGCCAAGTGCCGGTGACGGGCTGCGGGTGATCGCGCCGGTCCCAGACATGCGAGTCCGGGTTGCGCTCGCCGCGCCGGTCGGGGCTGCGGTCACGGTATGAATGCCGCTGGCCCCGACGGTCCCGATCGGCGTAGCGCCGATCTGCATCCGGATGTCGATAACGCGCCCCGCGACGATGCTTCGGGTCGTGCTGCCAGCGGTCGGCGGGCGCCCCATGATGGATGACGATCACGCCGCGCCGATGCCAGTCGAGCCGGGTCGGGTAGTAGAGAGGGTCGAGGTGGATTCCAGGGCTCCACAGGAAGGATGAGCGGGCCATCCGACCGCTGTGATGCCAGGCGACGGGTTCCCAGTACACCGGCTGATGCCGGTTCGACGGCCACTGGCCGTAGGCCTGGCGAGTGTCATACCAGGGTACATAGACCAGATCGTCGCGCGTCGGGCTGAGCCGGATGTGATCACCGTCCTGATCCAGTCGCAGGTGTTCCGGAGCGTCCAGCGTTCCCGCGACTCGGGCGCGCTGACGCAGCGTCTGCACGGCGACCATCAGCGCCTCCTCCTGGACCAGGAAGGCTTCACCCACGGTCTGGGTCCAGTTCAGGTCGGCGTCCATGCGTTCGAGAATCTCGGGGAAGGCGACGAGGGCCTGGACGCTCGGGTCCCAATCGAATTCTGCTGCAGCGGTGACGGCCTCAGCGCCCTCGAGTTGGGGATGGGCGCGGACAAAACGGGCCGCCTCCACCACTTCCAGCGGATAGGTGGCGGCCACCAGGACCTGCGTCAAGAGGGTATCCGGATACAGGGCCACAGGCGCGAGCAGGCGTTTGAGCGCAGCATCGCTCAGGGTCGATTCCGTACTGCCGGCCGCTTGCTGTTCAGTGGCGCCCAGCATGGGGGCGATCAAGGCGGTAAGCAGGACCGCCGGCAGCATCAAGCGTCGTTGCAGCGGCATCGGGTACTCCTTTCCGCGGACAGCCCTGAGCCTGCGCGGAATCGTGTAGGTACGCAAACCATGCATCCCGGTGCCTGAACGAGGCCTGTCCGGTTTGGGACCTGCTGCTGCCGGTCCGCGGGATGGGGTCGGGTCGATCGATTCGCGAAGGACGGCCGCTCGCTCCGATGTGCTCGAATAGCGTGGAGATCTGCGGGAGCTGTCGCGCTGATCATGGTGGTCGTGCGGGTTCACAAGCCGGTGAATCCGGTCTCAGGTCACTGCCGCGCGCACCCTTGCGGAAAGCCACTCGCTGGCCAGTACTGTTGCCAGGATCAGCAGGAAGATCATGCTGACCCGTCCCCAGGCCAGCACGTTGACCGACGCCATCAGTTCGAGGCCGATGCCACCGGCGCCTACCAGGCCGAGAATGGTCGCCTCACGGATGTTGATGTCCCAACGGTAGACGCTGATACCGGCAAAGGCGGGCATGACCTGGGGGACGATGGCATACAGGCGCATCTGGGCAGGACTGGCGCCGGTGGCGATGATGGCCTCCACCGGCTTCGCGTCGCTTTCCTCGATGGCCTCATACAGCAGCTTGCCGATGAAACCGATGGAGCGCAGGGCGATGGCAATGATGCCTGAGAGCACGCCTGGACCCAGGATCATCACCAGCAGCAGCGCCCAGATCAGCGCATTGATCGAACGTGACGCGACGATGATCAGGAGCGCGAGTGCGCGCAGTCCGGGCAGGGCAGGGGTCGTGTTGCGGGCGGCGACGAAGGCCAGCGGCGTCGCGATGACGATGGCGAGCAGGGTGCCGAGGGTGGCGATGTTGATGGTGTCCCACAGCGGCTGCCACAGCATGGCCGTATACGCCCAGTCCGGCGGCACCATGCGCGCCATCAGGTCGCCGCCCTGACGCGGCGCATCCGCGACGAAGGCCCAGATGGTGCGCTCGGATACGAACTGCCAGCTCCACACCAGCACCGCAACGATCAGGAACCAGACCAGCCAGGCAAGCAGCACCGTCCTGGGCGTACGCAGGCGCCACGCGGGCTGGCCCTGGCGAGTGACGACGGGCATCAGCGCAGCCTGCCGCGGATGGTGCCGGAGGCGTACTCGGAGGCGAGCACGATGACGATGATCAGCAGCAGGATCGCGGCTGCGGTGTCGTATTCATAGCGGTCGAATGCGGTATTGAGCGTGGCGCCGATACCGCCGGCGCCGACGATGCCAATGATGGCCGACTCGCGAAAGTTGATGTCGAGGCGGTACATGCTGACGCCGACCAGCCGCGGGAGAACCACTGGCATCACGGCCCAGTGCAGGGTCTGGGTGGCGGACCCGCCGGTGGCGCGGATCGCTTCCAGCGGCTTTGGATCCATGGCCTCGATGTCCTCGGCAAGCAGTTTGGCGATGAAGCCGATGCTGGCGAATGCGAGGGTGGCGACACCTGCCAGGGGCCCGAAGCCGAGCATGGCCACGAACAGGATCGCGATGATGATCTCCTGGAAGCTGCGGGAGACAGCGATGAAGCCGCGGCAGAGCAGGTAGATGGGCAGCGGTGACAGGTTGCGGGCGGCGCCGACAGCCACCGGAATGGCGAGCAGCAGGCCGATCGTAGTGCTGACGAAGGTCATCGCCAGGCTTTCGAGAAAGCCTTCGAGGATGGCGTCGCCGCGGCTGGTGAAATCAGGGCTGAACAGGGCGGCGGCGAAGGCTGAGCCGCGTTCGAGGCCCTCGGCCACCCGCTGCCAGTTGACCTCCAGGCTGCCGACGGCAAGAACCAGATAGGCGAGGAAACCGAGACTGAGTCCCCAGCGCAGCCGGGCGTCGCCGATCAGCGGTGGGCGGTGCCAGACCCGCGTGCTCACACGCCGCCCTCGTCGGTTTCGGTTTCGGTTTCGGTTGCCGCCTGCGTGTCCCAGTCCTCCTCACCATAAATGTTGGTGAGAACGCGGTCATCGAGGTCGTCGGCGGGCCCGTCATAGACGATCCGGCCCTGGCGCAGGCCGATCACCCGCCGGCAGTAGCGCCGGGCCAATGGCACGTCGTGGATGTTGATGATGGCCGGCAGATTCCGTTCCCCGCACAGACGGGTGATCAGGCGCATGATCTGACGCGACGTGCGCGGGTCCAGGCTTGCAGTCGGTTCGTCCACCAGCAGCAGGTCCGGCGTCTGCATCAGGGCGCGGGCAATGCCCACCCGTTGGCGCTGGCCGCCGGAGAGGGCATCGGCGCGGCGGTCGACCATGGCGCCAAGTTCCACCTGCTCGAGCAGGTCGAAGGCGCGTTCGATGTCGGCCTGAGGAAAGCGCCGCAGGGCTGCGCGCCAGAACCCGACGTAACCCAGGCGACCGGAGAGCAGGTTTTCCATCACCGTCAGCCGCTCCACCAGCGCGAATTCCTGGAAGATCATGCCGATGCGGCGTCGAACCTGGCGCAGACCGCGACCGTCAAGGGCGGTGAGCTCCGTATCGCCGAGCCATATCCTGCCGGAACTCGGTTCGACCAGCCGATTGATACAGCGGATCAGGGTGCTCTTGCCGGCGCCGGAGGGTCCGATCAGGGCGATCACTTCGCCGCCATCGAGGCTGAGACTGACGTCGTCGAGCGCGAGGGCGTCACGCCCGTAGCGTTTGCTGAGTGCCTCGATTCGGAGAACGCCTAGCGACACTGGTAGCTGACGCCAGTGGCCGCATCGATGTCGCGGATGACCTGCCAGTGCTCCAGGTAGGTGATGGGAACGAACTGGGACTCACCGGACTGACGGAACTCCTCGGCCAGGGCCGAGCCCTCCCAGGGAAAGCTGAAGAAGGCGGCGCGGATTTTCGCGGCCAGATCCGGGGCCAGATTGTGCGCGACGCCGTAGGCGGTGGTGGGAAAGGTGTCCGAGCGGTAGATGGTGCGGATCTGCTCGGGTCGGATCACGCCGCGGGCAAACATGCGCTGCATCACCGAGTTGGCGATGGCGGCGGCATCGTAGTCCCGGTTGACGACACCCAGGATGGAGTTGTCATGCTTGCCGGAGAATGCCGCACGGACGTCCTGTTCGCGCAGTCCCGCTTCCTGCTGCAGCAGCGCGAGGGGCGCTTTGTAGCCTGAGTTCGACGTTGGGGACGTGAACGCCAGGGAGCGTCCGCGCAGATCGGCCAGCGTCTCGATGCCGGAATCCGGGCGGGTGACGATCTCCATCTGATAGCCGTAGCTGTCGTCTGCCGCTGCCATCATCGCGAAGGGGACGAAGCCGGCACAGTTAACCGCCAGCGGGGTGCTGCCCGTGTTGAAACCGGCGATGTGCAACCGACCGGCACGCATGGCCTCGAGTTGCGCCGCGTTCGATTGCACCGGAAAAAAGCGGACGCTGCGACCCGTTTCCCTGGACAGATGGTCGATGAAGCCGGCCCACACCTGACCATACGTCGCAGGATCCTCCACAGGTGTGTAGGCGAAGATCAGGATGCGGGGGTCAATGTGCTGGCGGGCGTTCGTGGGCGGATCCGCCACCAGGTCGCCTGTGCGATCACAGAGATGCGAGGCGAGGTCGCCGCGCTGGCAGTCGGCCAACGCCGGCGCGCCAGCGAACAGCATGGCAAGCAGGAACAGCAGCGCCTTCATGAATCCCTCTTAAGTCCAGATGAGCCGGGGCAGTTTAATGCGGGATTGTGACAGCGCTGCAAATGCGATGGACGTCGCCGTGCAGCGTTGTGTCGACCCCTGCCGCTGGTATCGATTGCCGTAGGCTCCGCCGTTGGCGAACAGCGCCGGCTCGGCACCGCGCGCCTTGTTGGCGACTCGCCCCGACATGGAGTTCGTTCGAATCATACATGGACGGATCCGGCAGTTTCAGGCTCTGGCAGGAGGCTGGTCGTCCGCCCGGGCTCGCCCGCCATGGTAGCGGCCGGCGAGCCGCCGCGGGCCTGCACAACCGGCTCTTTAGAGTACGCTGCACGGCCCGATCAGATGCTCTATGTGCGCTGCCCAACCGACATGCCGGGCGCCTTGCCCTCAGTCTCGCCGCTACAGCCCATAGCGAAGGATCAAAGGTCATGAACACCATTCCATTCAGCAAGAATCTGGTCGGCGTCGGCGTGGCAATCGCCCTGGCCGCCGGCAGCATCGCATGCAGTGACGGTACCTCGACCACGGAGACCAGAGACCAGAGTTCCGATGTGCGTACCATGAACGGCGACACGGCGCTCTCCAGCGTGGTCCAGGCGCGACTGGCCAGGGAGGCCCTGATCGAGTCGGCCGACATTCAGGTGACGTCTGCCAATGGCGTCGTCACGCTGAGGGGCGCCGTCGACAGTGCGGATGCGAAGTCCGCCGCCGAGTCTGCCGCGAACTCTGTTGAAGGCGTTACTCGTGTCGACAACCAGCTTGTCGCATCCAGGACCAGTGAACGCATGGACACGGGGCGGCGGGACGACAACCAGCGCAGCGACGGTCAGCAGGCTGCGGCCGATGCCCTGATCACCACGAAGGTGAAATCCATGCTTCTGGCCGACAGTGTCAGTCAAGGAATGGACATCAGCGTCGAGACCAGGGACGGGATCGTTTCTCTGGAAGGCTCCCTGGACAACCAGGATGACATCGAGCACGTCAGCGATATCGCAAGGGACGTGGAAGGCGTGCTCGACGTGGATGCGGCCAGGCTCACCGTCGCGCGCCAGTACTGAGAGCCCCGTCTTCAGCGCCGGGCCCGTCAGTGTAATGGGCGGTGGATGGGAAGGACCCACTTCCCATCCCCGGCGATCGATAGGGCATCGTCGTAACGTCGAAAACCTATGACTGGGAAGTTGGCGGCAATTCCTCGTGGAATTGCCGTCGATGCTCAGGTGCCGGACTGAAGTGCGTCTGCTGCTGTTTCTTCGAGTGGAGGGTGCCCGCCCCCGCCTGGGGGAGCGGGGGCAGGCGACACGGGAGACGATCGGAACAAAGCAGGAATGGGGGTTTGGGGGTGTGCTTCGCTCAGAGTCGAATCGGACGTGGGGTGCGCCAGATGTCCCGTGCTTGAAACGAATCCTTCCTTACTGCTAGCGAGCGTTCTGCCCTGTGCACGCGGCTTCCCTCCTGGATGTCCGCATGCGGGAAAAGCTACACCAGGTGTCCGCGAGGATCTGTGCGATACCGAACATAGCGTTTGTGGGCATGCGGCCCGGTTGACCTACTGAGGAGGGTCTAGTCGTTGCCCGACGCAGCCGGTTTGCCGTCTGTGCGCATCCACACGTCCCGCTGGGGAAACGGAATCACGATGCCGGCGTCGTTGAGGGCGTTGTAGATCTGCAGGTAGAGCTCATGGCTGACGAAGCCGCGATCGGCCGGATGGTCGATCCAGCACAGCAGGTCGAAGTTGATGCTGGAGTCGCCGAACCCGCGCATGCGTACGCGGGGCGCCGGATCTTCGCAGACCTTCTCGTGCTCCACTGCGATGTTCTGAAGCAGTTCGATCACGTCCTCGGCCCTGGTGCCGTATGCGACTCCGACCTGGATACGGATCCGGTACTTCTCCCAGCGACCCCCGGATTCGTTGACGACCTTGGTGTTCGCCATGGTCGAGTTGGGAACGATGATCTCGACATCATCGCGGGTCAGCAGACGGGTGGATCGGATCCCCACCTTGGTGACCATCCCACGCTCCCCGCTGTCGAGCACGACATAGTCGCCGAGCTTGTAGGGTGAGTCCGCGATGATGAAGAAGCCGGCAAACAGGTTGGCAAGGGTGTCGCGGGCCGCGAACCCCACGGCGATGCCGATGATCCCGGCGGATGCCAGCCAGGCGGTGGGATCGATGTTCCAGATCTGGAGCAGGGCGTAGGACGCAGCGGCCACGATGATGATCGTCAGGGACAGATCGAACAGGGGGATGGTTCGTTCTTCGACGATCGCGAACCGATCGCGAATCGTGCCAAGGATGGCCAGGCCCACGTGTGCCGCGCGCATTGCGACGCGCATCAGCTGCAGGACCAGAAGGCTCGCGAGCAGGCGCAGCGTGATGGTTGCTGCGACCTCGGGCAGACCGAGAGAAGTGATGGCAAGTGCCATGGCGCTGTAGCCGATCAGGAGTGCGGCTACACCAGCGATGATCCGGAGCAGGTTCTCATCGAGGTCCGTCACGGTGCGCGCCGTGATTTTCAGTCCCCAGAAGAGAATGAACATCCGGACGAACACCGCGAGGGTGAGACCGACGACGAAGATCACCGCTGCCAGAGCCAGGGGATAGGCGGCGAGGAAGGTCCAGGTCTCGCTCAGCTGCGCCGGTAGCCACTCCGGAGGCAGCGGGTCCAGCGGAGGTGCCGTGTCGCCCTGATTCATCGGCAAGTTGCCCTCGGGTCAATCGCTATTGGGCAGCTGGGTCTCGATGATCAGGCCGCTGAAAAACAGCGCGTTCGCGAACAGCCGCTCGGTACCGAGCCAGTAGCCGCGGAACAGGTAATCGTCTGCCATGCGGATGACCAGCCCAGGGCCAACCCGGTTGGCGGCCAGCGCCGGGCTGCCCGCGAGCCGCTGATTGTTTTCTGCTGACAGGTAGCCTGCCAGCAGGGGCTCTGCAGCATAGCGACCGGGATGCGCGTAGGGATTGGTGACCGGCTGCAGGCGGTGGGCGCCGCGCCGGAACGTGGCGATATCCCCGTCGGCATAGCCGAATGCGAGCGGATGACTGCCGTCGAGAACGACGCGCAGCGCGGTGCCGCCGATCAACTCGCGGGCGAAGTCGCCCTCGTAGTCTCCGTACGCGCGCTGCTCTGCCCGCTCCCGCTCGGGTGGCTCACCGTCGAAGGCCCAGTCCAGGTCCAGCGTCTCCACCCACTTCGAGGCGCCGCGAGCGGCGATCACGTGTCCGCCGGCGCGAACGAAGGCCTCGATCTGCGTTCGAACGGCCGGTGGCAGGCGCTCATAGTTACCGTCCGGCAGAATCAGATGCGTGATGCCGTCCAGCGCACTGCGGCGACCGGGTTCGAAGGGATCGGCCAGCCGCCACCAGTCGATGCGGGTCAGAGGTCGTTCGAGGCGGGTGTCGAACCAGTGCCATATGTAGCCGGCATGATTCGGACGCAGGCCTTCGCCGGTGAGCAGGGCCGGGTTCGGTGCGCCCAGCATGGGCAGCGAAGGGCTGCCGAGATCGGGGCCGCTCGTGGCGAGCCCGCCGGTGGCGGCCAGCACTTCGATCTGGTGGCGGCGTGCCAGCTGCTGCAGCCGGCTGCGCAGGTCAGCCGCGTCCTGATCCTGAATGGCGGGGTGAATGACCAGGCTGCCGCGGGTGAGGGCGCGACCGCCGTCAGCGGTGATGACCGTGAGGGGTTTCGTGGCGGCCTGCACGCGCACGCCTTCGGCCAGCAGGGCTGCGAGGACGGGTGCTGCACCGTACTGGTTCCAGGGCACGACCCAGGCCACTGCCGAAGCGGGCAGGTCGGCTGTTGCGGCGTTGGGTGCCGACGCCATGGCGTCGCCGAAGGCAGGCAAACGATTGACCCTGGCGAGAGGCAATCCGAAGGAGCGCTGCAGCGGCCAGGCGGAGACATCGTAGAAGGTGTCCATCTCGAGGTCGGTCGGCTCGGAGAAGATCGAGCGCAGCAGCAGGACGTGGTCCTGGTCCGCCGGTAACGCCCATGCACTGCCGGGAGCGTGTTCCCGACCATCGATGGTCACCGAGCCGGTGACCGGTCGGATCTCGATGTCGTGCAGCAGCAGGATCTCGAGCAGGCGATGGGCCCGGACCGGGTCACCGCCATCGCCGAGGAGCCAGCCGCTGTTGCGCTCCCGTTGTGCGGCCTGGCGCTGGCCGCGAAAGAAGTCGGCCTGATAGGCGATCAGCTCGTCACCCAGGGCATGGCCGCCACGGACGGTGGACAGTGAGGTGCGCACCTGATTCGCCACCGCATCGGTGAAGGTGCGCATCCCGAAAGGCGTGCGCATGAGGTGGCCGCGTGCCGAGCCCTGCTCGAACAGAATGCCGACCCCGCCGGTGAGGTCAGGGTAGGTGGACCCCTTGCCCACGTAGTAGTCGTCGAAGCGCTCCTTGGTGAAGTAGGGCTCGCCCGCCGCATCGAGTTCGGCGGCGTGAAACTCTGCCAGCTTCTCCGTCAGTTCGACGTTGCGCTCAGGCTGCAGCGGATTGCCCCGCTCCGGTACCCCGGGCTGGAAGAAATAGCTGGTGAGATGCCCCATCTCGTGATGATCGGTGACGACGTGCGGGCGCCAGCGATGATAGTTCGGGATGCGGGCGCGGGATTCCGGGTGCACCAGTGGCAGCCAGTCGCGATTGAGGTCGAACCAGTAGTAGTTCGTCCGTCCGCTGGGCCAGGCCTCGCGGTGTTCCCGGTCCACCGGATCTGCAGAGGGGTGCTGGCCGCGATGCATGTTCACCCAGTGGGCGAAGCGATCGAGCCCGTCCGGATTCAGCACCGGTTCCATCACCACGACGACGTCGTCACGCCAGGCGCGCGCCTCTTCAGTTTCGCCGGCTGCGAGGTACCACGCCGTCACGGCCGCTGCGCTGGCCCCGGACGCCTCGTTGCCGTGAACCGAATAGCCCAGCCAGATCACGGGTGGGCCTTCCCCGGTGCGACTCGCGGCTTTGCGGCCGTCCCGGAGGCGTTCGAGGTCGGCGAGTCGCTCGGGGCTGCCGAAGTAGGCCAGCAACAGCGGTCGGCCATCATGGGTATGCCCCGTGACCTCGATCTTCACCCGGTCGGAAGCAGCTGCCAGCGCTTCGAAGTAGGCGACGATCTGGTCATTGCGCGGATGGCGTGCCCCCGGCTCGAAACCCATGACGTCGCCGGGGGTCGGAACGTTGGCATCGCGGCTGGCGAGAAAGTCGTCTGGCAGGCCCGGAGCGGTCTGGGCATGGGCCGTGATCAAAGGGACAAGCAGGGCCAGGAAGACCAACGATCGCATTGCAGAAATATCCTTGTCTCAGGTTCGAGGATGCAGCGGGTACACAGGCTTCTACACGTCGCTCAGTCGGCGGCGGCCAGCATCTCGGCATGGTCCTCTGCCGCCTCCAGCAGACGCAGCACGTTGCCACTCCAGACTTTGGCGAGGTCGTCCTGGTCGTAGCCGGCTTCGAGCAGGCGTTGGGTGATGAGGGGCATGGCAGCAACGTCCCACATCCCCTCGACGCCACCGCCGCCATCCCAGTCGGCGCCTATGCCGACGTGATCCACGCCGATCAGCTCCAGCGCGTAGAGAAGGTGCGCCATGAAGTCATCGAGATCAGGGTGATCCACCGGAAACTGCTCATCGATTTCGCGGCGGCGCTCGGCCATGGCCGCCACCTGCTCCGACGGCATGCCGAGGATGCTGCCGAATTCCTCGCGCAGCTCCCGCAGTGCTGTGGTACGCCCTGGTGGTTGCTGCACCGGCCGCAGGTAGGCGCCGAACGCATTCATCTGAATCACGCCGCCGGATTCGGCGAGGCGCAGCAGGCGCTCGTCATCGCGGTTACGGGGGTGGTCGTAGATGGCGCGCACGCCGGAGTGGGAAAGCACGATGGGCGTCGCGGACAGCTCCAGCAGGTCGTCGAACACGTCGTCCGATGCATGGGACGCATCGAGCACCATGCCGAGCCGGTTGGCCTCGGCGACGAAGGCCTTGCCGGCTTCGCTCAGACCGTTCCATTCCGGGCCGCCGCGATCCGTGGCGGAATCGCCAAGTTCGTTGTTGGCGAAATGGACGGGGCCGAACATGCGTACGCCGAGGTGGTAAAACGTCTCCAGTAGGCGAGGGTTCGTATTGAGCGGATAACCATTCTCGATGCTGATGTACACCACTTTTTTGCCGGCATCGACGATGCGTTGGGCGTCGCTTGCCGTCAGGGCCAGCTCGAAATGCTCATGGTTACGGGCAACCATCTCGCGGATGCGCATGGTCACCAGCAGGGCATGGTCCAGCGCCATGGCGTGGCCTTCCGGCGTGCGGGGTCCCTGCTGGGTGAAGACGACCCAGAAACCGCCGTCGAGGCCACCCTCGCGCATGCGCGGATAGTCGACCTGGGAGCGGTCGGTAAAGAAGTCGTGGCGCTCCATGATGTCCCAGCCGGGCCGGGAGAAATGCACGGGCGTATCGAGATGCGTATCGAGGGTGATGAAGCGGTCGTGCATGGCGCGGGCCTGCGCGAAAGCATCCTGGTCCTGTATCACTGCCTCCGCGTCGGACGGCGGCGAACAGCCCGTCAGTCCGGCCAGTGCCAGCAGTGCTGCCGCAAGTGCTCTGATTCTGATCATCCCATCCCTCGTTCGTGAATCCAGCCCATGATCCCGCGCCCTCCGCATGGGCACAAGCCGTGGGTAGGACGCTCCAGACGCGGGCTGCAGGTTTCACGCCATGGCCATCAGGTCAGGATTCAAGCGGGGCGGGGGACGCAGAAGGGCAACTCGCCTGCACTGTGGTGGTGCATAGACGCTTCGGAACAGCTGTGGAACCGGGCAGTCCGCGCTTGGGGCTGGTAGCCTGATCACTAAACACCGCAGGAGGCCCACATGATCATCGAGCAGATCTGGACCGGTAACCGCTACCGCAACTTCAACTACCTGATCGTCTGCCCTGAGTCCGGAGAGGCCATGGCGGTGGACCCCCTCGATCATGAGAAGTGTCTGGCGCGGGCCAAGGACAAGGGCTGGGAGATCACCAGCATTCTCAACACCCATGAGCATGGCGATCACACCGGCGGGAATCGGCCGATGATCGCCGCTACCGGTGCCAAGCTGCTGGCGCACGCCAACGCGAAGGGCCGCATCGAGGGCATCGACCGGGGGCTCGCGGCGGGGGATCAGGTGCAGGTGGGCCGCAGCGTGACGCTGCGGGCACTGGACACTCCGGGCCACACCATGAGCCACATCTGCCTGCTGTCGGAGTCGGACCCACCGGCACTGATCTGCGGCGATACACTGTTCAACGCGGGGGCGGGCAACTGCCACAACGGCGGTCATCCGGAGGAGCTGTACGCGACTTTCGCCAATCAGCTCATGGCGCTGCCCGACGCGACCCGCGTCTATCCGGGCCATGACTACATCACCAACAACCTCGGTTTCACGCTGGACCGGGAGCCGGACAATGCCGTCGCGTCCACGCTGCTCGCAGATCTCGAGCGCAGTCACGACCCAGAACACGCCATGGTG
>REEU01000020.1 GCA_007694905.1 Gammaproteobacteria bacterium | reverse complement strand
GCGAAGAGTATGACCAGGACACGCCTCCATTGCTCAATACCGCGCTCCCAGGACAGCTGTTCTGTGATGTCTTCGACTTTTGTGCCACGAGCGTCGGCGAACCCTCAACTGGCGATCGGTATACTGTAGAGCAGAACGGGCCGAATGAAGCACAGTTCGATGCCGACACGCACATCTTCGGCATGACATGGGACATCAACGATTCGTTCGCGCTGGATTACATTTTCGGTTTCCGTAAAACCGATGAAGAGGTTCTGCAGGATTTCGACGCTACACCGCTCACGCTGTATGAAACTTCGCGCCCCGAGGTCTATCGTCAGCGCAGCCATGAACTTCGGCTTACAAATGTAGGTGAGCGCCTCAACTATACGGTTGGCGCCTATCTGTTTGACTCGGAATACACGATCGACTTATTGAGTTTCATCGGGTTCGCGATTCCCGATACGATTATCGAAGTCCCGCAGACCTCGAATCAGAAGACGGAATCCTGGGCCCTTTTCGTTGAGGCCGACTACGCGCTCACCGACACCCTGACCCTGACGCTGGGTGGACGCTACAGTGACGACAAGAAGAGCGCACAGATCACTAATGACTTCGTCATCGTCATGGAGCAACCCGCTACCGCAAGCTGGTCGGAATTCACACCCAAGATCGGATTGCAATGGGCGGCCAGTGACGAGGTGATGCTTTACGCCCTGTATTCCACTGGCTACCGGGCAGGGGGGTTCAGCGGGCGACCCACCACCCAGGAAGCCGCCGAGTTGCCCTACGATCCAGAAACTGTAAAGAACTATGAAATCGGCCTGAAGAGTGAACTGTTCCAACGCTCCCTGCGACTCAACGCCTCCCTGTTCCGCATGGACTATGACGACAAACAAGAAGAACAGAGCGTAGCTGTCGAGTTCGGGACAGGACAGCAGACAGTCGTGGCCAATGCCGCCTCGGCAACGATCTGGGGGGCGGAACTGGACTTCCTGTACCTGCCACCGCTGGAGGGTTTGACCATCCAGGGCAATGTGGGCTGGCTCAACGCGAGCTATGACGATTTCGTCGCGGACATCGGGCTAGGTGGCGTGACAGATAACAGCGGTCTGGACTTTCGTCGTGCGCCGCGCTGGAACAGCAGCATTGCAGCCGTCTACGAGTGGGATACGGGGCCTGGCACGGCATGGGTACGTGCCGGATGGCGGTATCTTGGCAGCCACGAAGTCAGCCTGCTCAACTCACCGCAAACGTCCAATGCTGCGCAACATCTTGTCGATGCATCGATCAATTATCGCTACGGCAATGCGCAGTTTTCCCTGTATGGTCGCAACCTCCTGAACGAGGACGGCTATGTCGTAGGATTTGACGTGGGCGGCCTGGCCGCCGGGGCGCTCTGGACCTATACGGCCACACGTCCACCGCGTACTTGGGGCGTCCAGCTCACCTACGACTTCTGAGGGCGGCGAGTGGACAACGCCCCCCGCTTGGGAGCGGGGGGCGTTTTTTTACGTCAGTGATACCCTCGCCGGAGGCAGCCATGGGCCGATACGGGAAGCCCGAAACGACGGCTCACGTGTCTGACTCCATCGTGGCAGGCCTTGATGGCCTGCAGAGCGAGGGCTGAATTCTCCCTTGCTCATAGTCTCCTCTTAGCGCTCGCTTGTCGATCTTGTTCACGCTGGTTTTCGGCAAAACGCCCACAACGGACCAGTACTCCGGAATCCAGAACCGGGCTACCCGGCCGTCAAGAAAGGCCTGCAGCTCTGCTGGGTCGATCTTCTGGCCTGCACGGGGAACTACCAGTGCGAGGGGTCGCTCCTCCCAGCGCGGATCCGGAATACCGATGACTGCGACCTCGTCCACAGCGGGATGCTGGGAGAGCTGGTTTTCCAGATCAACCGAGGAGACCCATTCGCCGCCGGACTTGATGACATCCTTGCTGCGGTCGGTGATCTGGACGTAGCCATGACCATCGACAGTACCGACATCGCCGGTACGAAGCCAGCCATCCGCGGTGAACGATTCCGGCGACGCACCCCCGTGATAGGCACCCGTTACCCAGGGCCCCCGTAGTTGCAACTCACCGACCTGACGCCCGTCCTCCGGCAACGGGGAACCGTTGTCATCGACGACGCGTACCTGCATCCCCGGGACGGGTCGCCCGCTCTTTGCGCGCCACGTGAACTGTTCTTCGACAGTTGCGTCGCGTGGCGGTATGGACAGGCAGCACATCGGGCTGGTTTCCGTCATACCCCAGCCCTGCAGCATCGGGACTCCCCAGCGATCCCTTACACGCCGTATGAGCCCGGGAGACACCGCGGACCCACCGGAGACAATCGCCCGAAAACACGAAAGATCCAGCGGTTCCGACTCGTCTTCCCGCAGAAGATCATTCATCAGGGTAGGCACCAGGGCGGTGATGGTTGGGCGTTCCAGATCGATCATGCGACGCAGATCAGTCGGCTTTAGGTACTCACGCGGCAACAGTAGATCGGCGCCCGCAAACCAGGCTGAATATGGCAATCCCCATGCGTTCGCATGGAACATGGACGGCAGCAGCAGGATACGGTCATCCTGCCCTATCCCGAAGGTGTCCCGCCCGAGGGTCGCGAGAGTGTGCAAGAACACGCTGCGGTGGCTGTAAACGATACCTTTCGGGTCGCCGGTGGTGCCGGTGGTATAGCACACCACTGCCGCGTCGCGTTCGTCAGGCTCAGTCCAGTCGTATGACTCCAGAAGTGATCCCAGCACGTCCTCGTAGCTGACCACTGAGGCCCTGAGGGCAGGCAGGTCGTCTGACACCCCGCCTACCACCAAGACGTGTTCCAGAGTCGCCACTTCATTCAGCACGGGCGCAAGCTGCGGAAGTAGCGAGCGGTCGACGATCAGCACCCTGTCGCCCGCGTGCACCATGATCCTGGCCACCTGTTCGGGCAACAGGCGGATATTCAAGGTATGCAGGACGCTACCCATGCACGGGACTGCCAGGTAAGCCTCAAGGTGCTCCTGGCGATTCCAGCAATAGGTCGCGACGCACTCACCCCGACTGACACCCAACGCGGTGAGTCCTGCCGCTAGCGCCTCGGCTCGAAGCGCTATATCACCAAAACAGCTGATCTCGAACTGCTGGCCGTCGAAGCTTGCCACCCGAGACGTCGAATGAAGCTTTCGACCATGCTCCAATATCATCTGAATGGACAGTGGCATGTCCATCATCGTTGACTTCATACCGTTCCTCCGTTGAGAGTCCCGCAACGGCGAATGCTGTTCTACCTCAGACCAGCGATCTGGGCCGCTTCGGCAAGCAGAGCGGGCACATCATGCTCGAGACCGCGGGAGTAATCATCGTCGACCAGACCACCACGGTACAGCACGAACGCACCCTCGACGATAGACGCCAGTCGCCAGAGTGCGAACACACGGTAGAATTCCAGCTCATCGGCCGCCAGTCCGGTGGCATCCCCCCAGCGCGCAGCGAGGTCTTCACGCGATACCACGCCGGGGACCTGCCGTGTAACCGCCTGCACGAAGGAAAACCCTGGGGCC
>REEU01000295.1 GCA_007694905.1 Gammaproteobacteria bacterium | reverse complement strand
TGCGAACGCGCCCTGAGGGCCAGAGTCGCGGAGGAATTGATCAGCACTTCCCTAACTGACCAACGCGTGGATGTCATGCTCGGCGTTCAACGGAATCCCGTGATCCTTGAAGCAATCGGGCAGCCGCTGTAGCAATCCGAGACGGAGATTCGTCTCCTTTAGAAGCATGCGCCGGCATCCGAACTGATCCGTTCTGGCGATGATTTGAGGCCAGTTCAGTGGGCGGCGAACATGGCGCCGCGCGCCCATTCGACAGCGTCTGGATAAAGTGAGGCAAGTCGTTCCGGGAACAGGTCGGACGCGGCATTGCATGCAGTCGCCCAGCGACCAACCTCATAGTCGATGACGCAGCGCAACACCCGTCCGTAGCGTCCTTCTCCTCGAAGCAGTGCGGCAGTCACCTCGGAGCCCAGCGGCAACTGCTTCACAACCTTGGCCAGTGGCTGATCCATGAACGCATCCAGCGTGGAGAACAACCCGACGGTGAAGGCTGTCCCCGCATCGTTTTCGGGTAACAGGGCGCTGAGTTGCTCCATCATCCGAGCTCGGGTGAGGGTCAACACCAGCAGTTCGGCGTGTTTGTGGTCTGTTTGCGCGAGGGCAGTCAGGCTGACCCAACGCTTGACAGCATCAAGGCCGATGTAGAGCACGGCGCGGTGGATAGAGGTCACCCGCTTGGGAAGACCGACAGCAGCAGAATTGATGAAACGCATGAGCCGGTAGCTAAGCGCTGGATCCTGCGCAACCAACTCCGTTACCTGCTCGATGGTTGTGGCCGGATCGTGAACGGTACTCAGAAGCCGCAGTGTGGCAAGCCGGTTTGCGGGCAGTCGGGAGCCCGTGACGATGTTTGGCCGGGCGAAGAAGTAACCTTGAAAGTAGTCGCATCCGAGGTCCAACAGGGCTTCGTACTGGGCATCGGTCTCCACCTTCTCCGCCAGCAGCTTGACGCCCAGGGGCGCCAGTTGTTGCACATGACTGGCGAGCTCACTCGAACTCAATGCCAGTACGTCGAGCTTGATCACCGTGGCCCACTCCAGGAGGGGTTGCCGGCTCGGTGCAAGCACGAAGTCGTCGAGTGCGAGCCGGTAACCCATCAGAGCCAATTGCCGCACCGATTTCACGAGGGCGTCATCCACGACGACGTCCTCCAGAATCTCGAGTACCACCCGCTCTGGGGGCAGGTTCAGCGCGGCTCCGGATACGAGAAAGTCATGGGTGACGTTGATGTAGGCGGTCTCTCTTGCAACGATGCGGTCGAGGCCGATGTCCATGAGCGCAGCCGTGACGACATGAGCGGTGGCGTGGTCGCCGTTGGTGATGTCGGCGTGGTCGAGCTGGCCTCCCCGGTAGAGAAGTTCGTAGCCATGAAGTCGGCGAGCGCGGTCGAAGATCGGCTGGCGGGCGACCATGACCGTAGCGGCCGGCGTCTGCCGGCGGATCATTGTGCTCTCGGCCTCACTTTTGGTCATCACAACGCATTCCCAAAGATGCTGGTCCGAGACTTGCGCGCAACGTTTGCCGCGGCAGAGGTCACGGCTGTAGGGCTTCTTCGATGGCCTCGGTCAAAGCGCGGATCGAAAACGGCTTGACCAGAACCCGCTCGTCCGCGTGCAGGGTGGCTTCTCCATCGGGCGGACACTCGGCGTATCCCGAGGCGAACAGCGTCCGGATGCCCGGCCGCAGGGCCTGGATGTGTCGAGCAAGCTGGGGCCCGGTCATCTTAGGCATGAGGATATCGGTGAGCAGTAGGTCGATGGGTCCGGCATGCTGTGTCACCTGCTCGATGGCTTCCTCTCCGGAGCTGGCGGCAAGCACCGTGTACTCGCTGCGTTCGAGCATCAGTCGCGTGACGCGGAGCACGTGGGGGTCATCGTCTACGAGCAGGATGGTCTGGCGCCCCCCCTTCGGTGCGGGTTCGGCGACGACGATGCTCTCCTCGACTGACTGCTCGGCTCGGGGCAGCAGGATGGAGAAGGTGGTTCCCCGACCGGGCGCGCTCTCGCACCAGATGTTGCCACGGCTCTGCCGGATCAGCCCCTGGACCGTTGCCAGCCCCAGTCCAGTTCCACTGCCAATCTGTTTGGTGGTGAAGAATGGGTCGAAGATTCTGTCCAGGGTGGCAGGGTCCATGCCATGCCCGTTGTCGGTGACGACGATCAGCGCGTGGGGACCGGGCGTCATGCTTGGCAGCAGGCGGGAGTCCCCCGAAGAGAGCTGCAGCGCAGACGTGGCGATGGTCAGGGTGCCACCCGATGGCATTGCGTCGCGGCTGTTGCCGCCCAGATTCAGCAGAATCTGTTCGAGCTGCAGCGGATCGATCTCCACCGTCCAGGCACCGAGCCCGAGTTTCAGCTGCACCTGCACATGTTCGCCGATGAGGCGGCGCAGCATCCTTGCCTGACCCTCGATGGCTTGGTCGAGCTCGATGATCTTCGGTTCGGCCTCGCTACGGCGGGCGAACGTCAGCAGCATGCGCGTGAGTAGGGTAGCCTGGTTGCAGGCCCCGCGAATCGCATCCATGTCGTCCCTGATCTCCTCGTCGTCGGGCAGGGCGCCATGGACCAATTCCAGGGTGCCGCTGATGATCGCCAGGAGGTTGTTGAAGTCATGGGCCACGCCGGTGACGAGCTGGCCGATGGTTTCCATTTTCTGGGCCTGGCGGAGATTACTTTCCAGGTCGAGGCGTTCGCTGACATCGCGGACGGACGCCAGCACGCAACTCCCGGCTTCGATCCGAAGTGGTCTCAAGGTCACTTCCACCGGGAGCTCACTGCCGTCCCTGCGTCGTGCCGAAGCAGGTTGTCGGAACCCCTTTGTCCCGATGCCCGCGCTGGCTTGAAGTGGGCGGCGCATGACCCGCAGGCGCTCACGTACGTGGTCGGGAATCAGGCTATCGACAAGCTCGCCTATGAGCTCCTCCCGGTCGTAGCCGAACATGAGCTCGGCGGGCCGGTTCAGCAGCAGAATGCGGCCCCGGCTGTCGAGTGCCAGCATGGCCTCGCTGGCGTGCTCGAACAGGCTGCGAAACAGTTCCGTGCGGGAAACTGAGCTCCGCTGTCCATCGAAAGCATCGCGTGACGTGCGCGCAGAGGCAGCCGGGCGGGGAGCCGCAGTCGCTTCCGGGCCGTCGTAGACGGCCCTGGGCGCTTGCGGTGGAGAGCGCTCGATCGACATGGACTTCTCCTGCCCTGACGCGGGTGTGACGCTTGCCCGTGAACGCATCGTGTTGTGCGCGATTGAGGTTATCGGTCGCCGGGCTGAAAAGTTGAGGCGGCCAGGAACCATGGGGTCCGGTCGGGGTCGGAGATTCAACAGGCCTGCGGGTCGAGCAGTCCTGACCCACACCGGGGTGGGGTTGTCTTGCTTCCATTTCATGATGCGAGTACGGTCTGCGAGCGTTGGCGGGGGCCGGAGCTCCGCAAACAGGAGTCACCTGGGTTCAGTGGGCAAAGGAAGGGAAGTGCATCGCTTGGCGCCACGTGCGTTCGCTCGTTGCGGAACCCTGATCGCTATAGCAGGGGTGGGTGCCGTCGACCTTCCACCTGGTCCCTCTGCCGAAGCGTGGCCCGAGTCGCGATGACCTGTCCGCGTCTGCTTCTGATCGATGATTTGGGTACCGAGCGTGAGAGTCTCGCAGCGCGACTCAGGGAACGCGGATTTCTCGTGGATGAGACCGCCAGCGGAGAGAACGCTCTGGCGTTAGCCGAAGGCCGCGTCCCCGATCTGATTCTGTGTGAACTCCACATGGTCGATGCCGACGGGCTGCCCATGCTCGAGCGGCTGACGCGTGACCTCCCGGATGTCCCCCTGGTCGTGATCACCGAAGGCTCTGATATGAGCGACGTCATGCAGGCGTTGCGGCTCGGGGCTGCAGATTACCTGTGGAAGCCGGTAGCGGACCTGGATGTCCTGATCCACGCGGTGGAGGCCGCTCTGGAGCGCACCCGCCTGCGGCAGGAGAATTCCCGGTTCAAGCAGGAGCTCGAGTCGGCCAACAAGCAGCTGCAGGAATACGTTGAAGAGCTGCAGCAGGACCAGCGTGCCGGCCGGGAAGTTCAGCTCGGTATGCTGCCGCCGACGCCCATGGCCATCGATGGCTATCGCCTTCAGCATCACATCATCCCTTCGCTCTTTCTCTCCGGTGACTTCGTCGACTATTTCCGCATTACCGACCGTCACTTCGTCTTCTTTATCGCGGACGTCTCCGGACACGGGGCTTCATCGGCGTTCGTCACGGTGCTGCTGAAGAATTTTTCGCGGCGTCTGCGCCGTGAGTACCGGCCACGCATGCTGAATGCGCCGGGAGAGGTCCTGCGGTGGCTCAATCAGGAGCTGCTCGAGAGCCAACTCGACCGCCATGTCACCATGTTCATGGGCATCATCGACTGTCAGGATGATCGCCTCGCTTACGCCAACGCGGGTCATTTCCCCGCTCCCGTGCTTGTGGTCGGGACGGAGGCACGCTATCTGGAACTGCCGGGTAAGCCCTTGGGTCTGTTCCCGGACGCCAGGTTTGCGTCCGCGTCCATGGATCTGCCGGGTCAGTTCCGTCTGGCCCTGTTCTCCGATGGGGTCTTCGAGGTGATGAACGAATCCAGTCTGGCTGCCAAGGAGCAACGCCTTATGGAGGCTGTCGCTGCTATCGCGAGCCTGACGGACCTGTGCACGGACCTGGGCCTCACGCCCGGCCTCGAGGCTCCCGACGATGTCGCCTGCCTGCTTCTGTCACGAGGTGGTTGATGGAACCCGGACGTATCCTGGTCGGTGACCACAACGGCATCTATGTACTCAAATTCACCGGTGATGTCCGCGTCACGTTATGTGCGACCGTGGATTCCTTCCTCCGGGTACTGCTGAATCGAGACGACTTTCGGGCCGTGATCGTCGATCTCACCGAGACGGAGGGTATCGACAGCACTTCTCTGGGTCTGCTGGCGCGGCTCTCGCTGGAGACGAAGAAGCGATTCGGGTTCATTCCTACGCTGGTTTCGACTGAGCCGGACATCACTCGTCTGCTGCAGACCATGGGCTTCGATGATGTCTTTCACATCGTCGAGCATCCGCTGGTCGAGGTGGGGCAGCTCGGTGAACTGCCGCAGCTCGAGACGGACGAGGAGGATGTGAGGGAGCGGGTCCTCGATGCACACCGCGTGCTGATGCAGTTGAATGATCGCAACCGGGAGAACTTCCAGGATCTGGTCACCGCCCTGGAAGCCCAGGCGCCTGCCAACGCGACCCGGAACGCGCGTTGACCCTGGCCGAGCGCACGCGCTCGGGCCTACAATTCGCGTTGAATCCTCTCTGTAGGCTAGCGCCCGTGCGCGCCGGCTGCGACTCGCATCAAGAGGCCGGACGGGTCTCGCGTTTGGCCTGTATGAAGTCCGAGTGACGCACGTGCAGCAAGCCGGCGATGCGGCGGATCAGCTGCTCTTCGAACTGATGCACGGCCCCGTCGGCCCACGCCACTCGCCACATGTTGCGGATCACCGCAATCCGTCCCGGCTGCCCCCAGTGCTCGGCAATGAGCCGGGTGAACTGATAGAGATCCGTGGCCGCGGCCAGTTCCTGCTCGGCCAGTGCGATCAGCTCCTCGATCTCCGAGTGGGGCAGTTCGAAGATCTCCTCCAGCGCCCGGATCACCCGCTCGCTGGCTGCTGGATCCTGATTGGAGTCGGCGCGCATGACCTCGATCATCAGGGCAGCGGTGGCAAGTGCCAGGGGATCGGTCTGCCCGGGTACCTCAGAGGGGGCCTGGTCGAGCCGATCCTCGAAGAAACGTCGTATGGCGGTGAGCATGATCGCTTCAGGCAGCCCGCGCGAGGGTCGGATCAACGGCCGCGAGCGCCCGGTCCAGTACCTCGATGCCGGCACCGTCCCGGCAGCCTTGTTCCGACAGGATGCGGCGGAACTGGCGAGCGCCCGGGCGGCCGCTGAACAGGCCGAGAAGGTGCCGGGTCATGGCGTGAAGCGGGACACCCTCGGCCAGACGAGCCGCCAGATAGGGGCGGTACGCTGTGATGGCGTCCGCGCCGGTCACTGCATCCCTGTCGCTGGGCAGCAGCGCGTCCGCGAGTGTGCCGAGCACCTCTGGGCGGCCATAGGCTTCACGGCCGAGCATCACGCCATGCGTATGCCGAAGCTCCCGTTCAGCGTCGGTCACGGTTTTCAAGCCTCCGTTGATGACGATCTCAAGGTCCCGGCGATGTGCCGCGAGGGCGTGGACCCGGTGGTACTGAAGCGGTGGAATTTCGCGGTTCTCCTTCGGCGACAGGCCTCCTAAAATCGCTTTGCGGGCATGGATAATGAACAGCGTGCAGCCCGCGTCGGCAACCCGGTCTACGAACCCATGAAGGTGCTCCTTGCTGTCGTGATCATCGACCCCGAGCCGGCATTTGACCGTCACTGGGACGCTCACCTGTTCGCGCATGGCCGCAATGCAGTCGGCGACCCGCTCGGGTTCCCGCATGAGGCAGGCGCCGAAGCGGCCCGACCGGACCCGGTCGCTCGGGCATCCGACGTTGAGGTTGATCTCATCGAATCCGGCCTCGGCGCCCATGCGCGCGGCTCGCGCCAGTTCCCGCGGATCGTTGCCGCCGAGTTGCAAGGCGACCGGGTGTTCGCATGGGTCGAAGGCCAGCAACCGCTCGCGGTTGCCATGGAGCAGCGCAGCCGCAGTGACCATTTCAGTGTAAAGCACGATGTCCGGGCCGAAGCTACGCAAAAACGTTCGCGCGTGGCGGTCGGTGCAATCCATCATGGGCGCGACGCAGAGACGATGGCTGCCCCGGGTCCCGAGGGGCCCGCAGCCATGGATCATGGATGTGTGTTCCGATGTGCCGGACATGCTCGAGGGCGTTCGTCGCTTGCGGAACGCCGGATGATAGCAGAGGGCCAGCGCCCGGTTGAGATCCCGGATCCTTTCCTGGCCTGTCATGCACTGTCGTGATGGATGCCCTTCGGGCCCGTATAATCGCCGCCCCTGTCATGCCCCCGGAGACCATGATGACCGTGCGTACGCGCATTGCACCGTCGCCCACTGGCGATCCCCACGTGGGCACCGCCTACGTGGCCCTGTTCAATCTCGCGTTCGCCCGCAGCCAGGGTGGAGCATTCGTGCTGCGCATCGAGGACACGGATCGCGTGCGTTCCACGCAGCGCTCGGAGCAGATGATACTCGACAGCCTGCGTTGGCTGGGATTGGACTGGGACGAGGGCCCGGATCGTGGCGGCGCCCACGGACCGTACCGACAGAGCGAACGAGGCGAGATTTATTCGGCTCACGCTGAAGCGCTGCTGGATGCGGGGCATGCCTTCCACTGCTTCTGCAGCGCTGAACGCCTGGAAACGGTGCGCCAGGCACAGCAGCAGGCGGGCGCAACGCCACGCTATGACGGTCATTGTCTCAGCCTCGATGTCGCAGAAGTGAGTCGCCGCCGCGCCGCCGGCGAATCCTCCGTGGTACGCATGAAGGTGCCGGAGTCAGGCGTGTGCCGTATCGACGACCTGTTTCGTGGCGCCATCGAGATCGACTATCAGCAGGTGGACATGCAGGTACTGCTGAAGTCGGACGGCATGCCGACCTATCATCTGGCCAACGTGGTCGATGATCATCTCATGCAGATCAGCCACGTGATCCGCGGTGAGGAGTGGATCAACTCGGCCCCTAAACATCGTCTGCTCTATGACTACTTCGGCTGGACTCCACCGGTGTTGGCGCACCTGCCGCTGCTGCGAAATCCTGATCGCAGCAAGTTGTCGAAGCGCAAGAATCCCACGAGCATCGAGTATTACCGGCGCATGGGCTACCTGCCCGAGGCGCTGGTGAATTTTCTGGGACTGATGGGCTATTCAATGGCCGATGGACGCGAGCAATTCGAGCTGAAGGAGTTCATCGCCTCGTTCAGCCTGGATCGGATTTCGCTCGGCGCCCCGGTGTTCGACCTGGAGAAGCTGAACTGGCTCAACGGTACCTGGCTGCGCGGCCTCGACGACTGCGCCTTTGCAGATCGGGTGGCCCAGTGGGCGCTGAATCGCGACCACCTGATGCCCATCGTGCCCCTGGTCCGCGAACGCACGGAACGGTTTGCAGATCTGGTCGCGATGGCGGGTTACCTGGTAGGCGATACCCGTCAACTGACGCCCGAGTCCTTCGCCGAGCTTGCGGTGGAGCAGGAAGCCATCGTCGAGGCTCTTCAGTTCGCGCTCTGGCGGTTGGATGCGTTGCCGGATTGGGAGCGGGATACCCTGGTGGATTGCCTCACCGGACTCGCGCGTGATCTGGGTATGAAGATCCGCGTGCTGCTCGGGCCCATCTTCGTGGCGCTGTCCGGCCGGCCAGTGTCGCTGCCGTTGTACGACTCCATGGTCATCCTGGGCTCGGATGTCTCTCGCGCCCGGATCCGTGATGCCATCGGCGTCCTCGGTGGTGTGTCGAAGAAGCAGGCCAAGCGGCTCGAGAAGCGCTTCCAGAACCTAGGCAATTGATCACCATTTCCTTCAGTGGGGCAGCCGACCAGAATGGACGCAGCACAGGTTGAGAGAGGCTAGGCTTCGCGCCTGGCGTTTGGTTGACACCCCTCGGGGGGCTCACTAAGATTCGCCGCCTCGCCGGTCGTCTCCAAGGGTCGACCGCAGCATCACGGGGCTATAGCTCAGCTGGGAGAGCGCCTGCATGGCATGCAGGAGGTCGGCGGTTCGATCCCGCCTAGCTCCACCAAAACGCGAAGGGGCCGCTTGCCGGCCCCTTTTTCGGTTGGGCGATGGGATGCCAGATCAGATCACGCCGAGCATCCGGGCGCCCACGCCCAATGCTATGATGGCCGCGGCGCCGATTCCTGCCCAAAGAATGGGGCGATCGGAACTCGGTCGACCGACGAAGCTGCGCCGAGTGCCGCCGTCGGGGATGGTGCGTTCACGCTCCCCCACCTCGAAGATCATCTCCACGCGTCCGAATGAAATCACGTCGCCTGGCGCGAGGTAGCTGACGATGTTCGTCCGCCCGTTCACCGAGGTGCCGTTGGTGGAGATCAGGTTCACCACTCTCCAGACGCCTTCGTCATTGACAATCTGGGCATGCCTCGCGGATACGGTGCCGTCCTCGATCACCACATCGTTGGTGCTCTGGCGACCGACCATGGTTTTCGGCTTGGCCAATTCATACGTCTGACCGGCGACTGCATCACTGCGTCCGACGAGCTTGGGTGTCCCGTCGATCTTGCGAGCCTGACCGGCAGCGGCAGCGGTTACCTTGGAGGCCAGTTCGCTGCTGCTGATGATCATGGTTTCGTTGGGACCCTGGGATCTCTGGTCGGCTGGAACCGAGCGGAGATCCTCTTTGGTGTCCTTGTCGCTCATTGATGCTTCCTGGCGGGCGCGGCCGGCGGTCGACCGAGTATAGACTTTTCCGGAATCTGTATCGAAGCCACGCGACGCTGGATTGCAGGGCTCCGACGCAGGCAGCCGCATGGGCCGCATGAGGCCCTGGCATCTGCCTTTTGTCGCCCTCCAGAAACCGCTCGTAAGCTGCTGTGGACCCATGTAAACAGGGGTGCAAAAAGCCACTTGACAGGGCTTGTGGTCGAGGCATACAAGGGCGCTATCGCATGGCCCTGAAAGCTTGTTTTGCCGGGGGATCATGTGATTTCGTTGCAACCCACGCGGTTGCCGGATGTCAGCGGATGTCATAGCTGAGGGCATCATTCATGGCCAACGATGACGACGACGATTTCGACGTGCTGCTCGAAGACGATTTCGTGGAAGTGGGAGCAGACGAGGAGGAGGGTGATAGCAACTCCCGCCTCGCGACTCCTGCGCAGGCAGTGTCCGTGCGTCGTGCCATTGAGTTGCGCATGGAACAGCGCAGGATCGATCAGATGCTGAACTATCTCGAACTCGACTTCGAGGACGAAGAGTAGTCCACGTCTGATCACCGCCTGCTCGTTCGGGCAGGCGGTGATCGTTCCAGGGTGCGGCAGAGCGATCCGCTGCCGCCAAGGTAAACCTCTCCCCCCAAGCAAGCTGCGGTGACAGGTGGTGGCCACCAGTTGGCACACGTGTCTAGCCAGCGTAATGTGCCGACCGCAATCCAACTGGTGAGGCAGCCATGACTCCAGGCCCGGATTCACGTCGACCCTGCATCCAGGTCAGGTGCAGCCGCTTCCGGTGCTGACGCCTGCGGAGCATGATCTCGTCCTGCTCGGCGGCGGCCACAGCCACCTCGCGGTGCTGCGTCGCTGGGCCATGCGTCACCAGCCAGGGGTGCGACTGTCCTTGATTGCGCGCGAGTTGCATACACCCTACTCGGGCATGTTGCCGGGGCTCATCGCCGGCCACTACGACTTCGATACGGCGCACGTGGATCTCGGCCCCCTTGCGATCGCCGCTGGGGCCCGCCTGATTCATGCTGAGGTGTGCGGTCTCGATGCGGACGCGAAGCGTCTGCACTTCGCCGACAGGCCACCACTGCGATATGACACGCTTTCCATCAATTCCGGGGCGACGCCGTCGATCTCGGGCGTGACCGGCGCAGTGGAGCGTCTGCGCCTGGTGAAGCCCATCTCCCGGTTTCTGCCTGCGCTGGAGGCGGTCCTCGGGCGTGTGGCTGCCTCCGCCGAGGTGCTGGACCTGGTCGTTGTCGGAGGTGGTGCGGGTGGGGTGGAACTCATCCTGGCCCTGGCCTGCCGACTCGAGCAGCTCGGCTGCCGGGATCGCGTCCGATTGCAGCTGGTGGGGGGGGCAGAGCGCCTGCTGGAGAGCCACTCGCCCGACGTAGCACGGAAGATGGCCCATGAGCTCGATCGGGCTGGCGTGGCGGTGGCGCTGAGTGCAGTGGTGGTGGAGGTGGAGGCTGCTGCATTGCGCTGTGCGTCGGGCATGCGGATCGCCGCGGATGAAGTCTTCTGGGTGACCGGGGCGGGTGCGCCGGCTTGGACCCTGTCCTCCGGTCTCGCGGTGGACGAAGCCGGATTCATCCGGGTCGGTCCGAGCCTGCAAAGCCTGTCTCATGCCGACGTCTTCGCTGCCGGTGACGTGGCAGCGCTGAACCACTCCCCGCGACCCAAGTCCGGAGTCTATGCCGTTCGTGCCGGTGCCGTGCTCGCTCACAACATCGGGGCATGGGTCAGGGGTGCGCCATTGCGCCGCTTCAAACCTCAGCGGCGCGCGCTCTATCTGATTTCCACGGGCGATCAGCGCGCTGTAGTCGCCCGTCCAGGACTGCCGGCGCTGCTCGGGGGATGGGTGTGGCGCTGGAAGGACTTGATCGACAGGCGTTTCATGACGCGTTATCAACGCCTTGCCGGAATGAAGCAGAACCTGCCTCGATCCGTGGTGGCGCCGAGCCGCGGCGGTCAGCGTCTGGCCGTCGGCATGCGTTGCCGCGGCTGCGGTGGCAAGATCGCGGTGCGCCCGCTGGCGGGGGCGTTAGGTCGCCTGCCCGCAGGGGGCGAGGAGGGGCGCCTGCGCTTTGAGGATGCGGCCCGACTTCCAGTGACAGGACCGCTCCTCGAGCAGACCATCGACGGCATGGCCTTGCCCGTCAGTGACCCCTACCTCGGCGGCAGGCTGGCCGCGCTGCATGCGCTCGGCGATCTCCATGCCATGGGAGCGGAGCCCATCGGCGCCCTCGCGCTTGCGGGCATTCCGTTTGCCGGAGATGCGCAGATGGAAGAGGACCTTGCACTGCTCATGGCGGGCGCGGAGCGCGAGCTCGCTGCAGCGGACTGTCCTCTGCTCGGCGGACACTCTTGTGAGAACGAATCGCTCAGCCTCGGGCTCGCGCTCACCGGACGGATTCCCGACGACGACCCCGGTCGCGTACTGGGCAAGGACCGGCTGCAGCCTGGCCAGGTCCTGGTGCTGACCAAGCCCTTGGGGACCGGCGCATTGCTGGCCGGGGCAGCTTCCGGACGCATTGCATCCCGCGACTTCGAGGCGGCGCTCGCAGTCATGCTGATGTCCAACGGTCCTGCCCTGGCGCACCTGCGCAGACATCAGGCGACAGCCTGCACTGACGTGACCGGCTTCGGTCTGCTCGGCCATGCGCTGGAGATGGCGCAGACTTCGACCTGCACGCTGGAGCTGTACCCGGAGTTCATTTCCGCTCTGCCGGGTGCCCTGGACGCCGTAGCGGCTGACATCGTGTCGAGCCTGCAGGTCGCCAACGAGGAAGTGCTGGCGGCCACGGACCTCGGGCCCGGCATCGGACCCGATGCGCCGCTCGTGCGCCTGCTCTGCGATCCCCAGACCTGCGGTGGCCTGTTGTTCTCGCTGCCGGAGTCCGAGGCCGCCGCCTGTGTCGCTGCCCTGCGCGCAGCGGGTTTTCCCGCTGCGAACTTGGTGGGCCGAGTGTTGCGTGCCGAGCCGGGGGCACGACCACTCCGACTCGGCCCTGCCTGACGTCAGTCGGGTCGCATTCGGGGTTGATACATGGGCAGTGGCGCCACGTCCCGAAAGTGAGCGGCAAGATCGTCCGCACTGAAGGGCGTGTCGCGAAAGGTGATGTGCTGCTCTTCCGGGTGGGTCCACAGCGCGATCTTGCGGCCGTTGAAGGTCAGGCATTGGCCGTTGAACTGGGCCGCAGCCTCGCTGGCCAGCCAGACCAGGCCCTCGGCCACCTCCTCGGGCTTGCCGAATCCGAGTTCGACGGGATCGGGCGCAGCGATACCTTTTTCCTTTGCGCTCGCCTGGGCGCGGGTGAAAACGACTTCGGTCATGTCCGTCTCGGCAATGGGCCAGACCGCGTTGGTGCGGATCCCGAGACGAGTCAGTTCGAGTACCGCTGTGCGCAGCAGGCCCATCATGCCGGCCTTGGCGGCGGCGTAGTTGGCCTGGCCGAAGCCACCGGAAAGTCCCGAGTTGGAGATGATCTGGATGATGTGGCCGCCGGTCTCGCGCATGGCCCTGGCGGCCTCGCGGGTACAACCGAATGCACCGCGAAGATTCACTGCGACCACGTCGTCCCACTCCTCCATGGTCATCTTGAGCAGGGTCCGGTCGCGCACGATGCCGGCATTGTTGACCATGACGTCGATACCGCCGAAGGTCTCCACGCAGGTGGTCACGAGTGCTTCACAGGTGGATTCCTCGGCGACGGAGCCGCGTACGGCGACCACGTCGCCGCCGGCGTCGCGGATACTGTGCTCCACTTCGGCCAGTGCCTCAGCGTTAGTGCCGTTCACGACCACGCGTGCGCCTTCCCTCGCCATGGCGATCGCAAACGCCCGTCCCAATCCCCGCGATGATCCCGTCACCACGATCCGCTTGCCTTCAAGTCTTGCCATCAGTCCCCCTAGTTTGGTCTGCTGATCGAAATTCCATGCGAGCCTGCGCCCGCTTCCATGGTGCCATGCCGCTTTCGCACGCACCCATCACCAGGCCGCATATCAGCGGGTGGTACGGGCAGGGAATCGCGCATGGCAGCGTACGTTGCGCGCTGCAGGTGTGGCGGAAGGCGGAGGAGTCGAACCTCCCAGGCACGCGTGGCGCGCCTCACCGGGTTTGAAGTCCGGGCGCCCCACCGGGGACGTTGCGCTTCCGCGGGCGAGTCTACCGGCCCCCTGCAGCAGCAGCCAGTTCAGCCCCCGCGTGACGATGGGTTGCCGAAGATCTCCCCGGGATCGGCCACGACCCGGCGCCGGTCACCGAGTCGGCGCGTCAGTCCCGTGCGATCGAAATACTCCAGCAGGTCGATGGTCAGATTGCGGCCGATGCCCGCGGCATCCCGATAGCTGCGGGCGTCGAAGCTGCCTTCGCCAGCCGCGGCAACAACAGTCGTGAGCGCTGCCAGGTCGGTCACGGCTTCCGGCAGCAGAAAGCGATTTCTGGCCACCCGCACCAGCGCGCCGGTATGGGAGATGCGCCCGAACAGGATCGTCAGCTGCTCCGGTTCCAGTTCCAGTTCCCGCGCCAGATCGTGCACCACCGGGGGCTGCCTGGGCTGCTTGGCCAGGTGTGGGCGCAAGCGCTCCCATTGCCGGGCGTCGGCGGGATCGAGACGGGGGCGATGTTCCGGCAGGTGGAACCGGGTTGCCGTCCGCGCCAGGCGATGGTCGCGGATGAGATCCCGGAGCGCTGCGCGCAGCACCTGAGCCGGCGGTCGCGGCTCGAGCACCGCGAGCACTTCGTCGACGCCCATGCCCGCCAACTGTGGCTGGTCGGCATGAAAGCGCTCCAGCTTAACGATGATCCGGTTCTGCAGGGTGTGCCAGGCGCTCGCGTCGCGGAGGATGGTCCCACCCTGACGATCTGCTATCGCCTCGGGGAGGAATTCGGCGAGTGTTGCCGTCTCCGCATTGACCTTCCAGGCCAGGGCGTCGAGATCCAGCGCGTGGGGTGTGCAGGCGAGGGAAGCCCGCACGATGGCATCGAGAGCATCCTGCTCCAGCGCGTCGAGCTGAGCGAGACGCTCGGGGCGGCGACGGCCCCGCGTTGGCGGGTCGGGGTCGAGTACCGTGCCGCCTGCGAGTGTGTGTTGGCCTCTGCTGTCCCGGAGAATGAAACGGTCACCGTGAATCACGCCAAGGGGTTCGCGTACTGCGAGGTGAACCCGTGGCGCTTCAGTTGTGCCGTCGAGAAGGGTGATGCGGCCCATGGCGTGGGTCGCGCCATGATGCACGTGGAGTTCCTGTCCGGAACGCAGGCGGACACCGGGCAGGGCGCGCAGGCGCGCGTCGAAGCGTATCTGGGGTCGCGCCAGTGCCGGAGTGACCAGCCACTGGCCACGGCGGATGCTGCCGTGATGGATGCCGCTCAGATTGAGCGCTAAGCGTTCGCCGGCGTGGCCCTCATCCTGCTGTTGATCCAGGGCTCGCAGCCCGCGGACGCGTACCTCTTCACCGCCCGGGATCAGAGTCAGGATATCGTCTGCCTGTACCTGTCCGGCATGGGCTGTACCGGTGACCACGGCACCTGCACCGCTGACGCTGAAAGACCGGTCCACGGCCAGGCGAAACCCGGCGCCGGGTCGCACCACGGCTGATGTTGACTGTGCCAGGAGGGCGGTGCGCAGTTCATCGAGTCCGGTGCCATCCGGTGCACAGACCGGAACGATGGGTGCGCGGGCGAATCGACTCTCTGCGAGCAGGGAGAGCGTTGCTGCGCGATGGCGCTTTGTGGTTTCGGTATCGGCCAGATCGCAGCGGGTCAGGGCGATGACGGCTGCATCCACGCCGAGCAGATCGAGGATCTGCAGATGCTCGCGCGTCTGGGGCATCGGGCCTTCGTCCGCTGCCACCACGAGCAGCGCCACATCGATGGCAGCGACGCCGGCGAGCATGTTGCCGATGAAACGGTGATGGCCTGGAACATCGATGAAGCCCCAGCGTTGCCCCAGCCAGTTGGCGTAGGCGAAACCCAGGTCGATGGTCAGGCCCCGCCGGCGTTCTTCCGCCAGACGATCGGTATCGACGCCGGTCATGGCCTGCACCAGGGTGGTCTTGCCATGATCCACGTGGCCCGCAGTGGCGACGATCACGATGCCGCGAGCTCCGGCAGCTGTGCCAGCAGCCCCTCTTCGTCTTCCAGGCAGCGCAGGTCCAGCAGCAGACGATCCTTTTGCACGCGGCCGATCACGGGTACCGGCAGCCGGCGCAAACGCCGATGCAGCGCATCAAGCGCTTCGCCGCGACCACGCTCCGGCACAGGCGTGATGGCGAGACCCGCACTCGGCAGGTTAGCCACGGGCAACGCGCCGCTGCCGATCTGACTTGCCAATTCAATGGTTTCGACGCGCCAATCCGGCCCAAGACACGCCGCCACGCGGGGTGCGATGCGCTCGCTCAGGCGCAGGATGTCGGCCTGGCCGCGAGTCAGCAGTCGCAGCACCGGCACCTCCCGGCGCAGCGCATCCTCGTCACCGTAGAGGCGCAGCACCGCAGCGAGCGCTGCGAGGATGAGCTTGTCGACGCGCAGCGCCCGCTTCAGGGGGTTGCGGCGGACTGCAGCGATCGCCTTCTGCGAGCCGACGATGATGCCGGCTTGGGGTCCGCCGAGCAGCTTGTCGCCGGAGAATGTGACCAGATCGGCGCCGGCCGCGAGCGCATCGGCGGGCATGGGTTCCCGCGCCAGGCCGAAGCGGGATGTATCCACCAGACTGCCGCTGCCGAGATCCCATGCCAGCGGCAGCCCATGGGCGTGGGCGATGGCGGCGAGTTCGCCGATTCCGGTTTCGAGCTGGAAACCGGTGATCGCGTAGTTGCTCGGATGAACCTTGAAAAGCATGCCGGTGTCGGGACCGATGGCTTCGGTATAGTCCTCCGGATGGGTACGGTTGGTGGTGCCCACTTCGATCAAGCGGGCACCTGCGCGGCGCATGATGTCGGGTATGCGAAACGAGCCGCCGATCTCCACCAGTTCACCGCGGGAAACCGGCACCTCACGCCCCTCGGCGAAGGTGTTGAGGGCCAACAGAACGGCAGCGGCATTGTTGTTGACGACCGTGGCCGCCTCCGCGCCGGTGAGCTGGCACAGGAGCCGCTCTACGTGGTGATCGCGCTCCCCGCGCCGACCGTTTTGGAGATCGAATTCCACATCGGTGCTGCCCCCGGCGGCCATCATGGCCGTGAGGGCGGATGCGGGCAGCGGTGACCGTCCCAGGTTGGTGTGGATCACGGTTCCCGTGAGATTGAAGACGGGTCGCGGGCCCCGTCCCGGAATGGCGGACAGGCGTGCGGTAAGCTGTCGCAACAGACTGTCCGTGTCAGGCGCCTTGTCCAGGGCGGTCAGCCCTTCGCGGGTCTCGGACAGCAGTCGCCGGAACTCCGCCAGCACGGTGGTTCGTCCCCAGTCGGCCTCGAGGACGGCCATGGCCGGCAGGGCCATGAAGCGATCCACGGCGGGCAGGCGGGCACGGGGGTCCGGGGATGCTGGTTCGGACATGATCCTGATCCTTGCGCTGAGGCTGGCAGGGTATAGCGCTTGCCGGGAGCAGCGCCAACCGAACTTTGAAGTCGGTCACATCGCGCGTGGCGGGGGCCTTCGGTAGCGTCCGGTTCATGGCAGCGTGGATGATCCGTGGCTATGCTTTCGATCCCCGACTCCGGGATCTTCGGACGACCGCCATGAGGCAGCACACGGGTCAGAGCAGGGCTGCCGAGGCGCTCCGGTACTCGGAAGTCGACGCTCGACGCCTTCGCTTCGCTCCGATTCTGGAGCAGCAATTCAAGCTGGACCGCATCCGTGATCTGACGGGCAGCTGTTGGCAGATCATCGTTCCCGTGTGCGGCATTGTCCTGGCGTTTGCCATCCATGATCTGATGGCACTCGGCCAGGAAAATGTGCGCTTTGGACTCATGGTCCGACTCGGTATTCAGATCCCGGCGCTGGTCTGCGCAGGCCTGCTTCTGCGCAGCGCCCGCTTCATCGATCTCGCACCCGGCGTCGTCGTCGCTGCGGTACTGGTACTGGGATGCGGCAACATTCTCGTGGGGCTGCTGGAACAGGGCGGCGGGCAACTGCTTCCTACCCACGCAGGGCTCATGCTGATCACGGTGGGTATCTATCTTCTCCTCGGTCTGCGCCTGCTGCCAGCGGCGGCGACTGCGTTCACATTGGCCCTGGTCTGGGTCATGACCATGGTTGCGGCGGGACACTATGGATCTCAGCTCGTCGAAGGCGGACTGTTCCTCCTTGCCGCCAACGTGGTCGGTCTGACTGCGGGTTATCGTCAGGAGCTCGGTCAGCGGATGGCCTTCCTGCGTGAACGGATGCACGCCTTCGCCGGGGAACACGATCAGCTCACTGGACTGTACACCCCGACCGCTGCTGAGGATCGTCTGCGCACGCTGCTGGGCCTTGCCCGGCGCGAGCGTCGGCAGGTAGGCGTCGCGCTCGTCGCCATCGATGCGCTGCGTGAACTCGATGCGCGTCGCGGGCCCGAGGCCGTCGACCAGGCACTGATCGCCGTGGCCGATCAGGTGGAGCGGATGGCCCGGAGGCCGCTGGATCTTGTCGCCTCGATGGGTGGCGGCCGCTTCCTTCTCGTGTTGGTGGACGTAGGCCGGGACGAGTTCGAACGCCTGCTGGAAGTGGCGCGTCAGAATGTGGTTGCGCTCTGCATGGAGCATCCAGGCTCACCCGTGGCCACCTATGTCACAGCGACGGCAGCCGGAATCTGGCTCGATCAGGATTGGCCTGCTGGCGCAAGTGAAGTGCTGCAGGGCGTTCAAACCTGTCTCGAACGGGTCCGGGATACCGGTCTCAATCGCAGCGACGTACAAATCTGGCGCGGCGGTAACGAAACGATCAAGGCGCCTGTCCTGCAGCTCTTTCGGAACGAGAATCAGGCTGGCTAGCCAATCGCTTGACCTGCATCATGGTACTGGGCGCACTGGACGTGGCCCCATGTCATCATGCTCGTTTCGCTACCAGTAAGGGACCGTTCCATGAGCTACAAGAATGTACTCGTCGCCGTCGATCTCACCGAGGAAAGTGACCAGGTCCTGGTCAAGGCGCAGCATATCGCCGAGAGGGATGGCGCCAAACTCGCTCTGGTTCACGTCGTCAAACCCATCGAACATGTCTATGGCGGTTTCGGTGCCGTAGGCCTCGCCGGTGACTTTTCCGCCCAGATGGCCACCTTGGAGCAGCAGGCGGTCAGCCACGCCCAGGAGCAGCTTGCAAAAATGGGCAAGGACATCGGCGTCGATAAGGATCGGTTGTTCGTTCCTGTCGGTTCCGCGTCCCGCGAGATCCACCGGCTCGCCAAAGAGGAGGGTATCGATCTGATCGTGATCGGCAGTCACGGCCGACATGGTCTCGGTCTTCTGCTCGGTTCCACGGCGAATGGTGTTCTGCACGGAGCGTCCTGCGACGTGCTTGCTGTTCGGGTCGCCCTCGAAAACTGAGTTCCCCGAGGCAGCTCTGAAGGTCACAGTGCAGCGAACCCGCTGCAAAGCCTCATTGACGCGGATTCGCTTGAATCCGCGTTGACCGGCGCTCCTGAGCCGAGACCATCCCGCCCGGGTGCGTCGGTCCATCCGTCCGCCCCCGCCCCTGCAGGGCCCCCTCCGGCCCAGTGTCCTGCTCACCGCGCGGCCGTATCCCCAAGCTGAATCGCTGCTGACGGGTCGGCATAAGCGGTTTGGCGCTCATTCCAAATCGATATTTACGCTCTAAACGATTAAATCGATATAGTCTTCGCCACAAAGATGCTCCCTCGGCCTTCAAATCGCTACATGTATTCGATTAAGCCGTCGGAACAACGAATCAGGGCGATAAGGGGTAACGATGAGCAAGGACTATCTTACTCCCAACGAAGTGGCACGCATGCTGATGGTATCGCCCATCACTGTGCGCCAGTGGGCCAGTAAGGGCCTGCTCGATGCCACGACCACAGCCGGTGGTCATCGTCGCTTCACCCGGGAGGCCGTCCAGCAGTTTGCACATGAGCGGGGCATCCGCCTGCCGCGTGAGTCGGATGGCAACGTTCGCCGCCTGCTGGTGGTGGACGACGATCGGCAGCTCAATCGTTTCCTGGTGGAACTACTGCACGCCTGGAGCCGCCGCATGGGCCGCGAAATCGAGGTGGATTGCGCGTTCGATGGCTTCGAGGCAGGGACCAAGGTCCACACTTTCGACCCGGACGTGGTGCTGCTGGACCTCATGATGCCGGGGGTCGATGGCTTCGAAGTCTGTCGCCAGCTCAAGTCGGATTCACGCACCAGCCACATCCGGGTGGTCGCCATGACCGGCTACTACTCGCCAGACCGGGTCCAGAAGATCCTGGCCGCCGGCGCCGACCGGTTCATGCGCAAACCGTTCTCCAACGACGAGGTGATCGAAGCTTGTGGGCTCGCGACGGTGAGCCGCCCCCAATCAATGTCGCAGGCCACGAATAGTGAGGTGTGCCATGGATGATTTCAGCCACGATGAAGCGCTCGCGGAGCCGCTCATGGAAACATTCACCGAAACGTTCAAGGAAACCTTCAGCGAGGGCTACGCGGCGCCGGGTTCGGCACCGTGGGTTCGCGAAGCAGACGCAGCACCGCCGCGCGCCAAACGCGCAGCGGTGCGGAAGGGCCGTGCGACCGCCGCAGCGGCCGTTGTCGGCAGCGAGCAGGATACGGGCGCGTCGCTGGACGCAACGGACATCTATCTGCGTGAAATCAGCGCGGCCGGACTGCTCGACGCACAATCCGAGCGGGATCTCGCCCGCCTGGTGCAGAAGGGCGATGCCGCTGCCCGGTCGCGGATGATCGAATGCAACCTGCGCCTGGTCGTGATGCTGGCCCGGCGCTATCTGAATCGTGGTCTGCCGCTGGCGGATCTGATCGAGGAGGGCAACCTGGGCCTGATTCGCGCCGTCGAAAAGTTCGACCCCGAGCGCGGCTTCAGGTTCTCGACCTACGCCACCTGGTGGATCCGTCAGGCCATCGAGCGTGGCCTGATGAACCAGAGCCGGATGATTCGGTTGCCGGTGCACGTGGCCAAAGCCGTCCATGGGTGCCTGCGTGCAGCGCGGGATGCCGAGCAGCATGATGCTGCCAGCGTCGCAACAGGTTCGCCGTCACCCGAGGCAATTGCAGAGCGCATGGATCGTGATGCGGGTGAGGTGCGTGACCTGCTGGCCCTGCATCATCAAACCCGGGCCGCTGATCACGCCGCGGATGCGGGCGACGGGCACATGCTCGAAAACGTCTGTGATCCCGAAGGTGGTGACCCGGAGTCGGAAGTGATGCGGGAGCAGTTCGGGAGCCAGCTCGACGCCTGGTTGGATGAGCTGGCCGCGCGTCCGCGGGAAATCCTCTGCCGGCGCTTTGGACTGCGCGGCTATGAGCCGCACACCCTCGAGGAAGTGGGTCGAGAAATCAATCTCGCCCGTGAGCGGGTCCGCCAGATTCAGATTCAGGCCATGGCCCAGCTGCGCAAGGCCATGTGCGAGGCGGGTATCGATCGCCTCGAACTCGCCGTCTGATTTCATCCGTCGCCCGGTTCCAAAGGAGCCGGGCGACGGATGGCGGTGCATCAGCTCTTGGCCCGATCCAGCGTCCGGTTCCATTCCTCCAGGCGCTTCTCCTGACCAGCGAATACTGCATCGACGTCCCCGGTGAGCTTAGCCTTCTGAATCTTGTCGCCCTGGGCGATGGCATTCACCACCTCTTGATCCTCCGGGCCGAGCACTTCACCGAAGATGGTGTGTGCGTCGTCGAGCCAGGGCGTGGCGACGTGGGTGATGAAGAACTGGCTGCCGTTCGTTCCCGGGCCGGCATTGGCCATGGACAGCTTGCCCGGGCCGTCGTGACGCAGCTCAGGCGTGCATTCGTCCTCGAAACGGTAGCCGGGGTCTCCGGTTCCGGTGCCCCGGGGGCAGCCGCCCTGAACCATGAAGTCGGGAATCACCCGGTGAAAACCGAGGCCGTCGTAGAAGCCGCGCTTGACGAGATTGGCGAAGCTGGCCACGGTCACGGGTGCGTGTTCGGGAAACAGGCGCAGGTGGATCGTGCCGCGATCGGTTACGAATTCCACGCCGACAGGTGTATCGGACATGCGGATCTCCTCAGGGGATGGGGCGACACGGCGGCGTGCCGGTCATGAAGGGGCGCCAGTGTAAGCAGATCGTCCCCCGAAGGCGACTGCAGGCCGTCGTACGCAGCTCACCCGTTATGCTCTCAAAATGAACGATCAGCACTCATCATCGTTACAGGAGTCGGCCATGCGTGTGACCTTCATTGGACTCGGTGTCATGGGCTATCCCATGGCGGGACATCTGGCGGCATCGGGTTTCGATGTCTGCGTTTTCAATCGGACCGAGCCGCGGGCGGCGGCCTGGCTCGATGAGCATCCCGGGCGGCGAGCCGCTACGCCGAGGGAGGCAGTCGCTGAGGCAGCGGTCGTTTGCTGCTGCGTGGGCAACGATGATGATGTGCGGGCCGTGATCTACGGTGACGATGGTGCGCTTGCCGGGATGCACAAGGGTGCGATCCTGGTGGACCACACCACGGCCTCGGCCAACCTGGCGCGGGAGCTCGCCGAGGCCTGCAATGAACGCGAGCTGGCCTTCCTTGATGCGCCTGTATCCGGTGGTCAGGCAGGTGCCGAGAATGGCCAGCTCACCGTCATGGTGGGCGGTGCCATGTCCACGTTCGAGGCCGTGCAGCCCGTGTTCGAGACCTATGCACGGTCTGCGCGCCTCCTGGGGCCGGCCGGCAGTGGCCAGCTCGCGAAGATGGTCAACCAGGTTTGCATTGCGGGTGTTCTGCAGGGCCTTGCCGAAGGGCTGCATCTGGCGCGTCGGGTGGGGCTGGATGCGACCGCGGTCGTGGACGTGATCAGTAAAGGCGCGGCCCAGTCCTGGCAGATGGAGAATCGCAGCGCGAGCATGCTCGCAGGTCACTTCGATTTCGGATTCGCGGTGGACTGGATGCGCAAGGACCTGGCGATCGCGCTGGATGAGGCCCGCCGCAGCGGGGCGCGCCTGCCGCTTACGGCACTCGTGGATCAGTTCTATGCTGACGTGCAGGCCAGCGGAGGAGGCCGCTGGGACACCTCGAGCCTGCTCACCCGTCTGGAGAAGGGCGCGCCGGGCGGTGCGCCCGAACGCGCCCCCGGGTGAGAGCGGCTGCTACGTCTGTCAGCGGTCCTTCATGGGCTTGAAGTCCCGCTGGTTCTCGCCCGTGTAGAGCTGTCGGGGGCGGCCGATCTTGTAGCTGCCGCTGATCATTTCGTTCCAGTGTGCGATCCAGCCCGGGGTCCGGCCGGTTGCGAACATCACGGTGAACATGCTCACCGGTATCCCGATGGCTTTGAGGATGATGCCAGAGTAGAAGTCCACGTTCGGATACAGTTTCTTCTCCACGAAGTACGGGTCCTCCAGCGCGATCTTCTCCAGCTCCATGGCGAGTTGCAGCTGGGGATCGTTGTTCACGCCGAGTTGATCGAGCACCTCGTCACAGGTCTGCTTCATGACCCGGGCGCGAGGGTCGTAGTTTTTGTACACCCGGTGCCCGAACCCCATCAACCGGAACGGGTCGTCCTTGTCCTTGGCACGCTTGACGAACTCACTGACCCTGGACACGTCCCCGATCTCGTCGAGCATGTTCAGGACCGCCTCGTTGGCACCGCCGTGAGAAGGTCCCCACAGCGCTGCGATGCCCGAAGCTATACATGCAAAAGGGTTTGCCCCGGTGGAGCCGGCGAGACGGACGGTGGATGTGGACGCGTTCTGCTCATGGTCCGCATGCAGCATGAAAATACGGTCCATGGCGCGGGCGATGATCGGATTCACCTCATAGGTTTCGCAGGGCACGCCGAACATCATGTACAGGAAGTTCTCCGCGTAGTTGAGGTCATTGCGCGGATACATGAACGGCTGGCCCAGCGAGTATTTGTAGCACATGGCGGCAAGCGTCGGCATTTTCGCAATCAAGCGCATAGCGGACACGTTGCGGTGGCGCTCGTCTGCGATATCCAGGGAGTCATGGTAGAAGGCCGACAGGGCACCGACGACACCGATCATGATGGCCATCGGGTGGGCGTCACGACGAAACCCGTTGAAGAACACCCTGATCTGTTCGTGGACCATGGTGTGGTGACTGATGGTGTAGTCGAACTGTGCCTTCTCATCGGCCGTCGGCAACTCGCCGTACAGCAGCAGATAGCACATCTCCAGAAAGTCGGAATTTTCGGCGAGCTGCTCGATGGGGTAGCCCCGGTGCAGCAGTGTGCCGGCGTCTCCGTCGATGTAGGTGATGGCGGAGTCGCATGACGCGGTGGAAACGAAGCCCGGATCGTAGGTGAAGTAACCCTGCGCCGTGAGCTTGGAAACGTCGATGACGTCCGGGCCGGTACTCCCGGAGAGGATCGGCAGTTCGATGGGGTCACGGCCCTCGATGGTGAGCAGGGCTTTCTTGGCCATGCGTGGCTCCTGGGGGTGGCAACGGTGGGATTGGAGCCGGAAACCTATCGGTGGCGCAGAGGGTTGTCAACGCGGGAGCTCAAGGTGCGCGGCCCGCGCAATTGTTTGTCAACCCAGAGGCATACATCTATCATGCAGCCCGGTCGCGGGTGTGCTTTCGAGGGCGTCCCCCACGGTCTTCCGGATTGTCCGGAAGCGTCCGGGGTCGAAGCAGCGCATGGCGATTCGAATCCGAGTCTCCCGGTTCCCGGCATGTGACTCAAGATGCGACCGCGTTATCAGGTTTCAACCACCCAGCCAATTAGAGAAGCGGATGAAGACACGCGAACGCCCTGTGAACCTTGATCTCACCAAGTTCAGCTTTCCCTTGCCGGCGCTGACGTCGATCACCCACCGCATCTCCGGCGTGATCCTGTTCGTGGGGCTGGCGTTCCTGCTCTACGCCTTCAATCTGTCCCTTAAGTCACCGGGCGGCTTTGCCGAGGCCTTGGCGCTGTTCGACGCACCCCTTGCCAAATTCATCACCTGGGGACTGCTGACAGCCTTGGGCTACCATCTGGTCGCGGGCATCAAGCATCTGTTTCTCGACTTCGACATCGGTGACACGCTGGAGGGTGCCCGACTGGCTTCCCAGCTCACCATCGTCGTTGCCGTAGTGATCAGCATCCTGGCGGGGATATGGGTATGGTGACGAGCGCGACAAGTCTGACCCGCAGCGGTCTGAGCGATTACATCATTCAACGTGTCAGTGCGGTGATTCTGGCGCTGTACGCAATCTGGATTACGGGATTCCTGCTGCTGACGCCGGATCTCGACTACGCCTCCTGGGTCGACTTCCATGGTGGTACGGTCATGCGTCTGTTCAGCACCCTGGCGGTGCTGGCAGTGGCAGCACATGCCTGGATTGGCATGTGGACCGTGGGTACGGATTACATTCGCGGGCATTACTTCGGGCAACGGGCAACGGTCTTTCGTTCCATCTACATGGCGGTCTGCGTCGGTGCATTGTTCATCTTCGTCGCCTGGTCGCTGCAACTCTTCTGGAGACTCTGACCGATGGCCAAACTTCGGACCATGACCTTTGATGCCGTGATCGTCGGTGGCGGTGGGGCTGGCATGCGCGCCTCCCTGCAGCTTGCGCAGAGCGGCCTGAATACGGCGATGCTGTCCAAGGTGTTCCCGACCCGTTCCCATACTGTCTCTGCCCAGGGCGGAATCACGTGTGCGATCGCCAGCGATGATCCCAACGACGACTGGCGCTGGCACATGTACGACACCGTCAAGGGTTCGGATTACATCGGTGATCAGGACGCCATCGAATACATGTGCAGCGTCGGCCCCCAGGCGGTGTTCGAACTGGAGCACATGGGGTTGCCCTTCTCCCGGACCGAGACCGGGCGGATCTACCAGCGTCCCTTTGGTGGTCAGTCGAAGGACTACGGCAAGGGCGGGCAGGCAGCCCGAACCTGTGCTGCAGCCGATCGGACCGGCCACGCCCTGCTTCACACGCTGTACCAGCAGAACCTGAAGGCGGAGACCACCATTCTTTCAGAGTGGTTCGCAGTGGATCTGGTGACCAACCAGGACGGTGCCGTGACCGGAGTCATCGCCATCTGCATCGAGTCTGGCGAGACCGTGTATATCAAGACCAAGGCAGTGGTACTGGCTACCGGTGGTGCCGGGCGCATCTATGCCTCGACCACCAATGCGCTGATGAATACCGGCGACGGGATCGGCATGGCCCTGCGCGCTGGCGTCCCAGTGCAGGATATGGAGATGTGGCAGTTCCATCCCACCGGGATTTACGGTGCCGGAACCCTGGTGACTGAAGGCTGCCGGGGTGAGGGTGGTTATCTCATCAACAAGGATGGGGAGCGTTTCATGGAGCGCTATGCCCCCAATGCCAAGGATCTTGCCGGACGGGACGTGGTTGCCCGGTCCATGGTGCTCGAGATCCTTGAGGGGCGCGGTTGCGGCCCGGAAGGGGACCATGTGCTGCTCAAGCTGGACCATCTCGGCGAGAAGATTCTCAACAGCCGTTTGCCGGGGATCTGTGAGCTGTCGAAGACCTTTGCTCACGTGGATCCGGTGAAGGAGCCGATCCCGGTGGTACCCACCTGCCACTACATGATGGGTGGCATTGCGACCAACGTGCACGGGCAGGCCATCACCGCAGGTCCCGATGGCAACGATGCGTTCATCCCGGGTCTGTTCGCCTGCGGCGAGGCGGCCTGCGTGTCGGTGCATGGTGCCAACCGGCTCGGCGGCAATTCCCTGCTCGATCTGGTGGTGTTCGGTCGGGCGGCGGGCATGCACATCGAGGAGTCGCTGCGCCAGGGCGTCAGTTTCCGCGATGCCAGTGACAGTGACTTCGAGCGCGCGATGGCACGTCTAGAGGCAATGAACGAGTCGAGTTCCGGCGAGAGCGTTGCGACCTTGCGCAAGGAACTGCAAAACTGCATGCAGAACAACTTCGGTGTATTCCGCACCGAGGAATACATGGCGAAAGGCGTCGAGCAGCTCGCCGATCTCAGGGAACGGATTTCCAAGGTCCACCTTCCTGACAAGAGCTCGGCGTTCAACACGGCACGGCTTGAGGCGCTCGAACTCGGCAACCTGCTGGAAGTCGCGGAAGCCACCGCGATTCCGGCCATGGAGCGCAACGAAAGTCGTGGGGCCCATGCCCGTGACGATTTTCAGGAACGGGATGACGAGAATTGGCTGTGCCATTCCATGTACTACCCGGCGGAACGTCGCGTCGGTAAGCGGGCGGTGAACTTTTCTCCCAAGACCGTGGAGACTTTCGAACCCATGGCCCGCACCTACTGATCCGGGCCCGACGGAGAGCTACCGCCATGCAAGTCAGCATTTATCGCTACAACCCGGAAACCGACGAGGCGCCCTGGATGCAGGACGTCGATGTGGAGGTGCCGGAAGGTCGGGATCTGATGGTTCTCGATGTCCTGGAAATGATGAAGGCCTCCGATCCTAGCATCAGCTATCGGCGTTCGTGTCGGGAAGGCGTGTGCGGTTCTGATGGCGTCAACATGAATGGCAGGAACGGTCTGGCCTGCATCACCCCGCTGTCGGACGTGGTGAAGAAGGGGCGGCTGGTGCTGCGGCCGCTGCCCGGATTGCCTGTGATCCGCGATCTGGTGGTGGACATGACCCAGTTTTTCCGCCAGTACGAGAAGATTCAGCCGTATCTGCAGAATGACACGCCAGCACCCGCCGAGGAGCGGCTGCAGTCGCCGGAGGACCGGGAGAAACTCGACGGGCTCTATGAGTGCATTCTCTGCGCCTGCTGTTCGACCTCCTGCCCGTCGTTCTGGTGGAATCCGGACAAGTTCATCGGGCCGGCGGGTCTGCTGCAGGCGTATCGTTTCCTGGCGGATTCCCGCGATACCGCGACCGCAGACCGGTTGGCCGCGCTCGACGATCCGTTCAGCGTGTTCCGTTGCCGGGGCATCATGAACTGCGTGAGCGTGTGCCCCAAGGGTCTCAACCCGACCCGCGCCATCGGCCAGATCAAGCACATGCTGTTGCAGCAGGGAACCTGAGTTGGTTGCGCGACCGCGTCGCGGATCCGGAGACAGGGTAGACGAGAGACAGGGCAGGCGGGTGGCACTGTCTTGACCCGTGGACATGCAGCGGCCGCCAGACATGCGTCAAAGGGCAGGCGTCCCGACCGCGGGTACCGCATGGGTACCATCGGGTTTCCAAGCGGAGTATGAGGTGCCATGCAGGACAGCTTGATGGAGATCATGCGGCGAACGTCCCATCTTTCGGGAGGTAACGTCGCCTACATCGAACAGCTCTACGAGAGCTACCTCGAGGACGCCAACAGCGTCCCGGAGGAGTGGCGAGCCCATTTCGAAAAGTTGCCCCGGGTCGATGGTGCCATCGCGCCAGACGTGCCCCATGCCCCGATCCGAACTCATTTCGAGCTGCTCGGGCGGAGCCGCAACCGCGCCCGTCCGGTCGCGATGCGACCGGAAGTGTCCAGTGAACACGAAAAGAAACAGGTCAGGGTCCTCGAACTGATCAGTGCCTACCGCCACCGTGGCCATAAGCGGGCGAACATTGACCCACTGGGGCTCATGGAGCGGCCTGCGACGCCTGTTCTCGATCTGGCCTATCACCGACTGTCCGATGCTGATCTGGATACCGTGTTTCAGACCGGTTCCTTCTTCTTCGGCGATCCGGAAGCACCGTTGAAGGAAATCATCAAGGCCCTGGAAGCCACCTACTGCGGCACGGTGGGCGCAGAGTTCATGCACATCATGGACGAGGCGGAGAAGCTCTGGGTTCAGCAGCGGCTCGAGAGTGTGCGTTCCCATCCGGATTACGCGGTGGACGTGCAAAAGATGATCGCCGAACGCCTGACGGCAGCGGAGGGTCTTGAGAAGTACCTGCACAACCGCTATCCGGGCACCAAGCGCTTCGGGCTTGAGGGCGGTGAGGCGATGATCCCCGCCATGCATGAATGTCTGCAGCGAGCAGGCTCCCACGGCATTGTCGAGACCGTGATCGGCATGGCTCATCGTGGACGCCTCAACGTGCTGGTCAATATTCTCGGCAAGCAGCCGGAGGAGTTGTTCGACGAGTTCGAAGGCAAGGTGCCGAAGGGTGGCGGCTCCGGAGACGTGAAGTATCACCAGGGCTTCTCCTGCAACGTCATGACGCCTGGCGGTGAGATGCACGTGGCGCTGTCGTTCAACCCGTCCCACCTGGAGATCGTGAATCCGGTTGTGGAAGGCAGTGTGCGTGCCCGTCAGGACCGACGCCTGGATTATCAGAACAAGAAGGTGCTGCCGTTGCTGATCCACGGCGACGCCGCCATCGCCGGCCAGGGCGTGGTGATGGAGACGTTCCAGATGTCCCAGACCCGCGGCTTCCGAACAGGCGGCACGATTCATGTCGTCATCAACAACCAGGTCGGCTTCACGATGAGCCGCCAGGATGACGCCCGCTCTACGGAGTACTGCACAGAAGTCGCCAAGATGGTGCAGGCTCCGATTTTGCATGTGAACGGTGATGATCCCGAGGCGGTCGTCTTTGCCATGCAGCTCGCAGTGGACTACCGCATGGAGTTTCACAAGGACGTGGTCATCGATCTGGTCTGCTACCGTCGTCGTGGTCACAACGAGGCAGAGGAGCCCGCGAAGACTCAACCGCAGATGTACACCAAGATCAGGAAGCATCCGACCACGCGAACCCTCTACGTCCGCCAGCTCGTGGAGGCGGGAGTGATCAAGGAGGAGGACGCAGAGGTCCAGGTGGAGTCCTACCGGGATGCGCTGGATACCGGTCGTCACGTGGCTTTGTCGCTGGTCTCGGAGCCGGATTCGAGCCTGTTCGTGGACTGGCGTCCCTATCTCGGCCACGAGTGGACGTCACCCTGCGATACCCGCTTCGAGCTGGACACGCTGCAGCGGCTGGCCAATCAATTGCTCGAGGTGCCGGAGGGGTTTGTGCTTCACCGGCAGGTGGAGAAGCTGCTGGAGGACCGGCGCAAGATGACCGCCGGGGCGATGCCGATCAACTGGGGGTACGCCGAAACCATGGCTTACGCCACGTTGCTGCATGAAGAGCATCCGGTGCGACTGACGGGTCAGGACAGCGGCGTCGGTACGTTTTCCCATCGTCATGCCACGCTTTACGATCAGAAGACAGGCAAGCGCCACATTCCGCTGAATCATCTCTCCGAGCTGCCGACTTTCGACATCTACGATTCTCTGCTGTCCGAAGAGGCCGTGCTCGCCTTCGAGTACGGCTATGCCACCACCATGCCGACGGCGCTGGTGATCTGGGAGGCGCAGTTCGGCGACTTCGTGAACGGCGCACAGGTGGTCATCGACCAGTTCATCGTCTCAGGTGAGCACAAGTGGCAGCGCCTGTGCGGGCTCACGATGCTGCTTCCGCATGGCTATGAAGGCGCCGGACCAGAGCATTCCTCGGCCCGGCTCGAGCGTTTCCTGCAGCTGTGCGCGGAGCACAACATTCAAGTGTGTGTCCCAACGACTCCGGCTCAGGTGTTTCACATGCTGCGCCGGCAGGTGAAGCGTCCGCTGCGCAAACCGCTGGTCGTGATGACGCCGAAGAGCCTGTTGCGGCACAAGTTGGCCGTGTCGACCCTGGAGGACCTCTGCGATGGGTCCTTCCAGACCGTCATAGGCGAAGTCGATGCGCTCGAGGCAGACAACGTCGAGCGCGTGGTGATGTGTTCCGGCAAGGTGTATTACGACCTGCTGCAGCAGCGCCGCGACGATGATCGCAAGGACGTCGCCATCGTTCGGATTGAGCAGCTCTATCCGTTCCCTGAGGAAGAGCTGGCGGCGGCCCTGGCGCCTTTCAAGAACACCAAGGATGTGGTCTGGTGTCAGGAGGAGCCGATGAACCAGGGGGCATGGTATCCCTCGCAGCATCACATGCGGCGGGTGATTCATGGACACAACAGCAGTATCTATCTGCGTTACGCTGGCCGCGATGCGTCGGCAGCTCCGGCTGCAGGGTACATGAGCGTGCATCTCGAACAGCAGGAACGTCTCGTGAAGGATGCGCTGTACGGCTGATGGGACGGCGCGGGCCGGGCCATGCAGGAGCGCACATCAGCAGGGAAAAGATCATGAGCATCGAGATCAAGGCCCCTCAGTTCCCCGAGTCGGTGGCCGACGGGACCATTGCGACCTGGCACAAGAAGGTCGGTGAAACCTGCCAGCGCGATGAGTTGCTGGTGGATATCGAGACCGACAAGGTCGTCCTCGAGGTGGTCGCACCGGCAGATGGTGCGCTCGCCGAGATCAAGAAGCAGGAAGGCGATACGGTCCTTTCCGAAGAGGTGCTCGCCACTTTCGAGTCGGGTGCCGGTGCAGCATCGAGTCGCGACGACAAAGGCTCGGACAAAGCTGCCGATGATGCCGCCTCGGGGAAGGCAGGCGCGCAGGGGGACGCGGAGGATACGGACACGCGGCATAAGGCTTCCGGGACGGACTCGTTTCCTCTCGACAGCGAGGCGCCCATGTCGCCCGCCGCACGGAAACTCGCTGAAGAAAAGGACGTTGATCCGGCCCGGGTCGAAGGCACGGGCAAGGACGGACGCATCATCAAGGAGGACGTGCAGAGGGCCGCCCTTGAGCAGCCGGCCAGCGCTTCCGGCGGTCACGACAGGCAGCCGGAGGCCGAGAAGCCTGGCCGTGAAAGCGGGGATGCCGCCAAGGAGTCGCCAGTTACCGGTCCCGACCTCGAACGCGTACCCGGCGTGGGAGTCGACACCGAGGACCGGCCTGCCCGACGGGTCGCGATGACCCGACTTCGTGCCAGTGTTGCGAGACGTCTGGTCGAGGCCCAGCAGACGGCAGCCATGTTGACCACGTTCAACGAGGTCAATATGGCGCCCGTCATGGAGCTGCGTGCGCGGCACAAGGATCAGTTCGAGAAGACGCACAACGGCACCCGGCTCGGGTTCATGTCCTTTTTCGTGAAGGCGTCCACGGAGGCGCTGAAGCGTTTCCCTGCCGTGAATGCGTCCATCGACGGCACTGATATCGTCTATCACGGCTACTACGACGTCGGCGTAGCCGTATCGACCGAGCGGGGCCTTGTCGTGCCGGTGATCAGAGACAGCGACGGGTTGGGGCTGGCGCAGATCGAGGAAACGATTCGTGATTTCGGAGCGCGCGCGCGCGACAACAAGCTCTCCTTGGACGATATGGCCGGTGGGACCTTCACTATTTCCAACGGCGGGGTGTTTGGATCGCTGCTGTCGACGCCGATTCTGAATCCGCCTCAGACCGCGATCCTCGGCATGCACAAGATCCAGGATCGCCCCATGGTGGTCGACGGCAAGATCGAGATTCTGCCGATGATGTATCTGGCTTTGTCCTACGATCACCGCCTCATCGACGGATCGGAGGCGGTGCGTTTCCTGGTGACGATCAAGGAACTCATCGAGGATCCAGCGCGGATTTTGCTCGAAATCTGATACGGGCCGGGCGCGCCTCGCGCCCGGCGCCATGCTCGAACACAGGGACATCTCGATGGCTGACAAGTACGACGTGATCGTGATCGGCGCCGGCCCCGCGGGCTACCACGCGGCGATTCGCTGCGCGCAGCTCGGGCTGAAGACGGCCTGCATCGACAAGTCGCTCGGTGTCGACGGCAAGCCTGCCTACGGCGGAACCTGTCTGAACTGGGGCTGCATTCCGTCCAAGGCTCTGCTTGATGCCAGCCACAAGCTGGTGGAAGCCCGCGACCACTTCGCCGAGATCGGCATCAAGGCCCGCAACGTGGGCGTAGATCTCGAGCAGATGATGAAGCACAAGGCGTCGGTGGTGAAGAAACTGACCGGGGGCGTCGCGGGCCTGTTCAAGGCGAATGGGGTCGACGATCTTCCTGGTACGGGTCGCCTCCTTTCCGGACGCAAGGTCGAGTACACCGATCACGACGGCAAGACCCGAAGCCTCGAAGGCGGTTCGGTGATCCTCGCGCCGGGTTCCGTTCCGGTGGAGATCGAGCCCACGCCCCTCGACGGCGAATACATCGTGGACTCCACCGGGGCGCTGGAACTGGAGAGTGTCCCGAAGACGCTGGGTGTCATCGGCGCTGGCGTCATCGGGCTCGAGCTGGGCAGCGTCTGGAGCCGGCTGGGAAGTGAAGTGGTTGTGCTGGAGGCGCTGGATGATTTCCTGCCGATGGTGGACCGGCGCATAGCCGGCGATGCTCTGAAGAGCTTTCGCAAGCAAGGCCTCGACATCAAGCTCGGCACGCGGGTGACGGGATCTGCAATCAAGAACAAGAAGGTCGAGGTGTCCTATAAAGACAAGGACGGTGACCATTCCGTGAAGGTGGACAAGCTTATCGTCGCCGTCGGCCGAAGGCCGTTCACGGACGGTCTGCTGGCCGCGGACTGTGGGGTCAACCTCGATGAACGTGGCTTCATCTTCGTTAACGATCTCTGTGAAACCGACGCCCCGGGGGTGTACGCCACGGGCGACGTCGTCCGCGGCCCGATGCTTGCCCACAAGGGCATGGAAGAAGGCCTCATGGTGGCAGAGCGGATCGCCGGCAAGAAGCCCATGGTCAACTACGATGCGGTGCCCTGCGTCATTTATACCCATCCCGAAGTGGCCTGGGTCGGCCGCACTGAGGAGGAACTGAAGCGCAGCGGCGACGCTTTCGAGGTGGGTAGTTTCCCCTTCGCCGCCAATGGCCGCGCCATGTCGGCGAACGACACCGAGGGTATGGTGAAGATCGTCACCGACGCAGCAACGGATCGCATTGTCGGTGTACACATCCTTGGTCCACAGGCATCGGAGCTGATTGCGCAGGCTGTCATTGCCATGGAGTTCAGCGCCAGTGCGGAAGATCTGGCGTTGACGATGTTCGCGCATCCCACCCTGTCCGAGTCCGTGCACGAGGCCGCCATGGGTGTCCATGGCCACTCGATTCACATGGCGAATCGCAAACGCAAAAAGTGACGCTGGCACAGCCGGCAGCCATTCGAACGCCACGCGTTCGATGATCAACCGACGGGAAACGATATGAATCTGCACGAGTACCAGGCCAAGGGCCTGTTCCGGGACTACGGGATCCCGGTATCCACCGGCTTTGCCGTGGATACGGCCAACGAGGCCGTGGAGGCTGCAAAGAAGATTGGCGGTGAGCGCTGGGTCGCCAAGGTCCAGGTGCATGCCGGTGGGCGTGGCAAGGCGGGTGGCGTCAAGCTGTGCGACTCGCTGGACGAAGTGAAAGCCTTCGCCGAGCAGTGGATCGGCAAGAACGTGGTGACATTCCAGACCGACGAGCACGGTCAGCCGGTGAGCAAGATCTTCGTGGAGTCCCTGACGGACATCGATCGTGAGCTCTATCTCGGTGCAGTGCTGGATCGCAGCAGCCGCCGGGTGGTGTTCATGGCGTCGACGGAAGGTGGCGTCGAGATCGAGAAGGTGGCGGAGGAGACGCCGGACAAGATCCTGCGGGCCGTGATCAACCCCTTTGTCGGTGCCCAGCCTTACCAGGGTCGTCAGCTCGCCTTCGCGTTGGGTTTGAAGGGTGAGCAGGTCAAGCAGTTCACCAACGTCTTCATGGCGCTCTCGAAGCTGTTTCACGAATGCGACTGCTCGTTGCTGGAAATCAACCCGCTGGTGGTGACGAAAGAAGGCAATATCCATTGCCTCGACGCGAAGCTCGGTCTCGACGGCAACGCCCTCTATCGCCATCCCAAGCTGAAGGCCATGCACGATCCGTCCCAGGAAGATGAGCGCGAGGCCGAGGCTGCGCAGTTCAATCTCAACTACGTGGCGCTCGACGGCAGCATTGGTTGTATGGTCAACGGTGCCGGACTGGCCATGGGTACCATGGATCTGGTCAAGCACCGGGGTGGCAGCCCGGCGAACTTTCTCGACGTCGGCGGTGGTGCCACCAAGGAGGCGGTCACCGAAGCGTTCAAGATCATTCTCTCCGATTCCAACGTCAAGGCGGTGCTGATCAACATCTTCGGCGGTATCGTATCCTGCGCGACCATCGCCGAGGGCATCATCGGCGCGGTGGAGGAGGTCGGCGTGAACGTGCCCGTCGTGGTGCGTTTCGAGGGCAACAATGCGGAAAAGGGTCGCAAGCGTCTGGCCGAATCCGGTCTCGACATCACTGCAGCCGAGAGCCTGACTGACGCAGCGGACAAGGCGGTGGCCGCCGCGGGAGGCAAGGCATGAGCATTCTTATCGACAAGACGACCAAGGTCATCTGCCAGGGCTTCACCGGGTCGCAGGGCACGCTGCACTCGGAGCAGGCGCTGAAGTACGGCACCGCCCTTGTGGGCGGCGTGACGCCGGGCAAGGGCGGCAGCGAGCATCTCGGTCTGCCCGTTTTCGACACTGTCGGGGATGCGGTCAGGAAAACAGGGGCCACGGCCTCAGTCATCTACGTCCCCGCTGCCTTCTGCAAGGATTCCATACTCGAGGCGGCGGATGCCGGCATCGAGCTGATCGTCTGCATCACTGAGGGCATTCCCGCGTTGGACATGCTCGCCGTCAAGGCTGCGCTCGACGCCCAGGGCAGCGTGCGTCTGGTGGGTCCGAACTGCCCGGGCGTGATTACGCCCGGAGAATGCAAGATCGGCATCATGCCGGGCGAAATCCACCTTCCCGGCAAGGTGGGTATTGTATCCCGCTCGGGTACGCTGACCTACGAGGCGGTCAAGCAGACCACCGATCGTGGGTTCGGCCAGTCGACCTGCGTCGGTATTGGTGGCGATCCTATCCCCGGCAGTAACTTCATCGACATCCTCAGCCTGTTCGAGCAGGACCCGGCCACCGAGGCCATCGTCATGGTGGGTGAGATCGGTGGCAGTGCCGAGGAAGAAGCAGCCGAGTTCATCAAGACCAACGTGAAGAAGCCGATGGTCGGCTACATCGCCGGTGTGACCGCGCCGCCCGGCAAGCGCATGGGTCACGCGGGTGCCATCATCGCCGGCGGCAAAGGCACGGCGAAAGAAAAATTCGCGGCGCTCGAGGCTGCCGGAGTCCGTACCGTCGAGAGCCTTGCCGACATCGGCGAGGCGCTCGCAGAGGTGACCGGCTGGAATTAGGTCGCCAGCGACCATGACGGGCGCGCCAGGGACGGCGCGCGGCTTGAAATGATTCCCCTTTGCCCCCATTCCGCACTGGTGTACGCCGGAGCCGGGAGCAGCCGACCATGACCGCAGAATCCTCATCCTCGAGTACTTCAGCCCGCGAAACCCGAGGGTTTGAAGCCGAAGCCCGTCAGCTGCTGAAGCTGATGATCCACTCGCTGTACTCGAATCGGGAAGTGTTCCTGCGGGAGCTCATCTCCAATGCCTCCGATGCGGCGGACAAGCTTCGTTTCGTCGCCCTCGAGCACCCTGAATGGCTGGCAGACGACCCCGAGTGCCGGGTCCGCCTGGAGGTCGATCGGGACGCGCGTGTGGTGCGCATCAGCGACAATGGGATCGGCATGAACCGCGAGGAGTTGATCGAGAACCTCGGCACCATCGCTCGTTCCGGCACGGCCCGCTTCCTCGAGCAGCTCACTGGTGACAAGGCCAGGGATGCCCAGCTCATCGGGCAGTTCGGCGTTGGCTTCTACTCCTCGTTCATCGTAGCCGACCGGGTCACGGTGGAGACGCGAAAGGCGGGCGATCCGCCGGGTGAAGGCTGGCGCTGGTCGTCTACTGGTGAGTCCGATTACGACATCGAATCCTGCGACCGCGAGGCACGAGGCACTACCGTCACGCTTCATCTGAAGGAGGATGCGAACGAGTTTCTCGATCCGTTCCGCCTGCGCAGCGTGATCAAGAAGTACGCCGACCACATTGCGATACCGGTTCAGCTGGAGCGGGAGAAGCAGGAGGGCGACGAGGAGGGCGCGGACGCGGAGCCCTGGGAGACCGTCAACGCCGCCAAGGCGCTGTGGACCCGGCCGCGGAACGACATCAGCGATGAGGAGTATCGGGAGTTCTACCATCACGTTGCTCATGACTTCGAAGACCCGCTGGCGTGGAGCCACAACAAGGTCGAGGGCAAGCTCGAGTACAGCAGTCTGCTCTACCTGCCGAAGCGGGCACCCTTTGATCTCTATGATCGTGAGTCGCCGCGTGGTCTGAAGCTGTATGTGCGCCGGGTCTTCATTCTCGACAATGCCGAGCAATTCCTGCCCCTTTACCTGCGCTTCGTTCGCGGTGTGATCGATTCATCGGACCTGCCTCTGAACGTGTCCAGGGAGCTGCTGCAGCAGGACGAACGCGTCGACAGCATCCGCTCCGGACTGACCAAGCGCGTACTCGACCTGCTCGAAAAGCTGGCCAAGGAGCAGCCCGAGGACTTTTCCAGGATCTGGCAGGAATTCGGTCGCGTATTGAAGGAAGGGCCTGCAGAGGACTTATCCAATCGGGAGCGGATCGCCGGCCTGCTGCGTTTCGCGACCACCCATGACGATGCCCCGGAGCAGACCCACGGTCTCGCAGACTACGTTGCCCGGATGAAGCCCGAGCAGAAGCATATTTACTTCGTCACCGGGGAGGGCTTCGCTGCAGCCAAGGGCTCTCCCCATCTCGAGGTGTTCCGCAAGCATGGCGTGGAGGTGCTGCTGCTGACAGACCGCATCGATGAGTGGTTGATGACTCAGCTCGGCGAGTTCTATGGCAAGGCGTTGCGTGATGTCAGCCGTGGTGACCTGGATCTGCAGGCGCTGGGCATCGAGGACAGCTCGGTGGAGGACGCCGGGGACAGCGATGATTCCGCGAGCGATACCGTCTTCGCGCGGGTGCACAAGGTGCTCGGAGAGCGTGTTGCACAGGTGCGCGCGTCCCAGCGGCTCACGGATTCGCCTGCATGCCTGATCGTTCCGGAGCATGAGATGGGTGCACAGATGCGCCGGCTTCTGCAGGCGGCCGGTCAGGAGCTCCCGGACAGCAAACCGATCCTCGAAATCAATGTGCAGCATCCGCTGGTACGGCGACTCGCCCACAGCGAAGATGAGGAGCGTGTGGCCGATCTGGCGGAAGTGCTGTTCGATCAGGCGACCTTGGCGGAAGGTGACCCACTCGACGACCCCGCCGCGTACGTGCGCCGGATCAACCGGCTGCTCGCTGAACTCGACTGACCAGGTCTTGCCCCGAGGGGTTCGACCCAAGAGGGGATGGCATGGCAGATCGCCGGACGGAAGCGGTTGCGGTGCTCGGAGGCGGCAACTTCGGCACCGTGATCGCCAACATCATTGCAGCCCGCGGTCATCGGGTGCTGCTGTGGATGCGCAATTCCGAGCAGGTCGAGGACACGGCCCGCTGGCGTGAGAATCGCCGCTATCTCCCTGGCTACCCGCTCCATGCCCGCGTCGAGCCCACCGCGGACCTCGAGGTCGCGGTTGGCACGGCGGACATGGTGTTCCTCGCCGTTCCAAGTGCTTCCTTCCGCAGCGTGGCACAGGACATGGCTGCGCATGTTCGTTCCGATGCTCTGATCGTCAGCACGACCAAAGGTATCGAAGGTGGAGGGGGCGATGGTGGCCACTTCCGACTCATGAGCGAGATCATCGAGGAATGCTGTCCGAAAGTCAGGATCGGGGTGCTGTCCGGTCCCAATCTGGCGGAGGAGATCGCGCGTGGTGATTACACGGGAACAGTGATTGCGAGTACCGATGCGGATCTACGCGACAGGGTCCAGGACAGTCTTCATTCCCGCTCGTTTCGAGTCTATTCCAACCCGGATCGCTACGGCGTCGAACTTGCCGGTGCGCTGAAGAACGTCTATGCCATTGCCTCGGGCATGGCCGCTGCCCTCGGTGCCGGTCAGAACACTCGCGCCATGCTGATCACGCGCGGGTTGGGTGAGATGAGTCGCTTTGCGGTCAACCAGGGTGCTGATCCGATGACGTTTCTCGGTCTCGCGGGCGTGGGGGACCTCATGGTGACGTGTTCCTCGCCGCTGTCGCGCAATCACCAGCTTGGTTATGCGGTGGGGCAGGGTGCCACGCTCGATCAGGCACAGGAGGAAGTCGGTAAACTGGCGGAAGGCGTGAACACGGTCGCAGTGGTGCATGCCCGGGCACGGGCGCTCGGCGTCAACATGCCCATCGTCCAGGGTCTTCACGAAATCCTGTTCGAGGGGCGCGCGCTTGCGGAAGTGCTGGTGCGGTTGATGCTTGCCGAGCAACGAGAGGATGTGGAGTTCGTGGCATCGACAGCGGGCAGCAACGAGGAAAGGTTGAAATGACGAGACTGAAGTACCCCTCGGCGCTGAGAACAGCGCTGCTTCGAATCGCGATTCTGATTCCCGCCTGGGGCCTCGCTGGATCGGTGCAGGCTGCGGCTGGAGAAGGAATCGAAGCGTTCCCAGGCGCGCAAGTCGCTTACGAATCCGTGAGCGAAAGCAGTCGCGGCCACTCGATACCGGTGGACCGGATTGCCCGCGTCGACGGTTTCATGCAGCCGCGGACATCGCGCGAGGTTCAGGGCAAGCGCCGCAGCATCACCTGGCGCCACGCCCGGGGCGTCACGTCTGAGGCGGTCTATGAGCACCTGCGAGCCCAGCTCCCGGCGGACGTGTGGTACGAGTGTCAGAGTCGGGATTGCGGGCCGAGCACCTACTGGGCGCATCGGCATTTCGAGGTGGCTGATCTCTACGGTGCTGACGGCAGTCAGTTCTACGTGGCGGTGCCTCGGGCCACGCCCGAAGGGCCCGTTCTCACCATGCTCTACGTCGTCCAGCGTGGTACCCGCGAGATCATGGCGCACCTGGAGGACATCCTGCTCGATCCTGGCGAGGTGACCGAGACCGACCCTCAAATGCTGACCGAAGCGCTGCTCGGCACCGGCGTTGCCCGCCTGTCCGTCGATTTCACCGCCGATGGTGAGCCCGGTCCGGAATTTTCAGCCCTGCTCGATGCGCTCGTTGAGGCATCCGAGCGTCTTCCGGCACGTTCGGAATGGTGGTTCGTGGTGCATCTGCGGGATGCGGGAAGCGGCTCTGCATCGACCCTCGATGCCTCGGAGCGGCGCGCGCAGCAGCTCGCTGCGGCCCTCGCCGAGCGACTGCCGGACCGCACCGTCTCCGGTTTGGGGGTCGGAGCGCTGATTCCCGGAGTGTTGCGGGATGAAGGGGTGCTGGTGCAACTCGTGCTGCAGCAGCCCCCGTCCTGATCATGGCGAACTCGGGCCATGGCGCGCTGCCTCCGGAGCTGATCACCGTCGGCGACTGGCTCCGGCATGCGGCAACGACCTTCGCCCGGGCAGAATTGCATTACGGCCATGGCACCATGGCTGCCTGGGACGAGGCGGTGGCGCTGGTTCTAGGCTGGCTCCGCATTCCCGAGGATAGGGCTGAAGCCCTGCTCGGCGCGCATCTCACGGCCGCGGAGTGCGCAGCCCTCGCGGAGTGCGTGCGCAAGCGGGTGGAGGAACGGGTGCCCGTGCCGTACTTGACCGGCCAGGCTCACTTCGGAGGGCTGTTGTTCGAGGTCGACTCCAGAGTCCTGATCCCCCGTTCCCCCATGGCCGAACTGCTGCAGGATGGCCTTCAGCCGTGGTTGGGTCAGCGCTTGCCGCAGCGCATTCTGGATCTCGGGACGGGCAGTGGCTGTATCGGTATTCTTGCCGCCATGGTGTTCCCGGAAGCGGAGGTGCTGCTCGCCGATGTGTCCCTGGACGCCCTGGACGTGGCAAGCCGCAATATCCGCCTGCACGGACTCGAGGATCGGGTCGAGACCCGGCAGTCGGACCTGTTTTCCGGCTGCATAACAGAACGCTTCGATCTGATCCTGTGCAATCCGCCGTACGTGGATACTGCTGATCTGGCGTCCATGCCGATGGAATTCCAGCACGAGCCACGTTCAGCGCTGGCCGGCGGCGGCAGCGACGGCCTGGAGCTCGTCCAGCGTCTGTTGCGCAGTGCCGCCGTGCATCTTGCAGACGGGGGTCTGCTGGTCCTGGAGGTAGGCAACTCTGCGCCCGCGCTGCTCGAGCGCTGGCCGGCGCTGGAGTGGATCTGGCCCGAACTCGAGGCCGGCGGTTTCGGTGTGGGCCTCATCGAACAGGCTGCATTGGCAAGGGCGGTGAACGAGGATGGCCCCAAAGGCTGATCGCTGGGCGGGCCTGCGCTATCATCGCGGCCGCATCTACGGCCACTGGAATCGCTCATGTCCGGCAACAGCTTTGGGCGCCTGTTCACGGTGACCACCTTTGGTGAGAGCCACGGCCCAGCATTGGGCTGCATCGTCGACGGCTGTCCACCAGGATTGCCACTGACCGAAGCGGATATCCAGGAGGACCTGGATCGGCGGCGGCCGGGCACCTCGAAATACACCACCCAGCGACGGGAGCCGGATCAGGTCCAGATCCTCTCAGGAGTATTCGAAGGACGCACCACCGGAACGCCCATCGGGCTTTTGATCGAGAACACGGATCAGCGTTCGAGGGACTACAGCGGCATCGCGCGTCAGTTTCGACCTGCCCACGCCGATTTCACCTACGATCGCAAGTACGGTATCCGCGATTATCGCGGCGGTGGCCGGGCGTCGGCCCGGGAGACGGCTGCCCGGGTTGCTGCCGCAGCCATCGCCAGGCGCTATCTGAAGTTACGCTGCGGAATCGAAGTGCGGGGGTTTCTGGCCCAGATGGGTGCGTACCGCCCTCGGCGCCATGACTGGAGTGCCGTGGCGGAGAATCCGTTCTTCTGGCCGGATCCCGACAGCCTGCCCGACCTCGAAGCCGCCATCGATACGTTGCGTCGCGATGGTGATTCCATCGGCGCGCGCGTGACCGTGGTGGCCAGCGGCGTGCCAGTAGGGCTTGGTGAGCCGGTGTTCGACAAGCTCGATGCGGATCTTGCCCACGGGTTGATGGGTATCAACGCGGTGCGGGCGGTAGAAATTGGTGATGGTGTCGCGGTCGTGGAGCAGCGTGGCAGCGAGCATCGCGATGAGATGAACCCAGAGGGGTTCCTGTCCAATCGTGCCGGCGGAACGCTCGGGGGAATCAGTTCAGGCCAGGATGTGGTGGCGAGCATCGCCTTGAAGCCGACATCCAGCGTGCGGGTTCCGGGGCGCAGCATCGATGCGGACGGCAACGAGGTGGAGGTGGTGACGACCGGCCGTCATGATCCTTGTGTGGGGATCCGCGCCACGCCCATCGCCGAAGCCATGGTCGCGCTCGTGCTGATGGATCATCTGCTGCGGCACCGCGCCCAGAACCCGAACCGGGCTCCGCGAACGGAAGACTGACAGGCCGACTGTTGCGCCGTCCTGCGTCCGGCACGATCTGTCATGAACCAGTGGGAGTTAACGTCGCCCGTAGGGCGGCGTTGCGATCGCGGACTGCCGCCGGGCTCAGGCGTGACGTAGATCGCGACGCCCGCTTCGCGGACGTAAGCTCCCACCCGCGCTTCGTGCGTATCGCCGTTGTTGCTGCCCCGACGCCGCCAACGAAGTGTCGTAGTAGCCGCGGGAACTCAGCGCTGATCGGCGTGGGTTTCGAGGATGTCGAGGAACGCGCTGGCAGCGTTGGAGGCAGTGCGATTCGGATGCCTGAGCCACCCCAACTGCCGTTCCATGGCCGGCGCGCCTCGCGGTTCGATGCGCACGAGCCGCTCATCAAGCATGGTTGCCGGCAGCACCGTCCAGCCCAGGCCAATGCCTGCCATCATGCGGATCGTCTCCAGGTAATTGGTTGACATGGTGGCATCGAGATCGATGCCCGCGGTCGCGAACATGGCGGTGACAATACGTCCTGTGTAGGTCCCGCTTCCCGGCAGCACGGCGCGATGGGCACCGAGTTCGACAAGTTCGGGTTGCGGGCGCCTTGCCAACGGGTGATCCGGCGCAACTGCAAAGACCAGGGGGTCGCTCCAGATGATCCGGCTCGCCAGCGGTGGCAAGGTCGAAGGCGGCAGCGTGACTACCGCTAGTTCGATCTGGCCCTGCAGCAGCAGGTCGTGAGCCGCTTCCGAGTCGAGGAACTGAAGTTCCAGGGCCACTTCAGGATGGCGATCACTGAAGGTGCGCAGGACGCCCGGCAGGCGATGCAGCCCGATGTGATGACTGGTCCCGAGCAACAGACTGCCGCCCACGTCGCCGCTCAGGTTGCGCAGGAGGATGCGACTGTCGTCGATCTCCCTCAGGATGCGCCGGGCCCGGGGCAGCAGGGTGGCGCCGGCCTCAGTCAGCGTGACCGAGCGACCCACCCGGTCAAACAGGCGGGTCCCGAGTTCGCGTTCGAGGGCGGCGATGCGTCGGCTGACGGCGGATTGGGTCAGATGCAGCGCAACGGCTGCAATGGAGAAGGAACGGGTATCAGCGACTTGGACGAAGGCCGTGAGATCAGGCGTATCCATTGTATGCGCCCAAAGAATTCAAGTGATGAGAATAATGAATTTGTCTCATTCTCGATAGAGGCATAGGATGCCGCCTCGCCACTTCAAAAACCGCGGGCATCAGTCCTGATGCGCGCAGCGCGGCAAGCCCGCGCTCCACGGAGGCTGCGCATGGCCGGCAGGACACTTTACGACAAGCTCTGGGATGCCCATCTCGTCAAGCAGCGGGATGACGGTACCGCGCTGATCTATATCGATCGCCATCTGCTGCATGAGGTGACCTCGCCGCAGGCCTTCGAAGGCCTGCGGCTGGCGGGCCGCCAACCCTGGCGGGTGGACGCGAACATCGCGACGCCGGACCATAATGTGCCCACACAGAAACGGGCAGAGGGCATCGCAGGGATCATGGATCCCATTTCCCGCATTCAGGTTCAGACGCTGGACGACAACTGTGAGGCTTTCGGCATCCTCGAGTTTCCAATCCTTGATGCGCGCCAGGGCATCGTTCATGTGGTCGGACCCGAGCAGGGTGCGACCCTGCCTGGCATGACCGTTGTCTGCGGCGACTCCCACACCTCGACTCACGGAGCTCTGGCGGCCCTTGCCCACGGCATCGGTACCTCGGAGGTGGAGCACGTCCTGGCCACTCAGTGCCTGATCCAGCGCAAGGCGAAGAACATGCGCATCATGACCCGGGGGCGTCTGCCGGAAGGTGTGACGGCAAAGGATCTGGCGTTGGCGATCATCGGTCGCATCGGCACCGCCGGCGGGACGGGCTATACGCTGGAGTTCGCGGGTGAAGCGGTGCAGGCCCTGAGCCTGGAAGGACGCATGACCCTGTGCAACATGTCCATCGAAGCCGGTGCCCGGGCGGGCATGGTGGCGTTTGATGATACGACGGCCGACTACGTTCGGGGGCGGCCGTATGCCCCGCGCGGAGAGATGTTCGAGCGCGCCGAGGCGCAGTGGCGCGGTCTGGTCAGCGATGCTGATGCGATTTTCGACGCGGAGGTGGTCATCGACGCCTCGGCACTGGAGCCTCAGGTGAGTTGGGGAACATCTCCGGAGATGGTTGCCGGGATTTCAGGGCGGGTGCCGGAACTGTCCGCGGCGACGCGACCGGGACAGCGGGAGGGCTGGGAAGCAGCTCTGCGCTACATGGGGCTCGAGCCGGGCATGGCGATCAAGGACATTGGCGTGGATCGTATCTTCATTGGATCCTGTACCAATTCCAGGATCGAGGATCTGCGCGCGGCGGCGGCCGTCGTGCGTGGCCGCAGGGTGGCGAGCAGCGTCCTGCAGGCCATGGTCGTCCCGGGCTCCGGCCCCGTGAAGCGACAGGCGGAGGAGGAGGGGCTGCACGAGATCTTTCTTGCGGCCGGCTTCGAGTGGCGTGACCCCGGGTGTTCCATGTGCCTGGCCATGAATGCGGACCGTCTGGGTCCTGGTGAGCACTGCGCGTCCACCTCGAACCGTAACTTCGAGGGACGACAGGGCCATGGTGGACGCACCCATCTGGTGAGCCCGGCCATGGCTGCAGCGGCTGCGGTGGCAGGCCACTTCACCGATGTGCGCGAGATGGTCGGCAGCGGTCCCGGAGGTGCGGCATGAAGGCATTCGAGCGATTCGTCGGTCGCGTCGCGCCGCTCAATCGGGCCAACGTGGACACGGATCAGATCATCCCGAAGCAGTTTCTCAAGTCCATTCGCCGGACCGGTTTTGGCGACAACCTGTTCGATGGCTGGCGCTATCTGGACGAGGGCGATCCTTCCAAGACGCCGAACGAACGCCGGATCAACCCGGACTTCGTGCTGAACTCGCCCCGGTATCAGGGCGCGAGCATCCTGTTGGCCCAGGATAACTTCGGCTGTGGCTCCAGCCGCGAGCACGCGGTCTGGGCTCTGGAAGAGTATGGTTTCCGCGTCGTTCTGGCGCCGAGCTTTGCTGACATATTTTTCAGTAATTGCTTTAAAAATGGTGTTTTACCCATTGTTTTAGATAAAGATATTGTTGAAGAAATGTTTCGGTTTGCGGAGTCCGAGAAGGGTCTAGAGTTGACCGTGGACCTCGCGGCTCAGCGCCTGACGCTGCCTTCCGGCGAGCAGGTGGCGTTCGAGGTCGACGGCTTCCGCAAGCATTGTCTGCTCGAGGGGCTCGACGATATTGGCGTGACGCTGAAAGATGCGGGCGCGATCTCGGACTTCGAGATTCACCATCGTGCGCGGAGTCCCTGGTTGTTCGACACCATGCGCTGAGCCTCGCCGGCGCGCACCCCTACCCGTCACAGCCCCTCGAGGCGGTGACCGCAAAGAGAGCGACCCATGACACGCAAGATCCTCATCCTCGCCGGCGACGGCATCGGCCCCGAGATCATGCAACATGCCGTGCGCGTGCTCGAAGCGGCGCGCGACCGCTACGGGTTCGACGTGGAACTCGAACACGCCCTGGTGGGAGGCGCAGCCATCGATGCGGAGGGAACCCCGCTGCCGGCGACGACGCTGGAGTTGGCCCGCGCTGCCGATGCGGTACTGCTCGGTGCAGTCGGCGGTCCGAAGTGGGATGCTCTGCCAACGGCGGAGCGACCAGAGCGGGGGCTGCTGGGCCTGCGTTCCAACCTGGAGCTGTTCGCGAATCTGCGTCCAGCCATCCTCTTTCCCCAGCTTGCATCGGCCTCCTCCCTGAAGCCCGAACTGGTGGCGGGACTCGACATTCTCATCCTGCGGGAGCTGACTGGCGGCATTTACTTCGGGGAGCCCCGAGGCGTGGATCGGGATGCATCCGGGCAGCGACGCGGCTTCAACACCTATGTCTACAGCGAATCCGAAATCCGGCGTATCGCGCGCCTCGGCTTCGAACTGGCCGGGGCACGCAGTAAGCGCCTGTGCTCTGTGGACAAGGCGAACGTGCTCGAAGTGACCGCGTTGTGGCGGGAGGTCGTCGAAGAGGAGAGTCGGGACTTCCCGGAAGTCGAGCTCAGTCACATGTACGTTGACAACGCGGGCATGCAGCTGGTGCGGGCGCCGAAGCAATTCGATGTGATCGTGACCGGCAATATGTTCGGGGACATTCTGTCGGATGTGGCGGCCATGCTGACCGGGTCCCTTGGCATGCTGCCTTCGGCCGCGCTGGATGCACACAGCAAGGGCATGTACGAACCGGTGCACGGCAGTGCCCCGGATATTGCCGGGCAAAATCTGGCGAATCCTCTGGCGACGCTGTTATCGATGGCCATGATGTTCCGCTACACGTTCCGCGAGGCGCGGTTGGCCGACGAACTCGAAGGTGCCGTGAGCGATGTCCTTGATGCTGGATTACGCACCCGTGACATCGCCCAGGGTGAGTCGGCAGGCTTGCAGCTGGTGGGAACCAACGCCATGACGGACGCTGTGATCGGAGCTTTCAGCAAGAGACTGGATGCCTCCTGAAGGCGCGGCAACGAATGGGAAGGAGTGAGCGATGAGCAATGCGAACGGCACCATCGATGTCGCGGTGGTTGGCGCCACCGGTGCGGTGGGCGAGGTCATGATCGAAATTCTCGAACAGCGCAAGTTCCCAGTGGGTACGCTGTATCCATTGGCGAGTGCGCGCTCTGCCGGCAAGCAGGTCATGTTTCGCAATCGGCCCGTGAAGGTGGAGGATCTCGCGACATTCGACTTCAGCAAGGTCAAGCTCGCGTTATTCTCTGCGGGCGGCAGCATCTCTGCCGAGCATGCGCCACGCGCCGCCGCTGCCGGCTGCGTGGTGGTCGACAATACGTCCCACTTTCGTCGGGAAGCAGATATCCCGCTGATCGTGCCGGAAGTGAACGCCCATGCCCTCGATGCCTATCGGCAGCGCAACATCATTGCCAATCCCAATTGTTCGACGATCCAGATGGTGGTGGCCCTGAAACCCCTGCACGATGCAGCGCGCATCACGCGTATCAACGTGGCTACCTATCAGGCCGTGTCAGGTTCCGGGAAGAAGGGCGTGGAGGAGCTTGCGGGGCAGACGGCTGCGTTGCTCAACGGCAAGCCGTCGCCGGGCAAGGTCTATCCGAAGCAGATCGCATTCAATGCGCTGCCGCACATCGACTCGTTCATGGACAACGGGTACACGCGGGAAGAAATGAAGATGGTCTGGGAGACCCAGAAAATCTTTGAAGATGAAAGCATCGAGGTCAATCCCACCTGTGTGCGGATCCCGGTGTTCTACGGCCACTCGGAGGCGGTGCACATCGAGACCGAGCGCAAATTAACCTGGGAGGAGGCGCGAAAGCTGCTCCGCAAGGCATCCGGCGTCAAGCTGCTCGATGAGCGTGCTGACGGAGGTTATCCCACTGCGGTGACGGAATCCGCAGGCGCGGATCCGGTGTTCGTCGGCAGGGTTCGTGAGGACATCTCCCATCCCCGTGGCCTGAACCTCTGGATCGTGGCGGATAACATCCGCAAGGGTGCGGCGCTCAATAGTGTACAAATTGCGGAACTTCTGCTAAAAGAACTTGCATAAAGGCAACTTAGTTCACGAAACGCACGTCGTTTCTAGGTCACCTTTTCGGCAAGAAATGGGGGCGGGGGTCCACCGGTACGGCTACACTGTCGTCAGCATGCCTCGGTTCACCATCGGAGGCGGGACTGTTCGTTTTCGTGTTGCCGGGGGGCATTGCCAGCCACATGAGTGAAGGACGCGCTATGATTCGTAAGCTGGCTCTGGTGCTGGCCGCGTGCCTCGGCCTTTCGCACGGTTCCGTCTGGGCGCTGGGCCTCGGGGATATCCAGGTGGATTCCTCCCTCAACGAGCGCTTCTCCGCAGAGATCGAACTGCGTCGTATCGAAGGGTTGTCGCAAAACGAGATCATTGCGACGCTCGCCTCGGCGGAAGACTTTACCCGCCTCGGGGTGCAGCGGTTCTTCTATCTTTCGGAACTCGAGTTCAGCACGGACCTCGAAGATCGCTCGAACCCGCGCATCCGGATCAGCAGCAATCGACCCATCAACGAGCCCTTCGTCAACTTCGTCGTGGACGTCCGTTGGCCCACGGGCCGACTGCTCCGTGAATACACGGTCCTGCTCGATCCGCCCACGCATGCACGCCAGCCGCAACCGGCACCACGGGTTGCGGAACCTGCAACGCCTGCGCCCGGACTTGCGCGCGAGCCGACACGGGTGCGTACGGAGCCGGCGCCGACGACTGAGCCGCCTCCGGCTCAGCAAGTGGGACGGTTCGACGGTGACACGTACGGTGTCACCGGTCGGAATGACACCCTGTGGGCGGTCGCGTTGCAGGTGCGCCCCTCCAGCGCAGTCAGCGTGCAGCAGACCATGCTTGCCCTGCAGCGGCTGAACCCGGACGCGTTCATTGGTGGCAACATCAATCTGCTCAGGGCGGGACATGTTCTGCAGGTCCCGAGCCGCAGCGAGATCGAGCGGCTGTCGCTGCAGGATGCGGTGGTTCAGGTTGCCGAACACAACGACCGCTGGCGCCAGGGTACGCCAGTGATGCCCATGGATGCCCGGCCGGCGTTGGCAGGAACCGACGGCGCTGCCCGTGCAGCTGGCGAGCTGCGCCTGGTGGCCGGGGACGATGACGAGACTCGGGTGACTCGGGACACCCCCGCGGTTGCGGGGGCAGGCGGTGTCGAGGACGGCTCCGTCGCGGAACTCCGCGATGAGCTGGCGGCGGCCGAGCAGCGCGCGTCGCGTGCGCAAGAAGCTCGCGCGACAGCCGAACGCCGACTGGAGGAGACCAACCGTCAGGTCGAGGAGCTGAGCCGTCAGCTGGAACTGAGCAACCAGGAACTCGCACGCCTGCAGCGGCAACTTGCCGAGCAGCCGACTGCAGTGACTGCCGCCGCAGCGACACAAGGGCCGTTCGGACTGTCCTGGCTGATGCTGTCGGGTCTGCTCGCTGCGCTGGTTCTTCTCGTCGCAGTGGTGCTTGTCATGATGCGTCGTCGCCAGGAGAACGACGATGCGCTGTCGGTGGGGGCACGGGGAGCAGGGCCGAGTGCGCCCATGGAACGAACCCACATCATGCCTCCGGTCAGCCAGGAAGACATGACGCGCGCCGGTGCGTCCGCCCCCGCTGCTGCAGCAATGGCAGGCGCCGCGGGCGCGGGTCTGGCCGCTGCAAACCTGGCTGGCGACGATGACAGTGACGTCATCGCCGAGGCGGATGTCTATATGGCCTACGGGCGCTTCAGTGAGGCCGCCCGAGTACTCGAGTCCGCCATCGAGCAGGACGATCAGCGCGCGGATTTGCGGCTGAAGCTCATGGAAGTTCAGATCGAGACTCAGGACGTCGAGGGCTTCAACGCCCAGGCCGAGGCGCTGCGAGGCTTCGCTGACGACGATACGATCGAGCTGGTCGACGACATGGCGGCTCGTCTGCCGGGCGCCGTGACGTCGACCGGTGACCTGTCCCAGGGCGAGAGTGCGGTACCCCCCCGGGCTACGGACGAAGGTGAGGTCAATCTGGATTTCGATCTCGGCGAGGAGTTCAGCGCTGACGATGATCTCGACAGTCTCGATATCGACCTCGACGTTTCCCAGAAGGCTGGGGCTGCTGCGGTCCCTTCGGCTGCGGCCGCAGTCGATGAATCTGGTGCTGATGATGACCTGAAGTTGGCGGTTGATGACGAGCTCGACTTGGAGCTCGATGCGGCGTTCAGCGAGGTCAAAGCCGATGACGACCAGCCGGCGTTCGACGACGAGGAGCTTGATCTAGCTCTCGATCTCGACGGCGATAACGAGGACGCAACCCAGTTGCGGGCAGTGCCGCTTGTAGGTGGCGACGGTGAGGCCGAAACCGGATCAGCAGTTGCGTTGGATGACGAATCAATGTTCGACCTCGACCTGCCTGCTGCTGCGGATCGCGAAACCGCTCCCGGAGGTGCCGCCGCAGAGGAGGCTGAGCTCAACATCACGAACTTCACCGATGAGCCGTTCGACACGTCGGCCGCAGGTCCGGGAACGGACGCGGACGAGGAAGCGGATTTCGATCTGACCCTTGAAGCAGATCAGCCCGGTGCTGCGGTGGCGGATTCCAGCGACGCGGATTTCGATCTCGACAGCGATGATGCCGCGCCCCGAATTCCGGAGACGTCCGGAACAGGCGATGAAGACATCGACTTTGCGCTGGACGAAATGCCTCCCGAGATCGTCAGCGAAGACGACGATGACTTCTCCAGTACGATTCATCGCCCCCCGGTTGCGGACGACGAGGAATTGACCAGCACCGTCAGCGGCGCCTCGAGTGACGACGACAGCTTCGAGAGCACGTTGAACCGGACGCCTGAAGCGCCCGAAGATGACTTTGCCCGCACCATCGCGCGGGCGCCCGGCGATGTCAGCAGCGAGGGCGGACAGCTGTCCGCAGCTGACGCCGATGACCCTGCGCCACGTTCCGAGGATGGCGACGCTCCCGCGTTAGCGGTGGATCTCGCAGATGACGACCTGGAACTGGAGCTCGATCTCGGCGATGTCGGGGATGAAACCTCCACCAAGCTCGAGCTGGCGCGTGCCTACATCGACATGGGGGACGAGGACGGAGCCCGTGAGATCCTCGACGAGGTGGTGCGTGACGGCAACATGCCTCAGCAGCAGGAGGCCGGGGAACTGTTGTCCAGACTGGGCTGATCTGGACTGGACATGACCCGCTGGGCTCTGGGCGTCGAGTACGATGGCTCCTGTTTTCATGGGTTCCAGCGTCAGTCTGCGCCCGGTGTCGCCTCGGTGCAGGGAGACCTCGAAGGTGCTCTGGGGCGCATCGCGGACCACCCGGTTCGCATCGTCTGCGCGGGACGGACCGATGCGGGTGTCCACGCCACGGGTCAGGTGATCCACTTCGACTCCACGGCAACGCGTTCCGAAAGGGATTGGCAGCGCGGCGGCAACACGCTGACGCATCAGGGGATCTGTATTCACTGGGCCAAGGCGGTGGATGCGACGTTCAGTGCACGCTTTTCCGCCCGTTGGCGCCGCTACCTCTACCTGCTCACCGACCAGCGACCGAGGCAAGCATTGCTGCGCGATCGTGTCGCCGTGGTGCCCGGCCCACTGGATGCTGCGCTCATGCACGACGCGGCCCAGGCTCTGGTCGGGGAGCACGACTTCAGCAGCTTTCGCGCGGCCCAGTGTCAGGCCAGTCACCCTCGGCGCGAAATACAGTCCATCACGGTGCGGCGGTCGGGGCAGCTGCTCGGTATCGAGATCCAGGCGAACGCCTTCCTGCAGCACATGGTCCGGAACATCACCGGGAGTCTGCTGCAAGTCGGGCTTCGACAACGGGATCCGAAGTGGATGGCGGAGATCCTTCTGGCTCGGGACCGCACCCAGGCGGGAATCGCCGCGCCTCCGGAAGGGCTGTATCTGACGGCGGTGGGATATGGGGCGGAATGGTCCCTGCCGACAGCACCGTCCCTGCCCTGGCCCGGCATGTGGGGAGCGATTGGTTGAGGCGGTGAGCATTTGCCGTGCCAGCTCCCACTGGGTCTCGCATGAATCGCGGTTGTTCCTTCCTTGACAGCGTGAACGAAGGTTCGTGGCGGGCTCCCAAGGATAGATTCTGCTACCATCGCGGCCTTCGCGACAGCGAGCGTTTCCATCCCGCCGGCCCGTGAACGAAGCCGTTCCGGGTTCAAGCAGGCGGGTAAGCTCACCATCCGCTTCCGATGAGCATGACAGCGATGCAGGCCGCCCGGGTCAGGATCAAGATTTGCGGGTTACGTGACCCGGAACAGGCGCGCGCGGCCGCCGCTGCCGGAGTGGACGCCGTCGGCTTGAATTTTCATCCAGCCAGCCCCCGGGCCGTGGACATTGCGTCAGCCAGGGCGATCTGTGCGGCGCTGCCGCCGTTTGTGGTCAGTGTCGGTTTGTTCGTGGATGCGGATACGGCGACGATGCGCGCGGTGCTCGATCAGGTCCCGCTGCAGATGCTGCAGTTCCACGGTGACGAGGACGAGGCAGAGTGTCAGCGCTGGGATCGACCTTATCTGAAGGCCTTGCGGGTGCGGCCGGGGATGGACCTGGCTCGCGTGCTCGCAAACGATTACGCGTCGGCAGCGGGTATCCTGCTCGACACTTACAGGAAAGGCATTCCGGGTGGGACTGGCGCCGTGTTCGACTGGGACGGCATCCCGGCCGAGCATGGGCGTCCATTGGTTCTGGCCGGTGGCCTGAATGCCGACAACGTAGGGCCAGCCATCCGCAAGGTTAGACCCTGGGCGGTGGATGTGAGCGGCGGCGTGGAGCGGGAACCGGGCGTGAAGGATCCCGCCGCCATGTTGAAGTTTGTGCGCGCGGTTCGAGCCGCCAGCAATGGAGAAGGATGCACATGAGATACGAAAAGAGCATGGTCACGCCACAGGCTCCGGTGAGCGAAGCCGCCATGGCGTCGTTCGCAGATTACAACTTCCCTGACGAGCGCGGCCACTTCGGTCGCTTCGGCGGTCGTTTTGTCGCCGAGACACTCACGCACGCGCTCGAGGAGCTCGATCGGGTGTACCGCAGTCTGATCAAGGATCCGGACTTTCAGCGCGAGTTCGATCGCGATCTTGCCGAGTACGTCGGTCGGCCGTCGCCCCTCTATTTTGCCGAGCGCATGACGCGGGAGCTCGGCGGCGCGCGCATCTACCTCAAGCGTGAGGACTTGAACCACACCGGCGCTCACAAGGTGAACAACACCATCGGCCAGGCGCTGCTCGCCAAGCACATGGGCAAACGCAGGATCATCGCCGAAACCGGCGCCGGTCAGCACGGCGTGGCGTCGGCGACGGTCGCTGCACGGCTCGGTATGGAGTGCGTGGTCTACATGGGCGCCGAGGATGTCGAGCGGCAGAGCCTCAACGTCTACCGGATGAAGCTGCTCGGTGCCCGGGTGGTGCCGGTCACGTCCGGGTCCCGCACACTCAAAGACGCCATGAGCGAGGCCATGCGAGACTGGGTCACGAATGTCGATGACACGCACTACATTATCGGGACCGTGGCGGGTCCGCATCCGTACCCGGCTCTGGTCAGAGATTTTCAGTCGGTCATCGGACGTGAGGCGCGTGCCCAATGCATGGCGATCGAGGGACGGTTGCCGGACGTCCTTGTCGCATGCGTTGGCGGCGGCTCCAATGCGCTCGGCTTGTTTCACCCCTTCATCCGGGACGAAGGGGTGCGGATGGTGGGCGTGGAAGCAGGTGGCGACGGCCTGGCCACAGGGCGGCATGCCGCTCCGCTGTGTGCCGGTGTTCCAGGGGTCCTGCATGGCAATCGAACGTATCTCATGGAAGACGAGGATGGCCAGATCATCGCCACCCATTCCATTTCTGCAGGTCTCGACTATCCAGGAGTGGGACCTGAGCACGCCTTCCTGAAGGATCTCGGTCGCGCCGAGTACACCGCCGTTACCGACGAGGATGCACTACGGGCCTTCCATCATCTGACCCGTACCGAAGGCATCATGCCGGCCTTGGAGACCAGCCATGCCATCGCCTGGGTCATGGAGCACGCACCGAACATGGACCCCGAGCAGATCATCGTCGTGAACCTGTCCGGTCGTGGCGATAAGGACATTCTCACGGTGGCCCGCCATGATGGTATCGACCTGTGAGCCGTCTCGCCACACGCTTTGCCGAGCGGCGTGACGCTGGCAGCAGCACGCTGGTCACCTATCTGATCGCGGGTGACCCGGCGCCTTCGGTGACGGTCGCGGCCATGGAGGCACTGGCTCGTGCTGGTGTGGACGTCATCGAAATTGGTATCCCGTTCTCGGATCCGGAAGCCGAGGGTCCGGATATTCAGGCCGGCTGCGAGCGGGCACTCGCCCATGGTGTGCGCTTGCGGGACGTGCTCGACATGGTGGCAACGTTTCGTCAGACCGACACCCGTACGGCGGTGGTACTGATGGGCTACCTGAATTCCGTGGAAGCCATGGGCAGCGAACGCTTTGCCGAGGCGGCCTCTGAGGCCGGTGTCGATGGGGTGATTCTGGTCAATCTGCCACCGGAGGAAGCGGGCCCGCTGCGATCTGAGTTGGAGCAGCGGGGCATCGATCTCGTCTTTCTGCTGGCGCCGACAACGACCGATGCCAGGGCACAACGTATTCTGGAGCAGGCCAGCGGCTTCGTCTACTACGTCTCGCTGAAGGGCACGACGGGCGCTGGCCATCTGGACGTGGACGCGGTGCGCGAACGGGTGACGGCCCTGCGATCGATGACTCCGCTGCCCATCGCCGTCGGGTTCGGCATCCGCGATGGTGCATCGGCCCGCCGGGTGGCGCAGTTTGCCGACGGCGTTGTCGTCGGTAGTGTGCTGGTGCGCAGTATGGGTGATCTGGCGGGGGCGCCGGAGGCGATTCCCGCTGCGGCGGAGGCGCTTGCCCGGGAATTGCGCGAGGCCATGGACGCAGCCTGAGGTCATGACTGGGCGCAACCTTCAGCAATGGCTGACCCATCTCGAACAGCTGCATCCGAAGGAAATGGATCTGGGGCTGGACCGGGTCCGAGCGGTGTGGAAGCGACTCGGGTCGCCACGGCCGGCGCAGCGCGTCATCACTGTGGCCGGCACCAACGGCAAGGGCTCGGTGGTCGCTGCGTTACAGGCCGTGCTGGCAGGGCATGGTCTGCGGGTGGGCGTGACCACGTCTCCGCACCTGCATCGCTTCAATGAACGCATCGTCATCACCGGCGCCGAGGCCAGCGACGGTGACATCGTGGCGGCGTTCGAGCGCATCGATGCGGCCCGTCAGGACATCAGCCTGACCTACTTCGAGTTCGCCATTCTTGCCGCCATCGACCTCATGGCGCGGGCAGCGCTCGATGTCGCAGTGCTCGAAGTGGGACTGGGCGGTCGCCTGGATGCGGTCAATGTCATCGACGCGGACGTGGCCGTCATCAGCAGTGTGGATTTGGACCACGAAGCCTGGCTCGGCGACGACCGCGAGAGCATCGGCTACGAGAAAGCCGGCATTCTCCGCTCTGGGAGACCCGTGGTGATCGGCGAGACCGCGCCACCGCGTTCGGTGCTGAAGCGCGCGGCAGAACTCGAAGCTCCCGTCTATCAGTTTGGCCGCGACTTTCGCTGGCTGGACGCGCAACAGGGCGGGCGATTCGAGGGCAGGTCCTATGCGGCGGTCTGTATCGAGGGACTGCCGGCAGCGGCACTGCTGCCGTCGAATCTGGCGGCGGCGCTGCAGGCAGCCAGCCTGCTCCCGCTGGAACTGGACCCAGGTCGAGTCCATGATGCCCTCGACGGTCTGCATCTGCCCGGGCGCATGCAAACGCTCGGGCACGGTGGCCTGGAGTGGATGCTCGACGTTGCTCATAACCCCCATGCCGCAGCCGAACTGGTGGCGCGACTGGATGCGGATGCACGCTGGGTGGCTGTATTTGGAACGTTTCGGGACAAACAGGTGGGCCGCATGGTGGAGCTGCTTGCTCCACGTGTCGAGAAACTGTTCCTGGCTCCGACCCCGGGCGGTCGCGGCCAGACGGCTGAGGAGCTCGAACAGCGGCTGGCTGCGGTGGTGCCGTCGTTGCCTCGCAGCAGTTTCGCCGCTGCCGGAGACGCGATGGCCGCGGCGTCCGAGTACGCACGGACCCATGACTGCCGGGTTCTGGTTGCAGGGTCCTTCACGCTGGTGGCGTCAGCGGCAACCTGGCTGAACGCGGATCGGGGAGGTCTGGAGGCAGGATGACCGAACGGGTACGCAACCGGCTGGTCGGGGCGATCATCCTGTTGTCGCTGGCGGTGGTGGTGCTGCCGATGCTCTTCGACGGGGCCGGCATCGAGCGTCGCGCCGTTCCTGACGTGCCCGGTGAAAGGTTGCGCGCGGATCGGCCGGTTGAGCCCGCGGAAGATCCTCGCGATGACTCCTCTTGGGCATTTCTCGATGAGGTGGAGGCGCGCAGGGCTGCAGCGCCGGTTTCGGGTCAAGCGAGGCATGAGGCTGCGTTCGATACCGAGGCAGAAGATGCGGAAGCATCGGCGCCGGGACTCGACCTTGCCGGTCTGCCGCGAGCCTGGAGCGTTCAACTCGCGTCCTTCCGGGATGCCGACAATGCTCGAGCGTTACGGCAGCGACTGCTGGCCGACGGCTTCGACGCCTATCTTATCGAGGAGGGAGATGGCGGCCAGAGCCTGTATCGCGTCGCTGTCGGGCCCCGTATTGATCGTACAGCAGCGGACCGCCTGCGAACTGAACTCGCGGAACGCTACGAGCTCGATGGCATGGTGGTGCGGTTCATGATCGGTCGGAGCAATTATGACGGCAGCCGGCCGCGGACTCAGGGCGATGGCTGATAGCTTGGCGCTGCCTTCCGTTCTGGATTGGGTCATCCTCGCCGTGGCCTTGGTCTCTGTGATGATCGGAGCGGTGCGCGGGCTGTTCAAGGAGGCACTGTCCCTTGTCATCTGGGTCGCTGCCTTTATCATGGCCTCCCTGTTCGCGGACGATGTCAGTCTCAGCCTAGCGCGCTGGATCAGCGCGGAGTCTTTGCGTTATCCGTTGGCCTTTGCCGGCCTGTTCCTCAGTGTGTTGCTATTGGGTGCACTGATTCAGCATGCCGTGGCGATGCTGGTGAAGGTCACCGGCCTCAGCGGCCTGGATCGCGTGCTGGGGATGCTGTTCGGAATCGCCAGGGCGGTGGTTCTGCTCGTGGTGGCGGTGGCCGTGCTTGAGCCAATGCTGGGATCAGAGCCCTGGTGGCTGGCGTCGATGTTCGTGCCCCATTTGCTGGAACTGCAGGAGCAGGTCATGGAACTCCTGCAGCAGGCCTACATGGCGGTCAGCGGCGCCATGGCGAACTAGACTGCTGAACAGGCGACTTCATCAGACGACTCAGGTCCGCGGTCGCCGTCATGCCTGACATGGCGGCACTGCCAGGACGCCGGCCCACCCATCTCAGGGACAGCCTTTCATGTGTGGACTCGTAGGCATCGTCGGCCGTTACCCGGTCAACCAGCGCCTCTATGACGCTCTGACCGTCCTTCAGCATCGCGGTCAGGATGCTGCCGGGATCGTCACCAGCCATCACGGGCGCCTCAACATGCGTAAGGCGAACGGGCTGGTGCGGGACGTGTTCCGCCTCAATCACATGCAGCGGTTGACGGGCAACCTCGGTATCGGCCACGTCCGCTACCCGACCGCCGGTAGTTCCTCTTCGGCGGAAGCCCAGCCCATGTACGTGAATTCGCCCTATGGGATCACCCTGGCGCACAACGGCAATCTCACCAACGCCGACGCCCTCAAGCAGGATCTGTTCAAGGCCGACCTGCGCCACATCAACACCGAGTCCGATTCTGAGATCCTGCTCAACGTTTTCGCCCACGAACTTGGCCGCCTGCACCGCCACGAGCCGTCGCCGGAGGACATCTTCGAGGCTGTTGCCGGCGTTCATGCCCGCTGCAGCGGAGCGTATGCGGCGGTGGCCCTGCTGGTGGGACACGGTGTCCTGGCGTTCCGTGATCCATTCGGGATTCGGCCGCTGGTGTTCGGCAAGCGCGAGACCGATCTGGGCACCGAGTACATGATCGCGTCGGAGTCCGTGGCGCTGGACGTACTCGACTTCACGCTGGTTCGGGATCTGCTGCCCGGTGAGGCGATCTGGATCGATGAGCAGGGTGATCTGCACACGCGCGTTTGTGCTGAGCGCGTCGAACTCGCCCCGTGCATCTTCGAGCATGTCTACCTGGCGCGACCGGATTCGATCATGGACGACATCTCGGTCTACAAGGCACGCCTGCGGATGGGGGAGAAGTTGGCCGAGCGCATCCTCTCGTACTACTCCGGTCAGGACCACGACATCGACGTCGTCATTCCCATTCCGGAGACCAGCCGCACTGCCGCCTTGCCGCTGGCACATCAGCTCGACGTCAAGTACCGCGAAGGCTTCGTCAAAAATCGTTACATCGGCCGCACGTTCATCATGCCGGGGCAGAACGAACGGCAGAAGTCGGTACGCCAGAAGCTCAACGCCATCGACCTGGAGTTCCGCGGCAAGAATGTGCTGCTGGTGGACGATTCCATTGTTCGCGGCACGACCTCGCGGCAGATCATCGAGATGGCGCGGGAAGCCGGTGCCCGCAAGGTCTATCTGGCTTCAGCGGCGCCGGCGGTGCGATTCCCGAACGTGTACGGTATCGATATGCCTGCGGCCAAGGAGTTTATCGCCTATTCCCGCAGCGACGAAGAAATCGCGGCCAGTATTGGCGCCGATTGGCTGGTCTATCAGGAACTCGATGATCTGATCAGTTGCTCCGCCGAGGGCAACTCTTCGATCACTCGCTTCGAGTGTTCTGTTTTCGACGGCACCTATGTCACCGGTGACGTCGATGCGGACTATCTGCAGCGGATTTCGGACTCCCGCAACGATGCCGCGAAGCGGCAGCGGGAGCGCAGCGACGGCGGTGAGGGCGACCGCGCGCTGTCCGATCTGCACGATCACGTTTGACCGGGACGCCGCAGCCATGACCTCCGCGCAGCCCTCGCAGCGGCCTCCATCCGGCGCCATGCAGGATTGGATCGAGAAGAGTCTTGCTCAGGTGGGAACGGTCTTGGTGGGCAAGCGCCATCAGGTGGAGCAGGCCATGGCCTGCCTTCTCGCCGGCGGACACCTCCTGATCGAAGACCTGCCGGGCATGGGCAAGACGGTTTTGTCCCAGGCGCTGGCCCGGACCCTGGGTCTGAGCTTCAACCGCATTCAGTTCACCAGCGACGTGCTGCCCGCCGACATCCTCGGGATCTCGATATTCGATCGCGACGGCGGCGCCTTCGAGTTTCATCCGGGGCCCGTTTTCGCCCAGGTGCTGCTGGCCGACGAGATCAACCGCACCACGCCCAAGACCCAGAGCGCGCTGCTCGAGGCGATGGAGGAGGGGCAGGTGACCGTGGAAGGTGCGACCCGGCCCCTGCCGGACCCCTTCTTCGTCATCGCCACTCAGAATCCGGTGACCCAGGCCGGTACCTATCCGCTGCCGGAGTCACAGCTCGATCGTTTTCTGATGCGCATCGAACTCGGCTATCCGGATCCGGCT
>REEU01000092.1 GCA_007694905.1 Gammaproteobacteria bacterium | reverse complement strand
GCAGCCGCGCGAGCAGAAAGTACGCGAGGCGTCGCCGCGCCCGCTCGTTGGGTCCAGTCATCGCATCCTCCTGCGGGCGAGCAAAGCAGTGCCGGACGGGGCGATTTTCTTTCGAGATTCACATGACATGGCGGCAGCAAGCTGCCAAAGAGAAGGTTCCGTGTACACGTTCATGGCCGAGAAAGGCGAGCGCGTACCCCGATGGCTTTCGGCGTCCTGCACAGTGAAGCGGAGGCTCAGGCTGCCAAGCGAGCCAGGAACGCTTCGATGGCCGTCAGCGCCGCGGGCTCGTCGAGCATGGGCGCGTGCCCGACCCGGGGCACTTCCACCGCCTGCAGATCCGGCCGCCGGCGCTGCATCTCGGCCACCGTCGCAGCCGCGAGGATGTCAGACAGCGCGCCGCGGATCACCAGCAGCGGCGTGCTGCCCATGGCGTCGAACACGCTCCATAGGTCCGGTGGAACCGCCGTGCCGGTGTTCGCGCTGAGGGGCTGGGCGATGGCCGGGTCGTAGTCGAGTTCGAGCCGGCCGTCGGCCCGCTCGCGGAACAGGCGCCGGGCGAAGGCCAGCCAGGCTGCGTCATCGAAATCCGGAAAGGCATCACCATTGCTGGCGCGCGCCGCCGCGGCGGCCTCATCCCAACTTGCCACGGGCTCCCCTTTGCCCACGTAGCCCTGGATACGGGCAAGACCACTCGCCTCCACCACGGGACCGATGTCGTTGAGCACGGCACCCAGGTACCGCTCCGGCGCCGCTGCCAGCATGAGCATGGACATGAGCCCGCCCATGGACGTTCCGATCAGCACCGGACGTTCGATCGCAAGGTCGTCGAGCATCGCCAGCGTGTCCTGGACGTAGCGTCCGACCTGGTAGTGGGCCGGGTCGGGATCCCGGTCCGACTGACCGCGGCCGCGCTGCTCGATGGCGAGCATGCGGTAGCGGTCCTGGAAGTGTTCGCACAGCCCTTCGAAGTCGGCTGCGTTGCGCGTCAGACCGTGCAGGCAGACGACCGTGACTGCAGCATCGTCGGGGCCGGGATAGTCCCGCGCATGAATGCAGAGACCATCATCAGTCTCATGCCAGCGATCCAGCCACTTCTGCCCGGCATCAGTCACGTTCGTCGCCTCCGCACTTGCCCCCGGACGCCCATGGTAACCGGGCAATGCAAAAGTTGTAGCAACCACAAACAAAAAGGGGCGCCCGAAGGCGCCCCTTGCTTTCGCGTGAAGTGAGCCTCGATCAGGCGCTCTTCACGAACTCCGGGTAGGCCTCGAGGCCGCACTCGGAGAGATCCACACCTTCGTACTCCTCTTCCTCGGAGACGCGGATACCCATCACCATCTTGAGGACGGTCCAGACGATGAAGCTCAGCGCGAACGTCCAGATGAAGATGGCTGCAAGGCCGAGCAGCTGCGCGCCCACAGCCGCACCACCGGTGACGACCACCGCGAGGACACCAAAGATGCCGCAGGTGCCGTGCACCGAAATGGCGCCGACCGGATCGTCGATCTTGATCTTGTCGAGACCGATGATGGACAGGACCACGATGATGCCGCCGAGGACACCAATGATAGTGGCCACCAGAGGGGACGGATCCAGCGGGTTGGCAGTGATGGAGACCAGACCGGCGAGGGCACCGTTCAGGGTCAACGTGAGGTCTGCCTTGCCCATCATGATCCGCGCCAGGAGCAGCGCACCGATCACGCCACCCGCTGCTGCGAGGTTGGTGTTGACGAACACTGCAGCCACTGCGTTGGCGGAGTCGATGTTGGAAACGATCAGTTCGGAACCGCCATTGAAGCCGAACCAGCCGAACCAGAGGATGAACACCCCAAGCGTGGCCAGCGGCAGGTTGGCGCCGGGAATGGCCCGCGAAGAGCCGTCCGGACCGTACTTGCCGGCGCGCGGACCAAGCACCAGGACACCGGCGAGCGCCGCGGCTGCACCACACATGTGGACAATGCCGGAGCCGGCGTAGTCGGAGTAGCCGGCAGCGTCGAGCCAGCCTTCGCCCCAGCTCCAGGCACCCTGGATCGGGTAGATGAAGCCGGTCATGACGACGGCGAAGGCCAGGAAAGCCCACAGCTTCATGCGTTCTGCCACGGCACCCGAGACGATGGACATGGCAGTTGCCACGAACACCACCTGGAAGAAGTGATCGGAACGATTCGAGTAGTAGATGTCACCGTCGGAGGCGAGGGTTTCGGCGACGGAGTTCTCACCGCCGATCAGGAACCCGAAGCTCGGGAAGTAACCGCCCTCGGAGATCCCCATGTACATGAGGTAGTAACCCACAAGCATGTACATGACGACCGCAATCGCGAACAGGCCGACGTTCTTGGTGAGAATCTCGGCGGTGTTCTTCGCTCGCACGAGACCGGCTTCAAGCATGGCAAAGCCGGGCGCCATGAACATGACGAGAACGCCGCAGATCAGAAAATAGAACGTATCAAGGGCGTAGTTTGTCTGGACCAGATCTTCCACAGTGAAGTCCTCCTTACGAGGCCTGGCTTAAGGCTGAAAGGTGATTGCCGCGTCGAGGGGCGGTCGCAAGCAACGGTCGGCAGGTGTGACCGCGGCCCGCGAGGTTGCTCCTCGCGACCGGAACTACGCCCTAGACGGCGTCGGAACCGGTTTCGCCCGTGCGAATCCGCACGACCTCGTCGAGCGAGGAGACGAAAATCTTGCCGTCGCCCACCTTGCCCGTATTCGCAGCTTTGGTGATCGTCTCGACGACCTGCTCGAGCTGACTGTCGTCGATCGCAACTTCGATCTTGACCTTCGGCAGGAAGTCCACAACGTACTCGGCACCCCGATAGAGCTCGGTGTGTCCCTTCTGGCGACCGAAGCCCTTGACCTCAGTGACCGTCATGCCTTGCACGCCGATCTCCGAAAGGGACTCGCGGACGTCATCGAGCTTGAAGGGCTTGATGATTGCCGTGACCAGTTTCATTGGGTTTCTCCTCGCTTAAGTATCAGACCTGCCTTCTCGTGCCTTTCAGCCAGCTTCACTGGGCTCGCGCCCTTCGAAGATCTGCCCCGGGACCGAAGTCCCGGGAGCAGAAGGCAAGTCTACGCGTTTGTGGTCAGAGGCTCTTGCCCACGGAAAGCACCACAGTCGAGCTGCACAGCTTGGTACCGTCGAAGCACTCCCGGCGCTTGAGATCCGTGTCCACGTAAGCGAGGGACCACTCCAGGCCGTAGGCTTCCTTGGAGAGCGTGACGCTCCAATCGAGATAGGTGTTACCCGCACTCACCCCGGTGCCCGTGAGTTCGAGGAACTCATCCATCTTTTCGCGGTTACGGAAGATGTTGGAACCGAGATGAAAGTCGAGCCCGAATTCGCCCGGCAGTTCGACCCCATAGGCGCCGCGAACGTAGAAGTAGCGACCCGTCTCCGCGAAGTAGTCCGGGGAGTAGTCGACACCGAAGTCGATGCCCATGAAGCTCAAGGTGGCGTAGAACTCGACGAAGTCGAGATCGGGATCGGCACCCGACTTCGGGTAACCGTAGTAGAGAATACCGATGTCATACTCGACGCCCGGCGACAGCTCGGCCGTGAAGCCGATGTAGGGGTCGAGCTCAAGGGCACCGCCGGAGAAATCGACGTTGGAGCCCCACACACCGGCGTAGAAGCCGCTTTCGTGGGCGTACTCGATCCCGCCCTGGACGGTGAAAGAGCGGTTGGTCTGAGAAATGCCCCGGAACCGGTAATCGGTGCCGATCAGGACTTCGGCGGTGATTTCGGCGTTCGGAAGTTCCTGGGCCTGGACTGCGGCGAAAGAAGTCACAAGCGCAGTGCCTGCAATGAGGTGCTTGTACGGTACGTTCATATGCACGTCCCCTTGTCTGAGGTGTTGTGAAGTGTCCCGGCCCCATCCTGCGATGCGGTCCGGTCCAGCACTCGGGGACTGGGTTGACCCTATATTTCCCCGATACGGCTTGTTGTGCTTTCAACCGGTGCCAGCCATGGCTCTGCAGATTCCATGCCCAGCCCACAAAAACCATCAATAACAATGCCTTAATCAATTTAACAGAAACCGAAGCGAGCCCATGGCACCAAAATGGTGCAAAACTGGCCGTGCATGCGCACTTGTTTCGCACTTTTTTAGTGCATTCCTGGCTCGCCCGGACAGGCATGAATCAGCCCAGGCGCACAGCCTCCAAGGACAATTGCTCTCGACCCCATTCCAGAGGCCCACTAAGCTGCCGAGCCATGCCCCACAGGAGTGCCCGCGCCATGGCCGCCGACGACCCGATCCGCAACCTCACCGATCAGATTCGCGACCTGCTTCCACGCGGGGGTCCCAGCCTGCCGCCGGGGTTTCAAGACAACATTCGCGCCATCGTCCAGGGCATGCTGGCCCGATCCGAATTGGTCACGCGGGATGAGTTCGAGGCCCAGCGGGCTGTGCTGCAGCGCACCCGGGAGAAACTCGAGACGCTCGAGCGGAGCGTGGCGCGCCTCGAGGCGGGCAGCGAACGCAGCGTCGACTGAAGGGAGGCGGCGCGATGAGCTTCGCCGCCACCTTCAGCCGTGCGACCCGGGGCATGGCGGCCCCACCGGTTCGGGTCGAGGCGCATCTCGGCAACGGCCTCCCCGCCTTCAACATCGTCGGGTTGCCCGAGACAGCGGTGCGTGAGAGCCGCGACCGCGTTCGCAGCGCGATCATCAATTCGCACTACGCGTTCCCTTCAGACCGACGGCTGACCGTGAATCTGGCCCCGGCGGACCTGCCGAAGAGTGGCGGACGATTCGACCTGCCCATCGCCCTGGCGATTCTCGGTGCCACCGGGCAGGTGGAAGCGAGCGGCCTCGAAGGCATGGAGTTTCTCGGCGAGCTGTCCCTCGACGGGCAGCTGCGTCCGGTACGCGGCGCGCTGCTCGCCGCACAGGCCGCAGCAGACGCGGCCCGGCCCATTGTCGTGGCGGCAGACAATGCCATGGAGGCCGCGTTGCCCGAGCATGCCCACGCCCTGCCTGCGCAACAGCTCTGCGAAGTCGTGGAGCATCTCCGCGGCGGCCAGCGGTTGGCGCAGGCACCGCGCGTTGTGAGGACGCAGGGCAATGCGGGAGGCACGCTGGCCGAAGTGCGCGGTCACCACGCACCGAAACGGGCGCTGATCATCGCCGCTGCAGGCGGCCACAACCTGCTCATGCATGGTCCACCAGGAACCGGCAAGACGCTGCTCGCCCGCTGCCTGCCGAATCTACTTCCGCCCCTGTCCACAGCAGAAGCCCTGGACGTCGCCGCCGTCCACTCCCTCGCCGGGCGGCTCGCCGACGGCGTGCTGCCCGGTCGCCCCTTCCGCGCGCCCCATCACAGCGCCACGGCCGCGGCGCTCGTGGGGGGCGGAAGCGACCCGGTTCCAGGAGAGGTGTCCCTGGCCCATCAAGGGGTGCTGTTCCTCGATGAACTGCCCGAGTTCGCCCGCAGCGTATTGGAGAACCTGCGCGAACCGATGGAATCCGGCACCGTCGTCATTGCCCGGGCGCGCGCCCGGGCAGAGTTCCCGGCGGCGTTCCAGCTGGTGGCCGCGATGAACCCCTGTCCGGCGGGACGCGACTGCCGCGGCGGGGTGAGCTGCGTCTGTCCCAACGAGGCGCTGCGGCGCTACCAGAGCCGATTGTCCGCACCTCTGCTCGATCGCATCGACCTGCAGGTGGAGGTCCCTGCTGTCCCCGTAGATATTCTGGCCGCTGCCAGCCGTTCCGAGACGCCCGGCTGCGACGACGAGGACAGCTCGGCCCGCAGTGCCGTTGCCGCGGCCCGACGGATCGCGTTGGAGCGGCAGGGCATGACCAATGCCCGACTCGGCCCCCGCGCCACCGAGCGGATCTGCCGTCCAGACGCCGCCGGACTCGAGCTGCTCGAACGGGCGGCCGGCCAGATGGGCCTGTCTGCCCGAGGCTGGCATCGCACCCTGCGCGTGGCGCGGACGCTTACGGACATGCAGCACAGCTCGCGGATCGGTCGCGCTGAGATCGCGGAAGCGCTGGCCTTCCGCGAGCAGTTCGGCGCGACGCGGCAGCCCAAGTCGGCCAGGGATCGCTGACGGACGGTCGCGGACAGCGCGTTGGAATCGGGCCGTTCACGCAGGTTGTCGACGATGGCGCTTGTGGGCCCACAGGCGGCACGGCTAACCTTGCGCCCCCGCGATCACCCTCTGTCCCGGAGTGCCCTGTTCCCGGTGGAACTGAACCCACAGCAACTCAGAGCCGTGCGCCACACGGACGGCCCAATGCTGGTGCTGGCAGGCGCCGGCAGCGGCAAGACCCGGGTCATCGCCGCGAAGATCGTGCACCTTCTGCAACAGGGCGGGCTCGCACCGGAGCAGGTGTTCGCGGTGACCTTCACGAATCGCGCCGCCCGGGAAATGAGCGAACGGGTCGCGGCCAGTGCCGGCCGCGTCGGACGGCATGTGTCCGTATCCACATTTCACCGCCTCGGTCTGCGGATCATTCGTGAACAGCCCGTCGCCGTCGGCCTGCGGCCGGGATTCTCGATTTTCAACGCAGGCGATGCGGAGTCGCTGCTACGGGAACTGCTGCGCATGCACTGGGGCGGCGAGGTGGATGCCGCGGCCCTGCGCGATGCCAGCCGGGCCGCAATGGGCATGATCTCGAACTGGAAGAACGGCTTGCTGACGCCAGAGCAGTCCGCCGCCGAGGCGCGCAGCACTCTGGACCGCACGCACGCAGCGGTGTACCGCGACTATCAGAACCACCTGCTGATGAGCAACGCGGTGGACTTCGACGATCTGCTGCTGCATCCGGTCCGGCTGCTGCAGTCCTCCGCGGAGCGCAGGGCGCTGTGGCAGGCGCGGGTCCGTTACCTGCTGGTGGACGAGTATCAGGACACCAACGGCGCGCAGTACGAGCTGATCCGCCTGCTCGCCGGCGAGCGCGGCGCGTTCACGGTCGTGGGGGACGACGACCAGTCCATCTATGCCTGGCGCGGCGCACGACCGGACAATCTCGTCACGCTTGCAGGCGACTATAAGACCCTCGCCGTGGTCAAGCTGGAGCAGAACTACCGCAGCCGCAGCAGCATTCTGAAAAGTGCAAACGCCCTCATCAGCCACAATCCGCATCTGTACGAGAAGCGCCTGTGGAGCGAGCGCGGACCCGGTGATCCCGTGCGGGTGGTCCAGGTGGACGACGACGAGGCGGAAGCGGACCGGATCACCAGCGAGATCGTCCAGCGTCAAGCCCAAAGGCGAGCCAGCTGGGGCGAGTTCGCAGTGGTCTACCGCTCCAACCATCAGGCCCGGGCGCTGGAATTGCGGCTGCAGGCGCTGCGGGTCCCTTACCGGATCAGCGGCGGCAACTCGTTCTTCGACCGCGGCGAAGTGCGCGACGCGCTGGCGTATTTCCGACTGCTGGTGAACCCGGATGACGACGGCGCCCTGCTGCGGGTGATCAACGTGCCACGCAGGCAGCTGGGTGCAGCGACCCTCAATGCCCTGCAGCGGGTGGCAGCGCAGCGCCGAAGATCGCTGCTCGCTGCCATGGACGCCACGAATCTCGCCGCGGAAGTGGGCGGCACTCCGGCCCGCAGGCTGGCCGGATTCCGGGATTGGCTGGGTCACTGGCGCAGCCTTCTTGATCGTCCGGCGCCGACGCTCAGAGCGCTGCTAGAGGATTGCGGCTACGAATCCTGGCTTGCCCAGCAGAGCAGCGACGCGGACCAGGCGCGCATCCGCTGGAGCAACATCGAGCTGCTGCTGGCCGCCATCGAACGGCGCAGCCTCGCCGGCGACGAGCCGGCGGAGGTTCTACGCAGCCTGGCACTGGACGATGCACTGGACCGGGAGGAGGACGAGCCTAACCCAGAGCAGGTCCAACTCCTCACGCTGCATGCCGCCAAGGGGCTCGAGTTCGCCCACGTCTGGCTCATGGGATTTGAGGAGGGGCTGCTGCCGCATCGGAACTGCATCACCGATGAACAGATCGCCGAGGAGCGGCGTCTGGCTTACGTCGGTCTGACCCGGGCCATGGAAACCCTCACCCTGACGCTGACCCGCCGGCGCCGGTCCCGCGGTGAGACCCGGCGCTCCGAGCCGAGCCGCTTCCTCGCGGAGCTGCCGGAGGAATACGTGGTCTGGGAAGGGCGCGAAGACGAACCGGAGGAGCGTAAGGAGGCGCGGGCGCGGGCGTCGCTGGACGCCCTCAAGAACCTGCTCGATTGACCAGGGGCGGCGCGCACGCGCGCTCGCCTACAGCAAGGTGTTGGAGTCCCCCTGTAGGCCCGAGCGCGTGCGCTCGGCCAGGCCCAGGGCGGCGCGCTCGCCTACAGCGAGGTAACGGAACCGATCTGTAGGCCCGAGCTGGGCCTCACAGGCGCGTGCGCTCGGCCCAGGGCGGCCTTCGAGGGCGCAGGTTACTGAACGGCTTCGACCATCCAGTCGACAGTGTTTCTCAGCTCCTCTTCGGAGCAGTCAAAGCAGGTGCCGCCGGGAGGCATCGCGCCCAGGCCATTGATGGTGCTGGCGTAGAGCACGTCCATACCCTTCTCGATGCGCTCCTCCCAGGCGTCCGCCACCATGCGTGGGGCGTCGGCGACACCAGCCTCGTGGCAGGTACCGCAGAACTGGGCGTAGATGGCATCAGCCGCACGCGGTTCCCGCTCGGTGGCCGCCACCGTCTCTTCTGTGCCGTTGTCCGTCTCCGGCAAGCGCAGCTGGCCGAAGGGCTTGATCCGCTCGCGGATTTCCGAATCCGTACCCGGCGCGAACGCGACAGCACTGGACGTCGCCACTGTCACAAGGGCGATGGCGAGCAGACGCATGGCGATGACTGGCAGTTGCAGCATGTTGACTCCGAAGACTGGCGCCCGACTGGAATGAGACGGGCCGGGAAGCGTCCCGGCCCGGGCGCGCGGATTATAGCGAAACTGGCGCGGCGTCACAGCGCATCAGGTGGACGCGTCGAAGAGCTCCCGGCCGATGAGCATGCGGCGGATCTCGCTGGTCCCGGCGCCAATCTCGTAAAGTTTCGCGTCACGCAGCAGCCGCCCTGCCGGATAGTCGTTGATGTAGCCGTTGCCGCCGAGGGCCTGGATCGCCTGCAGCGCCACCTGGGTCGCCTGCTCGGCTGCGAACAGGATGCAGCCGGCGGCGTCGAAGCGGGTGGTCCGCCCCTCGTCACAGGCTCGCGCCACCGCGTAGACATAGCTGCGGGCCGCGCTGGTCACCGTGTACATGTCCGCCAGTTTCGCCTGCATCAGCTGGAAACTGCCGATGGGCTGGCCGAACTGCTGGCGCTCGTGCAGATAGGGCGCCACCAGATCCAGACAGGCCCGCATGATCCCCACCGGACCGGCGGCCAGCACGACCCGCTCGAAGTCGAGACCACTCATGAGTACCGCTGCGCCCCGCCCGGCTTCGCCGAGGAGACGTTCCTGCGGCAGAAAGCAGTCGGTGAACACCAGTTCCCCGGTCTCGGAGCCACGCATGCCGAGCTTGTCCAGTTTCTGGGCACAGGCGAATCCTGCATCGCCTTTCTCCACCAGGAACGCCGTCACACCTTTGCTGCCGAGCGTCGGATCCAGCGTCGCGTAGACCACCAGCACGTCCGCGCTGGGACCGTTGGTGATCCACATCTTGCTGCCATCCAGACGGAAGCCGCCGTCGGTTTCCCGCGCCCGCAGCTTCATGCCCATGACGTCGGAGCCGGCGCCGGGCTCGCTCATAGCCAGGGCACCGAGGTGTTCGCCCGAAATCAGTGCCGGCAGGTAGCGCGACTTCTGCGCATCGGTCCCCCAGCGACGGATCTGGTTGACGCAGAGGTTGGCGTGGGCGCCGTAGGAGAGACCCACCGATGCAGAGACCCGGCTGATCTCCTCCAGCGCCACACACTGGGCCAGATAGCCGAGACCGGAACCGCCCCACTCCTCCTCGACGGTGATGCCGTGAAGACCGAGTGCTCCGAACTCGGGCCAGAGATCCCGCGGAAAAGTGTCGTCACGATCGATCTCGGCTGCGCGTGGCGCCAACGCCTTCTCGCACAGGCCCCGAACCGATGCGCGCAGCATGTCGAGCTCTTCACCAAGCCCGAAGTCGAACTCCGGCAGTGCAGTCGCCACGGCTCAGTCTCCTTGCAGACAGGGCGGCAAGCACAACGGATCGCGAAGACGCCGTCAATGGTCACGAATCCGGCCGAAGGCAGGAATCATCGTTGCCAAGGAAATTCTCCTTGCTAAAGTAAGGATATGGCCAAAGTCACCAGCAAACTGCAGCTGACGCTGCCGAAGCGGATCGCGGAGCAGTTCGGCATCGCGCCCGGAGACGAGGTCGAGTTCGCGGCAGCCGGCGACATCATTCACCTCATCCCCGCGGGGCGGCCCCGTACGCCCCGGCTCGACCGGGAGGAGCGGCTGCGCCTGTTCGATGAGTGCACCACGCGGCAGCGCCAGCGCGAAGGGCGCATGCACCTGCCTGAGCGCCCGGTTACGGATCGGGACTGGTGCCGCGAGGATCTCTACACCCGTGGCCCCAACCTTCACGACGCCAGTGAAGAGACTGATTGACACCAACATCCTGGTGTACCGCTTCGATCCCCGCGATCCGGAGAAGCAATTCATCGCCCGAGAGCTGCTGCGCACTGGTGCAGCGGATGGCAGCCTGCTTCTCCCCCAGCAAACGCTGATCGAATTCGTGGCCGCAGTGATTCGCCCGCGGCCTGATCTGGGTGGCTCGCCACTGCTCGCGTGGGACGATGCACTGCTGGACGCGGAGCAACTACTCAGCCAGTTCACCGTGCTGTGGCCGGACGAGGCTGTTCTCCGCACGGCGCTGTACGGGTTCGCGGCCTACCGCCTGTCCTGGTTCGACGCCCACCTCTGGGCGTAAGCAGAAGTGCATCGCTGCGCCGAACTCGTCTCCGAGGATTTCGAGCATGGCCGCAATCTCGGCCGGGTCCGGATCTTCGACCCCTTCCGTGCTGCCAGAGGTGGTGTCCACGAACTGCCACCGTTATACGCGAGCGAGTGAAGCGATGGCGCGGTCGTCAGGCCGCGTTCCCGGGTATCGCCGTGCGTACCGGCGAATACAACGACGCAATCCGCGGGCGATGAAGCCCGATGGACGTGCGATACCAAGTTGCATCGAACTGTTCCGTCGAGCGCGCTCAGGGGTACGCCCGATTAGAACCTGAAGCCAATCCCCGAACCTGCGCGATGTCGGGTGACGGGACATCCCCAGGGGCGGTCGAAAGACCTGTGTGGCACCAATCCGGATCACGCGCTGCGTAGCAGGAAATCGCACATTGACGCCCACGGCGGAAGCGGAGAGTCTGCTCCCATCAGGTTACACGGACGTCTCATCGACGGAGTTATACGAACGCGCAGACAACCCAGATGAGCGAACCTCCATTCAATAGGATAGTTAGCAGGCCACTATGTCCAACCTTGAAGCACTCCGAAGCGAAATCGATCAGCTGGATGAAAAGCTCATCGAACTTCTCGCCGAAAGGTTTGCTGTATCCAGGCGCGTCGGGAAGCTGAAACGGTCTAGTGTTCTGCCTCCCAGGGATGAGGAGCGTGAGCAGCGACAGCTGCAAAGAGTGAGGGGTTTGGCACAGGCACATGGAGTATCCCCAGAGCTCGCTGAGGCGGTGCTGCGCCTTATTGTCGATACCGTTGTCGTTGAGCATCAGGAAGAGTGACGTGGCCTTCCGCGCAGCGCTAACCAGCATGTGCCAGTTCGAGAACGCGCAGCCTGCTAACAATCGGCTCGTGCGGATGCCGGTTCCCGGCACCGCACAGCCGAGGCATTGGACGGCAGTGCTATGACCGACCGCTCACGCGTACACCGATCCTTACATTCGCACCAGTCCGACAGCAGCGTCCCGCGAGTCAGCCATTGACGCACTCAGCCAATGGCATATAGTCTGCCCGTGAGATTCGAATGGGAAGAAGAGAAGAATCTTAGCAACCAGGCGAAGCATGGCTTGGCGTTCATTGAGGCCATCCAACTCTTTCAGCGCAGCCAAGACTACTTGGAGATCTTCGATTCTGCTCATTCAGATACCGAGGATCGATTCATCGCAATTGGTGAGATCGATCGCGGAATTGCAGTCGTGGTCTACACGGAGCGTGCAGAGGATCTGATTCGCATCATAGGAGCGCGTTTCGCTACTGAACGAGAGCGGGCGCGATACCGCAGCCACATGGATCGGTACAGATGAGTGACATCCCAGAGATTTCGGACGATCAATTTGAGAGCGCCATCCCGGCCAAGCTTAGGAAGCGGCTGATTAGAGGAGGTTTTTCATCCGGAGAGGATATTGCAGCGTTGAGACAGTTTGTCGGTCTCAGCCAGGTGGACTTTGCTCGCGCCATGGAAATCAGCGTCCACACGTTGCGCAACTGGGAGCAAGGTCGGAGAAAACCAGACGGACCAGCGCTTGCGTTACTCAAGATCGCGGCGCGCCACCCGAGAATTATCCGCGAGAACCTTGTATCGGCGGCATAGCTCTTTCCGACGATTCCGTCCAACAATGCGCATGCAGCGGCCTGCACATCAGGCAGCGTTCTGGGGTTCGACGACCTGCACCGGGGAGCGCGGCGAGCGGAACTCCGCCAGCAGCGACGGCAGCAGCTCGCGCCAGGCAGCGTCATTGGCCGCACGGACCGGGCCGAAGCCGCAGACTTCACGCACCGAGTAGGCCAGGCGTACGGCGGCGTCGAGATTGTCCGCTTCCAGACCAATTTCGATTTCGTCCAGCACAGCCTGATAGTCCCGCGCCAGCGCCCGCTCCAGCCGGCGATCCGCACTGAATCGGAACGGATCCAGCCAGGTCCCGCGCAGCCGCTTCATGCGCGCCAGCAGACCGAACAGACCCAGCACCCAGGGTCCGAACCCGAACTTACGCGGCCGGCCCACCGGATCCTTCAGGAAGCCGAGCAGCGGCGGCGCCAAATGGACGCGAACCTTGCCACCCTCGAACGTGGCATCGAGCTTGCGCCGGAAGCGCCCGTCCGCATAGAGCCGCGCGACCTCGTACTCATCCTTCGGTGCCAGCAGCCGATAGAGCACCTCCACCACCGCTTCCGTCAGGAGACGGCTGCCCGGAGCCACCTGCTCCTCCCGCGTCTGCAACGCATGCACCCGCCTCCGGTAGCGATCGGCAAGGTCATCGTCCTGATAGCCCCGCAGGGATTCGGTTCGCGCCTCGATCCGCTCATCGAGGTTCTGGGTCCGGGGCGGATCCATGGCCGAGGATTCACCCGCGGTCCGCACTGCGAGCAGAGAATCGTCCGGCGCGCGAGCCGTGAGTCGGCCAAGATGGAACGCCGCCAGGTTCATCTCCACGGCGACCCCGTTCATGGTGATGGCGCGCTCCATAGCCGGGAGACTGATGGGCACAAGGCCAAGCTGCCAGGCATGGCCCAACGCCAGCAGGTTGGCGCCAACCGCATCGCCGAGCAGCTGCTCCGCGAATCCGGTGGCGTCGATGATCGCCATGTCCCCCGAGTGGCGCCGGATCCGCTGCAGCAGGTTGGCCTCGTCGAAATCCAAGGTGCGATGCAGTACGAAATCCGAGGTCGGCGAGACATGGGAATTCACGACCGCCGTGGTGTGCTGCGGACTGATGCGCGTCAGCGCATCGGGGCTCGCTGCCGTGACCGGGTCACAGGCCAGCAGCAGGTCAGCGCGTCCCGCCGCCACGCGAGTCGTGTGCAGTACGTCCGGTTCACTGCCGATGCGGACGTGGGAAAACACGGACCCGCCCTTCTGGGCGAGACCGGTCATGTCCAGCGTCACGGCTGCGTTACCATCCACGTGGGCGGCCATGGCGATGATCTGCGAGACGGTGACGATGCCGGTACCCCCGACCCCGGTGATGACGAGATTCATGGGGACGTCGAGTTCGCGCCGTGTCGGCTCAGGGATCCGCTGCGCGATGCTCGCCGCGTCGGCATCGCCACCCGTTTCGGGCGCGCGCAGCGCCCCGCCGGTCACGGTGACGAAGGACGGGCAAAAGCCTCGCAAACAGGAGAGATCCGAGTTGCAGGAACTCTGGTTGATGCTGCGCTTGAACCCGTGCTCGGTAGCGAGGGGCTCTACGGCCACGCATTGAGACTGCACTGAACAGTCACCGCAGCCTTCGCAGACCGCTTCGTTGATGAGTGCGCGGGTGGTCGCCGGCGCCGCCTTGCCACGCTTGCGACGACGTCGGAGCTCCGTGGCGCACACCTGATCGTAGACGATTACGCTGACGCCCTCGGCCGCCCGCAACGCCCGCTGCAACGGGTCCATCTCGTCGCGATGACGAACGCGGATGCCAGCGACCTTGCGCCGCGGGTACCGATCCGGATCGTCCGCCACCACCTCGATGCGATCAACGTTCTCCGCCCGCAACTGCGCAATCACGTCCGGCACTGTGAGTGTGCCATCCACCGCTTGCCCACCGGTCATCGCCACTGCGTCGTTGTAGAGCAGCTTGTAGGTGATGTTCACCTTGGCCGCGACAGCTGCGCGAACTGCGAGGATGCCGGAGTGAAACCAGGTGCCGTCGCCGATATTCGTGAACACGTGAGGCGTATCGGTAAACGGCGCCTGCCCGATCCAGGTCACACCCTCGCCTCCCATCTGGGTGAACGTATCGGTATGCGGCTCGATCCACTGCGCCATGTAGTGGCAGCCGATGCCGGCCATGGCGCGGCTGCCATCGGGCACCTGAGTCGAGCGGTTGTGGGGGCAACCGGCACAGAACAGGGGCTGGCGACTGGCCTTCGGGGGCGGCTCGAACAATGCCTGCTCCCGCTCCACGAGCATGGCGAGGTAGCGATCCACGCCCTCACCGCGGGCGGCAGGCGGCAGTACCCGGGCCAGCGCCCGCGCCACCTTTGCAGGGGACAGCTCACCCGCCGTCTGCAATTGAGGCCGGCCGTCAGCGTCGAGCTTGCCGGTGATGCGCGGCGCGTCTGCGGCGCCGTAGAGCAGGCTACGCATCTGATCCTCGATCAGAGGTCGCTTCTCTTCCACCACAAGGACGTGATCGAGACCCTTCACGAACCCACGCAATGCCGCGTCGTCCAGGGGCCAGGGCATGCCCACCTTCAGCAGGCGGATGCCACCGGCAGCGATCTCCTCCTCGGTCACCATACCGAGTTCGGCCAGGGCCTGACGAACGTCGAGGAAGGCCTTGCCGGTGGCGACCACGCCGAGCTTCGCCGCCGGGGCGGGGACCACCAGCGGATTGATGTCGTTGGCCCGGGCGAAGGCGCGCGCTGCCGGCAGACGCCAGGAGTAGAGGCGCTCCTCCTGTGCCAGCGGGGTATCGCCCAGGCGGATGTTGAGCCCGCCATCCGGCAGCTCGAAGTCTTCGGGAAGCAGAACCCGCGGACCGTCACCCACGTCCACGGAAGCGGTGGAGTCCATCGTGTCCGCGAGCGCGATGATGCCGACCCAGAGGCCGCAGTAGCGGGACAGGGCCCAGCCCAGCAGGCCGTACTCGAGGACGTCCTCGACGCTGGCCGGGTTCAGCAGCGGCAGGCCCATGTCGGCGAAGGTGAACTCGCTCTGGCTCGGCAGGGTCGATGATTTGCAGCCGTGATCGTCTCCCACCACCGCCAGCACACCGCCGTGGGGCGACGTACCCGCGGCGTTTGCATGGCGAATGGCGTCACAGGAGCGATCGAGTCCCGGCGCCTTCCCGTACCACATGCCGAACACGCCCTGATGGCGCGCGCCGGGAAACAGACCCACCTGCTGACTGCCCTGTACCGCGGTGGCAGCCAGATCCTCGTTCACGCCGGGGACGAAACGGACCCGCGCCTCCTTCAGGAATTCACCCGCCTGCCACAGCGCCTGGTCGAGACCACCGAGCGGCGAACCGCGGTAGCCCGAGATGAAACCCGCGGTATCGAGTCCCGCGAGGCGGTCGCGGCACGCCTGCAGTAAGGGCAGGCGTACCAGGGCCTGGATGCCCGAAAGGATGATGCGGCCCCGTTCCAGGGCGTAGCGGTCGTCGAAGGAAATGTTCTCGCGCAGCATGGCCGGCCTCCACCGTATGGCAGCTCGCTGACCCTTGCATCCTAGACGCGTCCGATGAGGACAGGTTTGCAAATTTAGCGCACCTGCGTAACTATTCGAAAAAGCATCCTTTTATTATTGGTTTTAATAGGATATTGACTGCGCAAGCCCTGGATGACTTCGACCGCCGTATCCTGCGCGTCCTGCAGGACGATGCCGATTGCTCCATGGTGGAACTCGGCGAACGGGTGGGCCTGTCGCATACACCCTGCTGGCGCCGGGTGAAGAAGCTCGAAGCCCGGGGGGTGATCCGCGGCCGCGTGGTGCTTCTTGATCCTGAAGCGCTGGAACTGTCAGTGAATGTCTTCATCGAGGTACGGCTCGCACGGCAGGACGAGGACACTCTGAACGCGTTCGAGTCCGCCGTGCAGGCCATCGACGAGATCGTGGAAAGCTACACCGTGTCCGGGGAGAAGGACTTCCTGCTGCGGGTGGTGGTCGGGGACGTGGCCGCCTACGAGACCCTGCTCAAGAAACAGCTGGTCCATCTTCCCGGCGTGGCGTCGCTCAGCTCAACGTTCGCACTGAGACAGGTGAAGTACACGACCCGCCTGCCGCTATGACGACTCGATTTACGGCCGCGCTGGAACGCTGGCAGATCGCGTTCTATCTGGTGGCCATCGGCTTCGGCTGTCTCATCGGCCATTTCTGGACCACCACGGCGAGTGCTGCGGGCGCGCTGCTCTGACCCGCACTCGCGCTGCTGCTCTACGCCTCGTTTCTGCAGCTCGACCCGGGCGCACTGCGCAGGGCCTTCGGAGATGTCCGCTTCCTCGCCGCGGCGGTGTTCGGGAACTTTGTCCTGATTCCGCTCGGGATCGCGCTGCTGCTGCCCTGGATGCCCGAGGATCCGGCGCTGCAGCTCGGAGTTGCGCTGGTCCTGCTGGTCCCCTGCACGGACTGGTTTCTGAGCTTCAATCGACTCGGCGGCGGCGACAACGGGCGGGCGATCGCCTTCACACCCCTGTCCCTGCTGCTGCAGGCGCTGCTGCTGCCGGTCTATCTTTGGCTTCTGCTGGACGAGGGACCCAGGCTTTCCGTGCTGGGGCCGCAGACGCTGGCCGCCTTCGTCGGGCTCATCGGCCTGCCACTGGCGGCGGCGATGGTGACTCGAAGCAACGCGAGACGGCGTGGTGGGGGCGATCCGGATACGTGGGGGTGGCTGCCCGTTCCACTGCTGGCCGTGGTGGTCGCGCTGGTGCGTGCAGCGCACGCTGAGTTGATCGCGGCAGCAATGGGCCGGTTGGCCCTGCTGATCCCGGTGTTCGCAGGCTTCCTGTTCGTTGCGGTGCTGCTCGCCCGGCTGTTCGCTCTGCCTTCGCGTCAGGGTCGGGTGCTCGCCTTCAGCTTCGGCAGCCGCAACTCATTCGTGGTGATGCCCATCGCGCTTGCGCTTCCGACGGGCTTCGAGCTGGTCGCGCTCGTCATCGCCCTGCAGGCCATGGTCGAGCTGATGGGCATGCTCCTCTTGCTGACCTGGATCCCCCGCCTGTTCCCAACCCGCACCTGAACCACCCCTTCCCTGGCGGCGCGTACACGCGCTCGCCTACAGGCGGATTGCGAAGTCCCTGTAGGCCCGAGCGCGTGCGCTCGGCAGGGAGCGGCACGTGCACGCGGGTTGCGAGATCCCTGTAGGCCCGAGCGCGTGCGCTCGGCCCGGGGGCGGCACGTGCACGCGGGTTGCGAGATCCCTGTAGGCCCGAGCGCGTGCGCTCGGC
>REEU01000094.1 GCA_007694905.1 Gammaproteobacteria bacterium | reverse complement strand
GGGCAAGGACTTCGGCCGTGAGCGCTTCGATGCGGGCCGCAATCTGATCGCTGTCCCGGGAGTACACGTTGATCCCGATCACCCGGGTGGACAGACCCTCAAGGCGGAAGCCGGCGAGCAGGCCGGCCTGGGTGCCCCCGGTGGACGTGGCGTGGATCACCGCCGCCGGATAGATGCCCCGCTCGCGGCACTGGGCGGCGATCTCGCGGGCAGCTCTGACGTAACCGAGCGCGCCGGTGGCGTTGCTGCCGCCAGCGGGAATGACGTAACCGCGGCGCCCCGCGGCCGCATGCTCCGCCAGTACGGTTTCGAGCACTGCAGCCGGAGTCTGTCCAGGACCCAGACGATGGACCCGGGCGCCGAGAATGCCGTCGAGCAGTAGGTTCCCGGAACGACTGTAGTCGTCCTCGTCGCGCGCGACGGCGGGAATGAGAATGAGGTCGCAGGTCAGCCCGCGGCGGGCGCAAGCCGCCGCCGTCTGGCGTGCGTGATTGGACTGCAGGGCACCGAAGGTGACGACGGCTTTGGCGCCCTCGGCCTCCGCTTCCGCTATCAGATACTCGAGCTTGCGCGTCTTGTTGCCGCCTCCGGCAAGTCCAGTGCAGTCGTCCCGCTTCATCCAGATCCTCGGTCCGCCCATGTGCGCGCGCAGCGCGCCGAGGGGTTCCAGCGGAGTCGGCGCATGGACGAGATGTACCCGCGGGAGGTCGTCGAAGGTCATGGTGAGGCTCCATCGCGACGGAAACGAAGCACGAAGCGAATGGGATCGCTGAACAGGCTGTTGCGGACCTCGTAGGCGGCTGACAGGCGATCGCCCTCCACCCACCATTCTTCGACGATGCGGGTGCCGCCGTCGTGGGCCTGCTCGACATACAGCCGGTTGCCTTCCCACGCGGCGAATCCCACCTGATGACGCGTCGAATCGACCACGCCGGCGCGACCGTCAGTGTAGTGGCGGCGTGGAGGCTGGTTGTCGAGTCGAAAAACGGCCTCGCCCGCTTCAAGATCCAGGTCGATCTGCACGCGTTCTCGAGGTGGCGTCAGCGGTGCCAGAAGACTCTGCGCCCGCTGTGCAGGTGGCATGCCTGATGGTTGGGGCGCATTGCCCCGCGGCTGCAGCACCCGCTGCACGTCCCGCAAAGCACGTCGACTGGCCCGTTGGGGAGAGTCGGAGCGCTCGCTGTCGAGGATCCAGGTTCCGGCCAGGTTGGGGTCACCCAGATGGGGGTCGCCCAAGCCACGCTCGCCCGGAGGCGCAGCGCTTGTCTGCCCAGCCAGGACCATCAACAGCAGCGCAGCGAAGCAAGCCACGCCAAGCTGTCGGAGAGTCAAACCTCGCATCCGTCGTCAGTCAGGGAGCCGCGCGGTGACCCGGATCTCGACCCGTGCGCCGGGCACGGCGAGTTCCGACACGCCGATAGCCGTCCACGCCGGCCAGGGCTCACGTAGAAATGCGTCACGGGCCTGCATGAAGGCGGGCAGCGTCTGCTGCAGGCCCACGTGGTAACTTGTAAACTCCACGATAGCGTGCGCATCGAGTCCCGCTGCTTCGAGGACGCGACCAACCGCCGCCCAGGCGTTATGCGCTTCGTCGAGAAACTCCGCGGGCACGCCGCCGCTCGCATCAGTGCCGATCTGGCCCGAGCACAGCAGCAGGTTGCCGCTGCGCACGGCTTGGCTGAAATGCCAGCGGTCATACATCACGCCGTCGGGATCGCGGATGTGGTTCTGGCTCATATCGTTCGGATCCTTGCAGGAAACCATCGCAGGAAAGGGATGTTCGCACGCATCTGTGCTCCTGTCCCTGTCGCATCGTCGTGTCCCGTTAGGCCGGGTGAGTACCCGTGGCCGGCACGCGACGGCCTCAGTCGACTGGGTACAGGGTCGTTCCACCGGGCCATCAGGTGTCGAACACTTCGCGGACCTTGGCCGCGAGCTGGGCCTGGGAAAAGGGCTTGCTGAGGAAGGCCACGTCGGGGTCGAGCCGTCCCTGATGGATGATGGCATTGTCGCTGTAACCCGAGGTGTAGAGCACCTTGATGTCGGGTTGCAGCTTCAGCACGGCGTCAGCCACCTGCCGCCCGGACATGCCCGCTGGCAGCACCATGTCTGTCAGCAGCAGATCGAAGCGTTGATCTGCCTGCAGCGCCGCGATGGCTGAGGGACCGTCGGGCACCGGCATGACCCGATAGCCGAGCTGGTCCAGTGAGCGACTCACGAATCCTCGCACCAGCTCGTCGTCTTCGACTAATAGGATCGATTCCTCGCCTCCGGGGAGCTCGGCGCTCTTGCCCAAATCCTCTTCATGCGTGCTGGCGCTGCCAAAATGACGCGGCAGGTAGAGCCGGACCACGGTGCCTTCGTCGGGTTCGCTGTAGATCTTCGCGTGGCCGCCCGACTGGCGCAGGAAGCCGTAGACCATGCTCAGACCGAGGCCTGTCCCGGCACCGACCTCCTTGGTGGTGAAGAAGGGTTCGAAGGCTCGTGCAGCCACGTCCGGCGGCATGCCGCGCCCGCTATCGGTGACGGCAACCATGACGTACTGGCCGGGCTCGATCCCCGCATTGGCTGCCGCGTAATGCTCATCGATGCGGGTATTGGTCGCTTCTATGGACAGACGGCCCCCGTCCGGCATGGCATCGCGCGCGTTCAGGGCGAGGTTGAGGATGGCGTTGTCGAACTGATTGACGTCGATCTCGACGTCCCAGAGCGCTGCACTCTGGACCAGTTCCACGGCCACGTTCGCACCGATGGTCCGGCGCAGCAGAGGCTCGATCTGCTGCAGCATCCTTCCCGGGTTGACCACCGTCGGATTCAAGGCCTGCCGGCGGGCAAAGGCCAGCAGGCGCTGGGTGAGATCAGCTGCCCGCTGGCTGGCCTGGGCAATGAGCTGCAGGCCGTCGCGAATGTCCCTGTCGCCGAGATCGCTGGCGCTGTCGTGGGTCAGCAGATCGATCTGGCCGATGATCACCGTGAGCAGGTTGTTGAAGTCGTGGGCCACGCCTCCGGTGAGCTGGCCGACGATCTCCATTTTCTGAGCCTGACGCAGCTGCTCTTCCATGGCCTGGCGATCAGTGATGTCGTCGAGCAGCGCGCCGAAGCCTGTGGGCGTCGGGAAGCTGTGCACCTCGAAGATCCGGTTGAGCCGTTCGTGGTGCCAGGTGAAACGAACCAGCTCCCGATCGCGCACCACGCGCTCGAACTGGCGGGCGACCACGTCGCGGGCCGTCTCCGGGTCGAGATTCACCAAAGGCCGGCCGCGGAACTCCGATGCCTTAACGCCGTAGAGTCCTTCGGCCGCTCGATTCAGGTAGACGATGCGCGCGTCCTCATCCACGGCCACGTAAACCTCGCCTAAAGACTCGAGCAGGCGTGCGTACTCGTCGCGGGCATGTTCTGCGGCCAGCCGGCTGGCCTGCAGCGCCTCGAGGGCCCGCGTCTGCTCGACCGCTGCCGCGGTGACCGATGCGAGCTGTTGCAGCAGGGCTTCGTCTTCGGCAGTGAACTCGCCCTGCTCGCGATGAGAGAGCTGCAACAGTCCGAGATTGCGACCGTCGCTGGCGAGAATGGGTGCTGCGAGCCAGCCGCGCAGGGGCGGATGACGATCGCGCTCGGAGCCGAAGTGCCGGTAGGCAGGGTGCCGTTCGAGTTGTTCCTGGGTCAGGCGCATGGGCCGGCCCTGGTCGAGCACCAGGCGATAGATGCCCTCGTTCTTGAGGGGTTCTGAGTAGTCGCGCCAGGCTGCATAGGTGTCGCTCAGGGACACGGCGTGAACCTTCTGCTCGCCGGCGGTGTTGTGGGTCGCTGTGGCGACCGCCTGATGAGCGGGAATGAGCTGTCGTGCCAGGCGCGCGACCCGTTCGAAGACTCCAGTGAGACTGCGGCCGCGGCTGATCTGATTGCTGGCCTGTACCAGCTGCAGCATTCTGGTCTGGGATTCCTGCTCCAGGCGGCGCTGGCGCTCGATGCTGCGAAGGCTGATCCGGTAGCCGCTGGCCAGGATCAACAGGACGATGATCATGGCGACCAGCCAGAAGTAGACGGCATCCCGCCAGCCATCCAGCAACCCGCGCTCCGGGATGGCGGCTACCCGCGCCAGACCGAAAGTCGGAAGCGTTGCCTCTGCCCGGATCCAGCCTGCCTGCTGTGCCGGTGGCGGCGGGTCTTGGTCGGCGTTCTGGAGCAGCGTGCGGCCAGTGGCGTCCGTGAGCCAGATCTGGACATCCTGGACATCCGTCCGGCGTGCACGCTCTGGCGCCCGCGCGAACGGGGGCAGCGCCAGAGCTGCCAGCAGCTGCCGGTCACCCGAAGCATCAAGGGGCTGTGCCAGGAGCAGGACATGTTCATCGTCGAGGCGACCGTTGCCGATTACGGGTGGTGCCGCCTGCGCCCAGGGTTCCCAGTCACCTGCCGGAGCGATCGCGGCCAGCGTCGCGAACACGGCGCCGCCGGGAGCGGTGCCCAGGATGGTCATTGCTTCGGCGAGCTCGATCTCGAGGTCAGTAGGCAGGCCTTCATCCATGGCCAGGTCGAGACCAGCGATCCGACTCGCTGTCAGCCTCAGCAAGGCCGCGGCAGAGCTCAGGCGTTGTTCGTCCAGCGCGCTGAGCAGCGTCGCCTGCAGGGCCAGTTCGTCATGGGCGTTCGCCAGCAGCCGCGCGCGTTCGTTCAGCAGCACGCCACCGCGCAGGCCGGCCACCCCGATCGCGAGGAGCAGGAAGGCCAGAAACACGACCTTGGTATTGCGTTCCGGAGACAAGCGTTCTCCCGCCTGGGCTGCGTGCGATTCGAACCCGTGCCGATCGAGGGTGACTGGTTGGAACGGCAGGCTAGCCGAATCCTTTGGGGCATGCACGAAGCACGGCGCATGCTCTGAACTGGGTTTGCCCCGCTCGGGCCTTCACAGCCTCCTTGTTCAAGAATCGCCTCAGCACTTCCTTAGTGTTCTTCTGTCCCGGCCGTGTCCGGGCGCGGAGCGGGCAGGTGAGCGAGGAAGGTACGGGCAAAGAAGAGTGGCAGGAACCAGGCCGCTGCTGTCGGCAGTCCGTGCCATTGCTGGATTGCGAACATCACAGCGAGCAGAGCGACCAGGCCCACGGCACGTTGCGCCGGTCGCGGCGTCACCATGATGCTGATGCTGGCGGCGATGAGCAGCCCCGCAGCGTTCTGGAGCAGTTCGACGTCCTGCCCGCGGTACAGCCAGATGAATGCGCCCAGAATCAGGCACTGATAGCCGACATGCAGCGCCATCCGGCCCTGCCGTCGATGCGGCCTGTGGATCCAGGCTTTGCCCGCGTGGTTGAGCGCGGCCATCAGTCCTGCGCACAGTTCCGCAGCGAGCAGACCGAGCAGGAGTCGCTCCGTCAGAGGCGCAGGCACGGTCAGCAGGCCGAGCAGGGCGCCGCCGCCGCCGGCGAGCATGACGCGCACGCGATCGAGTGGCGTCGCTCCGGGGCCGAGATAGCGATCAACGAGCCCGGCCATCCCCGGCCGGGGTTCGGGATGGGTCGTGGGCATGGGTGTCCTCGTGGCGGCGTCAGATGTGCAAGGTGCGATCCTACGCGGCCCGCACCGTCCCGTGCATGCCCTCGGACACGGTCGGGTGCGGGCGGACCGCGATTACGCGTTCCGTCGCGGTGTGTTTCCGGCAGAGGGTCAAGGTAGAGCCGTGGTCTTGCGCCGCCGCATCCGGGCCGTTGGGCGTCATCAGGCCTTCCTGCCATAATCCGCGCCCGCATGAGTGAGGGAGTGAAGGGGACATGTGGCTCGATCCCGCAGCGCTCGGTGAACTCGAACGTTTCGCGCGTACCTTGATCGAGGACGCCGGTCAGCTCGCGCTGGACCACTTTCGCCGTCAGCCCGAGGTCACCGACAAATCGCCTGCGGGCGCGGCGCTGGACCCGGTGACCGCTGCCGATCGCGCGGTGGAAGCCCGCATCAGGGAAGGAATCCGGGCCCGTTATCCCGATCACGGTCTGTTCGGTGAGGAAGCAGAGGACGAACCTGGTTCCTCGGATTTCGCCTGGATGATCGATCCCATCGACGGAACCCGCGGGTTCATGTCCGGATTCGTCCATTGGGGCGTGCTGCTGGCGCTTCGTCACCGCAGTGAGCCGGTGCTCGGACTCGTCCATCAGCCCTATACGGGAGAGACATGGTCCGGCGCAGCCCTCGGTGCACATTTCTATCGTGGCGCCGAGGTGGCGCCGATGCGCACCCGCGATTGCGGGACGCTCGGGGCTGTCGTGCTTGCCACGACGGATCCCTACCTGTTCGAGGGTGCGGAAGCGGCCGCCTTCGAGTCGCTGCGGCAGCAGGTTCGGCTGACCCGTTACGGCGCCGACTGCTACGCCTACTGCATGCTCGCCATGGGGCAGCTCGATCTCGTCGTCGAATCCGGACTGAAGCCCTGGGACGTGCAAGCCCTGATCCCCATCATCACTGCCGCAGGCGGCGTCATCAGCAACTGGCGCGGCGGCGACTGCCGCGACGGCGGTCAGGTCCTGGCCGCGGGTGATGCGGTGTTGCATCGGGCAGCGCTGGCACGGCTCGCAGAGGCTGCAAACTGATTCCCGCAGGCACCCGGTGCGCCAACAGGTATCGAGTGGTGCATCTGAACCACGAGTCGAGGTCATGAGGAGGACGTGTGAAGCTGGATGGAACTCGGGTCTTGGACCTGTCGCTGTTTCTGCCCGGACCGACGGCGAGCCTGATGATGGCGGACCACGGTGCGGAGGTGATCAAGATCGAGACCCTGGGCGAGGGCGAACCGAATCGGCACATCGGCCAGCGGCGCGGCCCGCCGCCGGATGACACGTCGGTCTACTTCGACTGCACGCACCGGGGCAAGAAGAGCCTGACGCTGAACCTGAAGTCGGATGCGGGGCGGGACCTGTTCATGCGCCTCGTCGACACCGCGGACGTGGTCATCGAGGCATTCCGGCCGGGCGTCGTGAAGCGGCTCGGGGTCGATTACGCGGCGGTGGCCGCGCGTAATCCACGCATCATCTACGCATCCATTTCCGCATTCGGCCAGGCGGGACCCATGGTGGATCGTCCCGCCCACGATCTGGCGGTCGAGGCGACCTGCGGCCTGCTGTCGGTGAACGTGGATGCCGACGGCCGACCCTGTCTGCCGGCCATGCCCGCCGGCGACATGCTGGCGGCCACGCTGACCCTGGCCGGCGTCGCCATGGCGCTGTACCGGCGGGAGCAGACCGGTCGGGGCGACTATCTCGATCTCGCCATGATGGACTCCATCCTTGCCTGCATGCCGAACAGCATGGGCGCTGCATTCGGGGAACGGCGGGCGCCGCTGCCGTCCGAGGAGCGCATCTGGGGCGGCAATGCGTTCTACCGCATCTATACCTGTGCGGATGGCGAGCATGTCGTCCTCGGCGGCGTCGAGATGAAGTTCGTGCGCAATCTGCTTACGGCGCTGGGACGCGAGGATCTGATTCCGCTGTGCGCCAAGCCCGGCGCCGGTCAGAAGCCGGTGATGGATTTTCTCGAGGCCACGTTCGCAAGCCGAAGCCGTGCCGAGTGGGAGGCGTTCATGGCCGATATCGATGTCTGCTTTGCCGGTGTCAACGATCTGCGCAGCGGGCTCGATCACCCCCAGGTGGCGGCCAGGGAGATGGTGCTCACGGACGAACGCGGCCATGAGCACCTCGGCGTGCCGCTGAAGTTCGCCAACGAGCCGGCCGAGCCGCGGCTGCAGGCGCCAGCACACGGCGCCGATACGGATGCGCTGCTCGAAGCGCTGGGTCTCGATGCGGCAGAGCGTGCCCGGTTGCGGGCCGAAGGCGTGTGCTGACGGGCGCGTCGGATCAGGCGGGTGGCGCGTAGGCCCGGGCCGGCAGCCAGGTGACGATCTCAGGCCAGTAGAAGATCAGCGCGCCACCGAGTATTTGCAGCCCGATGAACGGAATCACGCCGCGGTAGATCGTGGCGACGTCGATACCTGCTGGCGCCACCCCCTTGAGGTAGAAGATCGCGAAGCCCACGGGTGGGGTCAAAAACGACGTCTGCAGGCACACGGCGAACAGCACGGTGAACCACACCAGATCGAAACCGAGGGCGACCACCACCGGTGCCACCAGCGGCAGCACGATGAGGGTGATCTCGATCCAGTCGAGAAAGAAGCCGAGGATGAAGGTGAGCAGCAGAATGCACAGCACGATGCCCACGGGCTCGAACGGCAGCCCCAGCAGCGCACGTGCCATCAGCTCATCGCCTCCGAGTCCGCGCAGCACAAGCGAGAACGCGGTCGCGCCCAGGAAAATGGCAAAAATGAACGCCGTGGTCCGGGAGGTCTGCTCCAGCACCTCGCCGAGAACGCGGCCAGAGAGGCGGCGGTTGAGCAGCGCCAGCCCTGTGGCACCGGCCGCGCCTACTCCGGCGGCTTCGGTCGGCGTGGCGAGACCGAAGAAGATGCTGCCGAGTACTGCCAGGATGAGGCCGGCTGGAGGCACCACGGCCAGAGCCACCGCGCCGATCAGTCCCAACGAAACGGGTTCCGGATCTGCCGGTGCCGGCGCTGCGGAGGGCTTGAAGAACGCGAACAGAAGAATGAACGCGATGTAGAGGCCGCCGAGCAGCAGGCCCGGAAACAGAGCGCCGAGAAAGAGGTCGCCGACGGAAATGGCCAGCCGGTCCGCCATCAGCACCAGCATGATGCTCGGCGGCAGCAGAATGCCGAGGGTGCCGACGGCGCAGACGGTTCCGGAGGCGAAAGCGGGGTTGTAGCCGGCGCGGAGCATCACCGGCAGGCCGAGCAGGGCCAGCAGCACTACGGATGCGCCGATGATGCCGGTGGATGCGGCGAGCAGCAGGCCGATCAGCGTCACCGTGAGGGCCAGCCCGCCACGAACCCCGCCCAGCAGGCGCACCAGATTGCGCATCAGCGCGTCTGCCATGCCGGAGCGATCCAGCATCAGACCCATATAGATGAACATGGGCAGCGCCACGAGCACCCAGTTGGTCATCAAGTCCCAGATGCGGTCCACGGTGAGGGACGTATAGGCCCAGTCCACATCCATGGTGAGGGCGAAGTCCACTTCGAGGATGATGGCGAAGGCGGTGAACAGCACCGCGAGGCCACCGAGCACCCAGGCGACGGGGAAGCCGGTGAAGATCAGGGTGATGAACGCCGCGAACATGGCCACCGCGAGCCATTCGTTGGGCGCCATCAGGACCGGACCTCCACCCGATCAGCGTCGGTTGCCGTTGCCGGCAGGGCAGCCGGAAACCCGAACAGCAGCGCCGTGGCGCGGGACAGGCGCGCGACGGCCGCCAGGGTGAGCAGCAGAAAACCCAGCGGCAGGGCGGCCTTGATCAGCCAGCGCATGGGCAGGCCGCCCGGGGCTTGTGACACTTCGCCGCTGCGCAAGGAGTAGGCCGCGAACGGGATGGCGTAGATCAGCACCAGCAGCAGAAACGGCATGAGCAGCAGCAACGTGCCGTAGACCTCCACCCAGGCCCGCTGTCGCAGACTCATGCGCTCATGGAGGATGTCGACCCGAATGTGATCGTCGGTGGCCACAGCCATGGACAGCGCCACCAGAAACCCGACCGCGTAGAGGTGCCACTGCAGTTCCTCGAGTTCGATGCGGCCCTCGCCGAAGCTGTAGCGCAGCACCACGTTGCCGAGGATGACGATCACCAGCGCCAGCCAGAGCCAGGACGCGGCCCGGCCGATGCGAATCAGCCAGGCATCGAGGCAGCGGGACAGCCGCGTTGCGGGCAGTCGGGCCTGGCTGTGCTGCGGAATTTCGCTCGGCACGGCCGCGGTCGCGTCGCCGCCCTTGATGGGATCCGTCATGGCCGCTCAGAAGTCCCTGGGCAGGTAGGCGAGCCGCTTCCAGACTTCGTAGCTGTCACGGAACGCCCGCTGCGACGCGAGGATGCGCGCGAACTCCTCGTTCGCGGCGGCTTCATCGTCGAGCACCTGCTCGGCGACGTCGCGCAACTGTCGCAGCAACGGCTCCGGGAGCTGTTCCGCCTTCACGCCACGGCGTTGGAAACTCTCGATGACCGGCCCCTGTATCGCTTCCCCGTTGGCGAGATTCCTGGCGACACCCGCAGTGCAGGCGGTATCGAGCAGCATGCGATCCGTTTCCGGCAGGGCGTTCCAGCGCTGCAGGTTCACCACCAGATGAAACGACGTGAAGGTCTGGTGCCAGCCGGGGTAGTAGTTGAAGCGCGCCACCCGGTAGAAGCCGAGGCGTTCGTCCACGCTGGGCAGGGAAAACTCGAGCGCATCGATGGCGCCCCGCTCCAGGGCCTGGAACAGCTCGCTGCCGGGGATCATGGTGACCGATGCGCCGAGCTGCTGCAGGACGCGTCCGCCGAGTCCGGCGAAGCGGATTTTCAGCCCGCGTACGTCGCTCAAATCCTCGATGGGATGGCGGAACCAGCCGGCGGCTTCGGGTCCGATCATGCCGCACAGCAGGGGGTGCACGCCGCGCTGGTGGTACATCTCCTCCGCCAGCGCCCGGCCGCCGCCGTCGTACCACCAGGCCATGAATTCCCAGGGCTCCATGCCGAATGGCACCGCGCCGAGCAGGGCGGAGGCCGGAATGCGGCCCTGGTCGTAGCCCAGCCAGGTGTAGCCCGCCGGCAGGCGGCCTTCGCCTACCGCCTCCGTGATGGCGAACGCGGAGATCAGCTCCCCGGGTTCGAAGGGTTGCAGCCGGATCCGTCCGGCGCTGGCGCCGGCCACCGCGTCAGCGACGTAGAGGATGTTGTCCCCGAGAGCAGGGAGATTGCTGCCGAATGCCAGAGGCACCCGCCAGCGGATCGCTGCCAGCGGACGATCGTCCTCGGCGCCCGCCATGACCACTGCCGGGGCGCCTGGAGGACGCACTGCCAGACTGCCGACGATGCCCATGGCGAACGCGATCAGCACGCCGACGACGAAGGCGCGCGTACTGAGCGGCCGCTTCAGACTCATGGTCCCCACCCCCTGCGCGTGAGAGCCGGGATTGTCGAAGGCGACTTGCGGGAATGCAACTGTGCGGCTTTCGGGGACGTTGCCAGGGCGTCCCGCCCAGCTGACCGGGGATTGTATTCCTCAGGGTGAATACGTAATCTCGGGCGCCTTCGCGCGGGGATGTCGCGACCGGTTACCTGTATGGGCGTTGAATTCGGGCAGTCAGCGGGGCCGTGGTGCGCGCTCCGCGGGCGTCGTGCCGGCGCTCGTCGCGTTCTGGAAAAGCGGCCTGGCATCCATTGCCATGCCATGTGGTGAGGATGAATCCGCGATGTTGATCGGTGTACCCAAGGAGACCTTTCCCGGTGAGCGGCGCACCGCGCTCGTTCCAGTGAGCGTGAAAAAGCTCGTCGGCCTCGGCATCGAGGTCGCAGTTGAAGTGGGCTGTGGCCTGGAATCCGGTTTCAGCGATGCCGACTACGAGGCTGCAGGTGCGCGCATCGAAGCGGATCGCAATGCGCTCCTCGGCAGCGCGGATATGGTGCTGCGCATCCGCAAGCCGCCGGCTGAGGAGGTCGATCTCCTCAAGCGCGGCTGTGTCCACGCCAGCCTGCTCGATCCCTTCAACGAGAAAACGTTGATCGAGGCGCTGGCGAAGGCCGGCGTGTCTGCCGTGAGCATGGAAATGGTGCCGCGTTCCACGCGGGCTCAGAAGATGGACGTGTTGAGCTCGCAGGCCAATCTGGCCGGTTACGTGACCGTCGTCCTCGCCGCCCGCGAACTGCGCAAGATCTTCCCCATGATGATGACTCCCGCAGGCACGATCTCACCTGCGCGGGTGTTCGTGATCGGTGCCGGCGTCGCAGGCCTGCAGGCCATTGCCACCGCCAAGCGCCTCGGTGCCCGGGTCGAAGCGTTCGATACGCGTCCGGTGGTGGCGGAGCAGGTGCAGTCACTGGGTGGCAAGTTTCTGGAGATCGACCTCGGCGAAACCGGCCAGACGGAGCAGGGCTACGCACGCGAACTGACGCCGGAGCAGCTCGAGCTGCAGCGGCAGGGGATGAAGGACGCCATCGCCCGGTCCGACGTGGTGATCACCACGGCGCAGGTGTTCGGCCGTCCTGCGCCGAAGATCGTCAACGCGGACATGGTTGCCGCCATGCGGCCGGGTTCGGTCATCGTCGACATGGCGGTGGAGACCGGCGGCAACGTGGAAGGTTCGGTTCTCAACGAGGTGGCGGATGTGAACGGCGTGAAGATCATCGGCCTCGGCAACCTCCCGAGCGAGGCCGCCACCAACGCCAGCGAAATGTTCTCCTCGAATCTCTACAACCTGATCGACGAATTCTGGGACAAGGACAAGTCCGAGCTCGATCTGGATCCTGAAGACGACATCATTCGCAGCTGCCTGATCACCCGTGGTGGCGAGATCGTCAACGAAACCATCAAGAAGCTCTGAGCTGGGAGTCGGAAGATCATGGAAGCGGTATTCCTGTCGTTCATTCTCATGCTGGCGATATTCCTTGGCTTCGAGCTCATCTCCAAGGTACCGGCAACCCTGCATACCCCGCTGATGTCCGGTGCCAATGCCATCTCCGGCATCACCATCGTCGGCGCACTGTTGTCCGCGGGCGCGCAGCACGACGCCATGGCCACCTGGTTGGGCGGGGCAGCTGTGATGTTTGCCTCCATCAATGTGGTTGGTGGTTACCTGGTGACTGACCGGATGCTCGCCATGTTCCGCAAGAAAGATGGCGGAGGCGCGGCATGAGTCTTTCTCCGGTAGTCATCAACTTCGCCTACATCATTGCGGCGATCCTGTTCATCTTCGGTCTGAAGATGCTCGGGTCCCCCGCCACGGCGCGTCGTGGCAACGTGCTGTCCTCGCTTGGCATGCTCATTGCCATCGTGGTGACCCTGTTTTCGCAAGCCATCCTGAGCTTCGAGTACATCATCATCTTCGCCGTCATCGGCGCGGTGATCGGGGCGCTCGCGGCCCGCCTTGTGGCGATGACCTCGATGCCGGAAATGGTGGCGCTGTTCAATGGCTCGGGTGGTGCGGCATCACTGCTGGTGGGTTGGGCTGCGCTCTACGATCAATTCCTGCCCGGCATGGGTGACCCATCGGCGTTCGTGCTGGTGACCATCGCGTTGTCCATCCTCATCGGTGGCGTGACGGCCTCGGGCAGCCTCATCGCTTACGGCAAGCTGGCGGAAGTCATGACCAGCGGCGCCATCGTTTTTTCCGGCCAGCGCATCGTGAACAGCCTGATTCTGCTGGGCATCATCGGCTCCACCGTCATGTTCGTGATGGATCCTCAGATCGGCTCCACCTGGTTCTGGATTCTGCTGGGCCTGGCGCTGGTGCTCGGTGTGATGGCGGTGATCCCCATCGGCGGGGCCGACATGCCCGTGGTGATTTCACTGCTTAACAGCTACTCGGGTCTCGCGGCCTGTGCTGCAGGCTTTGCCATCGGCAACAATATCCTGATCGTCGCAGGCTCCCTGGTGGGCGCCGCCGGTCTCATCCTCACCAACATCATGTGCAAGGCGATGAACCGGTCCCTGGCCAACGTGCTGTTCTCGGGCTTCGGCGCGGTGAAGACCGCCTCGGCCGTGGAAGGCGAGGTCAAACCCATCGTGGTGGACGACGCCTACCTCATTCTCGAAGCGGCAAGCTCGGTGGTGTTCGTCCCGGGCTACGGCATGGCCGTGGCCCAGGCCCAGCACGTGGTCCGCGAACTCGGTGAGTTGCTGGAGAAGAACGGCGCAGAGGTGTCCTATGCCATCCACCCGGTGGCAGGGCGGATGCCGGGGCACATGAACGTGCTGCTCGCAGAGGCCAACGTGCCCTACGATCAGCTGGTGGAGATGGACGACATCAACCCTCGGCTGCCCAATACCGACGTCGCCATCGTCATTGGCGCCAACGACGTGGTGAATCCGGCCGCCCGCGAGGACGAGAACAGCCCCATCTACGGCATGCCCATCATCAACGTCGATAAGGCGAGAACGGTGTTCGTGCTCAAGCGGTCCATGGCGTCCGGCTTTTCCGGCGTGGACAATCCGCTGTTCTTCGGTGAGAACACGCGCATGCTGTTCGGCGACGCGAAGCAGTCCATCTCGGGACTGGTCGCCGAGTTCAAGGGCTGATCGACCCTTTCGCGGCGTCGGGGCTCTCGGATGCCGCGAAGGATCTCGGCAGGGCGCCGCCGCCGTTTGAATGAAAAGGTGTCATCATCCTCGTCGCAAACGCTGCCTCGACAGCCTGTGGGAGACCAGGTTATGACCCTGTCAGGTGGTGCCGGGCGTGAGCGCAGTCGCAGGATATGGTCTGCCAGCGTGTGGTTGTCATGACCCAGCTGACAATGTGGTCATCACTTTGTGCCTGTGGGCAAAATCACTTCATCCACGGGTCGTCTGGGAGAGCGCGGGCATGCTTCGGCGTACCCGAACCGTATGGTGAGCAGTGGTTGCTCGTCATGCTTCAAGCCAAGAAACGCTGACAGTTTTCGGCGGACGGATTCGACTTCGCAGGGCATGTTCAAGTGCGCATGCGCAAGCCCTAAGGAGGTTGCGTTAAGCGCAACCGTTTGAAAAGTCCGTCCCAGATCCACCCAATGCCTCCTCTCGTTTCCCTTGCTGATGAATAGCATCAGGAGGGAGGAGCTGCGCAACAGCTTTTCCGTCTTGGAAGCTTCACTTTCCGGTTTGGCGAAAGTCTTCAGGATGAAGCTGCCGAGCCACCTGGGTACGAAAGGGAAACCCATTACTTCCGCCGTGAGGCCGTCCTGGCTGTCGTTCAACTCCTTTCTCGTGAAGCGAATCCAGGACAGAAGCTCCGCAACGAATTCGCGATCTCTGAATTGAATCCTTGCTGCCTCCTTCACGAGGTCGATGATCGTTTCAAGTTCTTGATCCGCCATCGTGAAAGCGCTGATCTGCACGGACTCGCAATGGTTCGCTGCGATGAGCGTTCGAATGTGGGCTTCGGGAACTGCTTTCTGGTCGTATTGCCTGCGGTTCGACTGTCTGTTCGGTATAGCGATGAACAGATCCTCGCAGCGACGGTCTCCGCTTACTGACAAGGAGACCCGAATGCATTCACTCTCTTCGTCTTGCGGAAAATAACAGACGGCAGCGTCCAGGCCCTTGGCATTCGCTGCAATGGTCAGGTTCTCGAGGGCACACCCAAGGCTGATGTACAGCGCGTGATCATCCGGGTCGACTACCGGAAGTCTCCGGCTGAAATCCGGGTAGATGCGTATCACGTTGTCGTTTGCCGAAAACTTCCACGGCTGTGTATTGTGACCGGACGGAGCCAGGTTCGCGTAGTGTATGAGCTCTTCGAGATTCATGGCTGGCACCATCATTGATTCCGCGATACTTCTTACTTGAGTTCATTTGGCTTTCTGGTGGCTTCAGAAGTTGTAGGTCAGAGATGCCGTCAGCAGATTTCCCGCATTGCCGAACACTGAGTCATCACTTCCGGTGAAAAACTGGCCCAGAATCCTCAAATCAATGTCCTGTGCCAGCGACCAGGTGAGAGCCGGGCTGATGAACACGGCGCTTTCGTCGGGATACCAGATCGCGGCCAGCGAACCCTCAAGCAGGGGGCTGATCGAGTAGCGCAGCTGGGTAGTTGCCTGATAGGTCGAGAATGAGGGATTGTCCGGAGACAGTTGCTCGCCCAACAGGGTGAACTCGTCGCGGCCACCCTCTCGGTTGTAGAGAATCTCGGCAACCACGAACAGGCCGTTTTCGAACATGTAATCAACGGAGGTTGACACGATGGCGTTCGTGCCCCTAATGCCTTCCTGGGAATCGATGTCCCTGTAGAGCATTGTCTCGCCCTTGATTCCCGCGCCGCGGAAATCGCCGGCCCACCCGGCACCAACGGTAAAGCGATCGCGGTAGTAGCCGCTGATGATCTGCACGTCATAGCCGCGAAGATCGAACGCGTAAAGCGCCGCGAACACGCTGTCTCTGAGTTCCCTCGCAGGGCTCACGGCCACTTCGATTCGCGACGTGAAATCAAGATGGCGCTGAATGCGGATGGCATCGGAGCCCGGTCGCTCCGGATAGTCGAAGTCGTAGAAGGAATAGATGTTGAAGATGTCGTTGGGGTTCGTAATCATGTTCACGCCCCAGTTGACCCGCTGCCGCCCGATGCTGATGTCCCAGTCACCCCTGTTCCATTCTGCGTAGAGCCGATCAGGGACATGCTGCAGCACCCAGTTGTCGCGCTGGGCAACCGTCCAGGACAGATCCACCAGGCCGTCGTCGGTTGCGATGCTCTCTACGTATTGTGGAAAGTCACGGACCAGATCGCCGGCGAACAGCCGTGTTCGCATCTGCCAGTTGAAGGTCAGATCAGACGTGGCATACCAGCTCACGTTCAATCGGTTCTGCAGCCGGTATTCCATCCAGCTTTGGCTGCCGACGGGCTCAGGAAGCTCCGTTGAGATTCGCACTGCGCTGGCCTGAAGGTATCCGCTGACTCGGATATCCTCCTCCGCTTGAGCAATGGGCAAGCGTGTTCCGATCGCCAGCAGCGTCAGGAATACGAGCGACGCGTGCCGCAGAGGCGAGCTAGTGGGCCATGCGCAAAGTTCGGTGACTAAGGAGCCCAGCCGGGGCGTGCAGATCAAGGCGCGGAAGCGCAGGAATGGCACCGCTATTTCAAGCTTTCGCAACGCAGAGCTGCGCGTTCCGGCGCAGCGAACAGTAACCAAATTTTGCGCATGGCCCACTAGCTCTCCTGCAGCTCATGAGCATGTTGGATTTCATCCCGGAATACGGCTCCGTCCACCATGGTGATAACCCGTCGGGCGCGATCGATCACCCGCTGATCGTGGGTGGAGAAGACAAAGGTGATGCTCCGCTCCCGATTCATCGTTTCCATGATGTCCAGCAGGTTCATGGCTGATTCGGTATCAAGATTGGCGGTGGGCTCATCGGCCAGAATGAACCTCGGTTCCGATGCCAGGGCGCGGGCCACGGCTACACGTTGCTGCTGCCCTCCTGATAGCTGTGCCGGTCTGGCATCCTTGCGATCCCCGAGGCCAACCTGATCAAGGAGGTCGTCCGCCCGCTGCTGAATTTCACGCTTGCTGCGATTCTGAAGCATCATGATGAAGGAGACGTTCTCGCGAGCCGTGAACACCGGGATCAGGTTGTAGTGCTGGAAGACGAAGCCGATGTTCTGCAGGCGAAAGTCGATGCGCTCGCCGTCTTTCATCTTCGATATCTCATGGCCGTCGATGAACACTTTTCCTGAGGTCGGTCTGTCCAGGCCACTGATCATGTTCAGCAGGGTGGTCTTGCCGGACCCTGATGGCCCCCTAAGTGCCGTGAACTCACCCTCTTCGATCGCGATGGAGACATCGCGCAGGGCGTGCACGGGCACGGTGTCAGGGTTGTAAACCTTGGACAGGTTTTCCGTTCGTACGATAGTCATAACAGTGCGCGTCTTCGTCTGGATGATCGGAGTCAGGCGTCTCTGGCAGCTTCCAATGGGTTGATCCGGATTCCCTTTATCGCCGGATAGACTGATGCCAGCAGTGTGATGATCAATACTACCGTGAGGATGATGGCGTATTCGGTTATAGACAGCGCCGGATAGATGATGTGATCCCAGCCCAGCTGGGCCGCGCCCTCAGCAAACATCTCCAGGTTGAGTCCGGCGCCACTGAAGTGATTGATGCTCAGTGTCGCCAGGACCATGCCCACGATTGCGCCGCCGATCGACAGGATGATTGCCTCGAGCATGATCATGCTGAACACGCGTCGGCGGCTCATGCCGATGGACAGCAGCATGCCGATCTCGCGCATGCGCTCGAA
>REEU01000021.1 GCA_007694905.1 Gammaproteobacteria bacterium | reverse complement strand
GACGTGGAACTGACGCTTGCCCGCGCCGGGCGCCGCGAAGTCTTCCTCTACCAGGAGCTGGCATGGCTGCCCCTCGTCGAGTGACCGGCGTGACCATGGTGGAGCTGTTGGTGGCGATGACTGTCACCATCCTGGTGATCGCCATCGCCAGCCTGGCCTACTCCCGCTTCAGCGGTGAGTGGGACGGACGGCTTGGGCGCTTCGAGGGTGCCCGCGCAGACTACCAGGGACTGGCCGTGCTTTTCGAGGCCCTGTCGGGCGGAGTGGCCTGGGTAGTCCGTGATGCCGCAGGCGAGCCAGGCTTCTATTTCCTCGGTCGTGAGGAAGGTCTGACCATGGTGACTCTTTCTCCGGTGTTTGCTGACAGCTATCCAGCTGTGATCCGGGTGTTTCGTGAGCGTCAGTCCGACGGGACCGCAGAGGCACTATGGCAGCTGGTCTACGAAGAGGCATCTCTGGAAGGGCTGGTTCTTCGCGAGGCTGGGCAGCGTCTGCCTTTCGCGGCGCGGATGGTGGTCGCGCGCGACCTGCGTGAGCTGAGCTTCGAGTACCATGGCTGGGCGAGTCTTGAGGCCCGCCTGTCGGCGGATGATGATCCCCGGGCGGTTCGGAGATGGTTTGGCGAGTATGACGGCCTCCTTACGCGCCAGCAGCCAGAGAGGCTGCGGTTGCTTATCGATGGGCAGTCGGTTGTGCTCGCGTTGCCGGCGCAGGGCCGCGAGGCTATCAACCAATTCCTGGCGGCGGATTGATGGGGCGTCAAAGCGGTGTCGCGCTTGTCCAGGCACTCCTGATCAGTGCCTTGCTTCTGCTGTTGCTGACCCAGCTTGCGCTGACCGGGCGCGATCAGCTGGGTCGTGCTCAAGCCATGCTCGATCGCAGTACCGCCGAGTTCGCGCTGCACTCGCAGGAAGCCGCCTTGCTGTATTCGCTGCTCACCGAGCCCAAGTGGCCGGTGTCGGCGTCGGATAATCCTTACGCCCGCCTCTGGCGTTTCGATGGGGTGGCGTTCGAGGTGGACGGCGTGCGGCTCCGCCTGCAGGATCAGTCCGGCTTGGTGCCGCTGAACTGGGCTGGCGAGCCACGCTTCCTGGATCTGCTAGTGCAGTTGGGGCTGGGCGAATCTGCTGCTGCGCAGGTAAACTCCAGCCTACATGCGGCGCTCCGGGCAGGTCAGATGCCGCAGTCCGTGAGCGAACTGGTGCGGTACGAGGCGCTCACCCCGTCGTTGCTGGAGCAGTTGTCGGAGGTAATCACCCTCTATCCGGTCACAGCATTGAACCCCCGCACGGCGCCGCTGCCCGTGGTGGCGATGTTCGTCTCGCCAGCCGCGATGGAGGCAGTGACGCGGCTGCGTGCCGACTCCGAAATTGATGAAGAAACCTTCATGCAGCTGACTGGTATTTTCCCCGACGAATCGATCAACCTCGCTGTTGGCCGTGGTGTTGGCATTAGTATATCGGGGAGGCATGGGTCGGTTTGGCTGCAGCGCGATGGGGTGGTGAGCATCAGTCCGTATTCGGCCGAGCCACTGGTGCTGTGGGGGCCGCGACCATCGATTGCCGGGCAGGTTCCATGACCGCACTGAGGCGGCTGATGGCACGCCTGCGCGCTGCGGCAGCGGCGCGCGGCCGGCGACACATCGCCTGGCTGTGTGGCGAGACTGTGGCAGACCTGCACTGCCAGCCGGCTGCTGCTTGGGCACCGATGCTGGTCGTGGGTCGCGAACACTACGTTGAGTCCGTGCAGCTTTATCCGGGGATCCCCGCACGTGAGTTGCGCAAGGTGCTGAGCCAGGAGATCGCGGCGGAGCCTGGGGTAGTCGCCGTGCCCGGGCCGCCCGGAGAAGAGCGCACCACGGTACGCTTTTTCCGTCTGAAACCCGCAGCGTTGGCAGCCGCCGCACCTTACCTGTGGATAGTACCCGAGACGCTTGCTTTGTCTGCGGCGGTAGAGGGCAGCTTCCTGCAGGTTGAACGTGCGGGTTTTCGCTATTACCTGGCCCCGGACGGCACGAGTCAGCCGGAAGGCGGCATTCTGCGAGACGCGCGGTTGCAGGCGATGGCGATGGGCGTCCCACCGGAGCCGCCGCGAGTGTTGGATGATCAGGTGGCGCTGGGCAGTCTGATGTGGGCCGGCTTGTGGCGGCTGTCACCCGGGCACTGGACGCTGCTAGGTAATCGCGGTCGACAGGCTCGCTGGAGCGCCGCTGTCCGCTGGAGACCGCTCGCCGCATTGGCCGTAGGAGGGCTGATACTCTACATGACGCTGGCATCCTTGTACCTAGGCGCGAGTCTGAGCGCCCGTGAGCAGGCCTTGGAGGCACTCGGCGACGATGTCTCGGAGTTGCTGGCGCTGCGCGAGTCGTTGACCGATGGAGCAGCGCGGCTCGCGGCGCTCGTGGCGCTTGAGAATACCCGCCAACCGAGTTATCCAGCCTGGGCGATGGTCGCTGCCATCTGGGAGGCCGGAGGCACTGTTGCTGCGCTGCAAGCCAGCGATGGCCGTATCGCTATTCGGGGTACAGTGGTTAACGCGGCGGATGTCATCGACACGCTCTCGCAGCTGCCGGAAGTCGCTGGATTACGGATGGATGCGCCGGTGCGCCGCACTCGGACTGGGGAGTCTTTTGCTGTCGTCGCCGAGTTGGTGGAAGCAACGTCCGAAGACAGTGGGCCTGCGGGTCGAGCCGGCCGATGAGCGGTCGTCAGCAGTTGCTGCTGGGTGTGCTGGTGTTGCTGGCCATGCTGCGTCTGATTATCGTGCCGTGGGTCGACGCTCAGGTCGAATCCGCCGACCGTTTGGCGGCACTCACCATGCGTCTGGATCGTGCCGCCGGCCTGGTGGCTCATCGAACAGGACTTGCGCGGGATGAAGCGCGGATTGCTCGCCAGCTGGATGAAATATTGGCTCCGTATCCCGCGCCAGCCTCTGTCGAGGCGCTGAGACTGGCGGTGCAGCGGGAGCTGGCTGCTACGCTGAGAGCGGAGGGGCTGGAGCTTGGCTTGTTCGAGTGGCTTTGGGAGGGGCGTGAGGAGGCCGCTGGGCTGAGCTATGGCCGAGTGCGCTTGCAGACCGAGGGGCCACTTCGCGATCTGGCACGGGCTCATGTGGCTCTCGAGCATGGGGTCGGCCCGCTGCGGATCCGCGAGGCCGAAATTTCAATGCCACGGGAGGGGCGTGGGCCTCAGTCTCATGGCCGGGCCTCCTTGGTGCTCGACTACTACTTCCAGCCGTTGGCCTCCGAGGGCATGGAATGAGCGCGAGGACGCAGCTAAGCTTGCTGCTGGTTGCTGGTTTGGCTCTCGCCAGCTGGGATTTTCTGGCGAGGGTGTACGTTCCGCGCGATAGCGCCGCGCGCGAACTCGCCTGGTCGCAGGCAGAGCCGCAGATTCCGCGCGTGGGTTTGGAGTCGGCGCTGGCCGTGGTTGATCGTTGGCTTCCGGCTGCAGATGGTCTCGGCGACGTCGATCCTGCGCCGGGGGACGACACGCTGCACTCGGCAGGCATGGAGCGTCGGGACCAGGGCACTATTGGCGATAT